>CAZUGI010000229.1:0-1510 GCA_964619855.1 uncultured Geobacter sp. | reverse complement strand
AGAACGATAAAAATTACCCCGCCTCTCTGGCTGCCGAAGTTTCCTCCAACCTTTCCCGCGTTGAAGCGCTGATGAACAGAAAATTCGGAGATCCGGACAATCCCCTCCTGGTCTCTGTCCGTTCCGGCGCCCGCGCCTCCATGCCCGGCATGATGGACACCATCCTCAATCTCGGCCTCAACGACATCACCGTACAGGGCATCATCGCCCAGAGCGGTGACGAGCGTTTCGCCTACGACGCCTACCGTCGTTTTGTCCAGATGTACTCGGATGTTGTCATGGGTATGGACAAGCATATTCTTGAACACCTGCTGGAACAGAAAAAAGATGAGAAGGGTGTTCACCTTGATACCGATCTGAGCGCCGGCGACTGGAAAGAGCTGGTGGCGGCCTTTAAAGCCCAAATCAAGGAAGAGCTTGGAACCGAATTTCCCGAGGACCCGCAGGATCAGCTATGGGGAGCAGTCAGCGCAGTATTCGGCTCCTGGATGAACCAGCGGGCCATCACCTATCGCCGTCTGAACAACATTCCGGCCGAGTGGGGCACCGCTGTCAATGTTCAATCAATGGTCTACGGCAATATGGGAAATGATTGCGCCACCGGCGTGGCTTTTACCCGTGACCCCTCCACCGGTGAAAACTATTTCTACGGTGAATATCTGGTAAACGCCCAGGGGGAAGATGTCGTTGCCGGTATCCGTACTCCCCAACCGATCAACCGCGCCAAGGCCACAACTTTGCCGCCGATGGAAGAAGTGCTGCCGGAGTGTTATCAGCAGTTGGCCTCAATCCGTTCCATTCTGGAAAAGCATTACAAGGATATGCAGGACATTGAATTCACAATCGAGAAGGGCAAGCTCTTCATGCTGCAGACCAGAAACGGTAAACGCACCGCGCCGGCTGCCATCAAGATCGCTGTAGATATGGTCAGGGAAGGGCTGATCGATGAAAAAGCCGCCGTGCAGCGTGTGGCGCCCTCTCAGCTTGATCAGCTGCTGCACCCCTCGCTGGATCCGAAGGCCGAAAAGAACATTATTGCCAAGGGACTTCCGGCTTCACCGGGTGCCGTATCAGGCGAGGTGGTTTTTACTGCCGATGAGGCCGAAGCTGAAGCCAAGGTTGGCCGCAAGGTTATTCTGGTCCGCGTGGAGACTTCACCGGAAGATATCCATGGTATGCACGCCGCTCAGGGGATACTGACCGCCCGCGGCGGGATGACCTCCCACGCGGCGGTTGTGGCGCGCGGGATGGGTAAGTGCTGTGTGGCCGGTTGTGGGGATATCAAGGTTGATTATGCCGGCGAAACATTCACCGCAAAAAATGGAGTTGTTGTAAAGAGGGGCGACCTTATAACCCTGGATGGCTCCAAGGGAGAGGTCATGCTGGGTGCCGTGCCGACGGTGGCTCCGCAGATGACCGGTGATTTTGCCCAGTTGATGCAGTGGGCCGACTCGTTCCGCACCATGAAAGTACGTACCAATGCCGATACGCCGCATGACTCCAGAGTGGC
>CAZUGI010000228.1:0-1539 GCA_964619855.1 uncultured Geobacter sp. | reverse complement strand
TGGCACTTGTCAGCTGAAGACTGTTTTTGAAGAATTCATAACCGAACTGCTTCAGATCGCGGCGCATCGGCTCGGATTCAATCTTATCAAGCAGGGTGGATGTCTTTTTTGAAAATGATTTTTCAATATGAGATCCCTGCTCCTCGGCTGGAAGCGGAATCACCTGAAGTTCCTCGGATTTGAAAAGTATCCGCTGTTCGCGGTCAAGAGCGACAACTTGGACAAAATACGGTTGATGGTTTTTCAGCTCACGCAGGATAAAATTTGTTCCAACCCCAACCATGACACTCTTTGTCAGTTTCTCTGATTCAACCCCGTAACGGATCGTAAAGCGCAGCGGTTGATCGTCGCTGCGCGCAGGCAGATTTACCATCACCCAGCTCAGCTTGACAAGGCCGTCCCCCGCTTCACTCTTCAGAAGCACCGACAGCTTCTTTGCTTTCTGAGCGCCGGAAAACGCTTTCGACTTGATTGGCTCCCCGTCAAGTACATTGTCTGGAACCTTTCGCAAATCATCTTGCAGCTCCTGATCTTCTAGCGCCCGTATCATCTGGTCATCTTTTGTCATCGGTGCAAAGGGACGATTGCTGGTGTTCGAAAGCGGAAGTCGCTCCTGACCATTCGTTCCGTAAGCCGGTGCAGCTGGTTGTGCCGTTTGCGGCGGGGTTGACCATATTCGCAGCGAATCACCGTCAGCATCAGGTGCGGCGGATGAACTGCCGCTGGTAGCCATTGTTATCGCTATGACAAGTAAAACGAGTCGTGAAATACTTCGCATTATTAAACCTCTTCAAGCTCTCGTATTTATGTAATGGTTTAAAACAGGCGCGATATCATACTGTCGGATCTGCAAACCGTCAAACTCAAATGCTGATTTTGAATGATGATTTTTGAATATATTTCATATTTTACAAGCCCGGAATTCAAAATCCGCAATTCAGAATCAATCTAATGTTAATCAATACCGATATCTCAGTTCAAACCTCAACAGCTGGTTCGTCTGCTCCTGACCATCAACCAGATTCAGGTTGGCGATCTTCTCGATTCCGTAGCCGATTTGACCGTCGATATCTCCATAAACCGGCAGGGACCAGAATATGCGGCCGGCGTGCTTTCTCTCGATAGCCTGCCCCGGCATGCGACTTGCCATGCCGCGATTGGTGTAGATATATTCCAGCGCCAGATTGTTGCGCACGCCGAACCAGTGGCTGTAGCGTGTAAAAAAGTCCTGGGTGGCGCCCCCTTGGGAATGGCCAACCGGCATACCCTTGTAGATATAACCCTCCGGGAAGGTGCTGTTGGTGTAGAGGATCTGGTTGCCCTGGAAAAATTCGAAACGGAAATCATTACGGCCATCCGCTGTCACACGAGGGACGTACAAACCGGCCACATAACTCTCCACGATCGGCCAGAATCCGGCGGTATCCTCACCGGAAAATTCTCCATAAAGTTCGCTATTGCGCAGCCACGGAATGCGATATCGTGCTTCGAAACCGGCCAGACCGTTGGAGTTATCGGCACTGGTGCCACCAACCAAGC
>CAZUGI010000227.1:0-1551 GCA_964619855.1 uncultured Geobacter sp. | reverse complement strand
CTGCCGACCACCCGTCTGGCGGTCATGGGGCCGGCCGGCAAGGAATTTGTGTACAAGGATGAAATGCGCAAGATCCGCAACAGCGCTGCCGAAATGGTCAAAAAAGGTGCTCAGGAGCGCGTGGCGGCCGGCATGAACGGTGATGAAGCTAAGAAGGATGCCGAAAAAGAGGCCGCCGACTGGCTGAAAGGCCAGGAAGCCGCCTTAAACCTGCGTTACGAGAAAGAGCTGATGAATCCTAAGGAAGGTCTGGCACTTGGTTCGATCTCATCTATCGTCATGCCGACCGATCTGCGCAAGGTGCTGGGCGAAAACCTGAACTTCTTCCTGCGCCACTACAAGGCATCGCCGATGGGCGGCATACAGAGAGAATTTCACTGATTCTGATAATTAAATCAAACACAGAGGCACAGAGGGCACAGAGAAAACCAGACAAATTCTTTGGTTAGGTTTTGCCCCAAAAAGTTTTAGAAGATTTTGCAGTTCTCCGTGTACTCTGTGCCTCTGTGTTAAAAATAATTTTATATATCCGACGAAGATTGGAGATACATAGCAATGACTGATTACTACAAACACAATCCCCTGATTCACCGAGATCGCCGTCTGGCCCAGTCCACTTCCGAATGGGTGCGCTCCTTTGCCTGCGAAGATCTGAAGCCGCTGATTGTCTGCCGTGGCCCTATCCGCAAGGAAGCCATGGATGTTTATACGGAGATGGGCATCACCCATTTCGGCATCCTGCTCTCAGAAAAAGATTCCATCGTCTACCCCAATGCTCTGGCTCCCGAACTGCGCCAGTTGACGGATTCCACTCGGGTGCACCGGGTGCCGGACTACAGCGGTGCCAGCAAAGAGGAGCGCGTTGAGCGGATGAATCAGATCATCCAGACCGCCCGTGACAACGGTTATGATTCGATCTTTGCCGGTTACGGTTTCATGGCTGAGGACGAGGAGTTTGTCGCCACCATTGAAAAGGCCGGGCTCAAGTTTATCGGTCCCTGTGCCGCTACCCAGGCTAAAGCCGGCAAGAAGGACGAGGCCAAGCGGACCGCTCTGGCCGTAAATGTCAGTGTCACCCCCGGTGTCAACAACGTTACCGCCCTGACCCTGCTGAAGAAATATCCCACCCGCGAAAAGCTGCTCAAGCTGGCTGCCTTTGAAGATCTGGCCTGTGATAAAAAAGTGCTGGCTGATAACAAGCTTTCCCTTGAACAGCTGGCCGACCACATTCTGATGGCCTCCTATACCAAAGGGATCGACCTGTTCTCGATCGAGGAGCTTTCTGCTCAAGTGCAGACCGAAGTGATCGGACTGTTCAAGAAGTATCCCCAGAGCCGCTTCCGCATCAAAGCCATTGGTGGCGGTGGCGGAAAGGGGCAGCGTATTCTGGGTGCTTCGCTGCTGACCGCCAAGAATCCGACCGACAAGCAGATTGCCGCCGCCGCTGCCGAGGCTCCGGCCCTGGTTCGTGAGGTTCTTAACGAGGTCAAGGCCAATGGTGTCGGCGACAATAAAAACGTCCTGATCGAGCTGAACATCGAGCAGACCCGC
>CAZUGI010000226.1:0-1557 GCA_964619855.1 uncultured Geobacter sp. | reverse complement strand
TTCACGACGGTCCGCTTCGGCAATGTGCTGGGGAGCAACGGCAGCGTGATTCCGCTGTTCAAGGAGCAGATTGACAGGGGCGGCCCGGTCACCGTGACCGACAAGCGCATTATCCGCTATTTCATGACCATTCCGGAGGCAACCCAGCTGGTGCTGCAGGCCGGCAGCATGGGGAGCGGCAGCGAGATTCTGGTGCTGGATATGGGTGATCCGGTCAGGATTATTGACCTGGCCGAGGAGTTGATCCGGTTGTCCGGCCTGACCCCCTACGAAGACATCGACATCGTTGTTACCGGTCTGCGGCCTGGTGAAAAGCTGTTCGAAGAGCTGCTGATCGATGGCGAAGGAATTCTGCCGACCGCCCATAACAAGATCAAGGTGCTGGCTCCGGTTCATATCGATATGCAGCCGGTTAGGAATGAACTTGATACCCTCTATGCCGCCGCCCGTTCAAACTGCGTGCATGATCTAATGGATTCGCTGAAGCGGCTGGTCCCGGAATTCAAGCCGACCTACAGCTTCAACGGCGAAGCGCCGCTGACATTCCAGCGGGTGCGGCCGGACCTGTTTCCGTCATCTCCATCCGGTTCTGCTAAAGTTCTTCCGCTCAGGAAGTGATTCCAACTGCAGATCAAAGCGCTCTCTTCGTTGGCCCGTCTTCCCTATTTCCCCCCTTGCCATACCTTCCGCAAACAGGCATAATGCCTCAATTTCAGAATCGGAGCAGGTAACATGGCATTGCGCGTCTATAACACTATCAGCGGAGAAAAAGAGCTCTTCGTTCCGCTGTTGCCCGGCAAGGCCGGCATGTATGTCTGCGGCGTCACGGTCTACGATTATTGTCACATCGGTCATGCCCGTGCCAACATCGTATTTGACGTGATCTTCCGCTATCTCAAGTATGCCGGTTATGAGGTCACCTACGTCCGCAACTACACCGATATCGATGACAAAATCATCAACCGGGCCAATCAGGAAGGAACCGACTATCGTACTATTGCTGACCGCTATATAAAAGCCTTCGACGAAGATATGGATAAACTGGGGCTTGCAAAGCCGACGGTGGAGCCTAAAGCCACCGACCATATCGGCGGTATAGTTGCCATAATTGAAACACTTATTGAAAAGGGGCACGCCTATGCCGCCGATGGCGATGTCTACTTTGCCGTGGAAACCTGGCCGGATTATCTGAAGCTCTCAGGTCGCAATCTGGAAGAGATGCAGGCCGGAGCGCGAGTCGAAGTCGGAGAAAAGAAGCGCAATCCGATGGATTTCGCGCTCTGGAAGGGCTCCAAGCCGGGTGAGCCCTGGTGGGAGTCTCCATGGGGCGACGGGCGGCCAGGCTGGCATATCGAATGTTCGGCCATGAGCATGAAATTTCTGGGTAAATCCTTCGACTTTCATGGAGGTGGCAAGGATCTGATCTTCCCGCACCACGAGAACGAGATCGCCCAGTCTGAAGCCGCCAATGGCTGCAATTTTGTGCGTTACTGGCTGCATAACGGCTTCGTCAACATCAATTCCGAAAAGATGAGCAAGTCGTTGGGCAACTTTTTT
>CAZUGI010000225.1:0-1601 GCA_964619855.1 uncultured Geobacter sp. | reverse complement strand
GGTAAACGTGAAGCAGGAGCGTGGAGGGCCCCGCCTCAACGCCCACAGGGAGAAAGCTGCAGGAACTAATCATCCGATGGTAGAGTCCCGCACCCCGATGCATTACGGCAGGGTCATTGTTGCGCTGGGCTTCCTGATCATCTATGCCTGTATCGGCCTGGCCCGCTAAGCATACCTGACACCCTGACACCGTTTGACCGGCTGACGATCCGGAGCTCACATTTCTCTTCAACCTAAACCCGAACCACCTCCTCGAAGTATCAGCAAACCCGGTAATTCATCCAGGCAAAAAAAACAGCTGACAAAAAATAATCGGGAACTTTTCACAACCTCCCCCTGTCAAAGGAACCAAAGAGCAATTATCCAACAGGAGGAACAGGTCATGAAAACAATCGCAGCAGTAATTCTGGCAATCGTATTGAGTACGGCACAGGTTTGGGCGGGGAGTGTGGGGGATGCTGTTGAAGTACGGATCGTAAATGATAACGGCCGTACCCTGCCGACTTACCCGGTCAAGCAGCGCAGTGGCATAAAAAAGGTGTATGCCGAGGCGGTCAAGGGTGATCATTACCGCATCGAGGTGCGCAACAAGCTCAACCGCCGGGTGGGTGTGGTAATTGCCGTTGATGGCCGCAATATCGTCAGCGGCGTCAAATCGTGGCTGAAGAACTCCGAACGGATGTACATCCTCGATCCCTATGGCTCGGGTGAATTCTCCGGCTGGCGTTCATCCAACGACCGCATCAACCGCTTCTACTTCACCGATGTCCCTGACTCCTATGCCGCCGCCTTCGGTGACGAAAGTGCCATGGGCATCATCTCAGTAGCTGTATTCCCAGAATTGCAGCGCTATCAACCCCCGGTCCAGTCACAGTCAGCACCCAGCCGGCGCTGGTTTGGCGGCAAAGAGTCCGGCCTGAGCGACCGGGCCGAATCCGCTGCCGGTGCTGCGGCACCTTCCGTCCCGGCACCTGCGGGTGAAATGTCAAAAAACCGGGCCGCCAAAGCGGAAAAGAAATCTCTGGAAAGCGCCGGAACCGGCTATGGCCAGGAGGAGTACTCACCGGTGCAGATCGTAGCCTTTGAGCCGGAGAACCGGGCCGTTGAAACCATCCACTTCAAGTATGAATGGCGGGCAACACTTTGCAAACTGGGTGTGATACAGAGCGATCCACTGCCGCGCCGTCCGACAAACCGCCTCTGGGATAACGGCGGCTACGCCCCGCCACCTCCGGGTAGGTCATAACCACTCTCAACAATCCTGAAAACACAACGCCCCGCCTCGGAAAATCCGAAGCGAGGCGTTGTTGTTTATTGTTAATAGATTTTCAATCTTCGCGATCAAAAATGCTCAGATGCCAGGCGCACCGCAGGACTGGTCGTGAGGCGTAGCACCCGCGGGGCATAAACAGCGCTACGTTGAACGTACAGGCCGAGGAGCAACGCCGCAGATGGGCGTTTTTCATCGCGAATAGCAGGCGATGACGATGACTAGGTCCTCTTTCTCCACCTTCTCACCCTCCTTAAACTTCACCTCAGCCACCTTGCCGTCAGCCTTGGCCTTAATGTTGGTCTCCATCTTCATGGCCTCGGTCACCATC
>CAZUGI010000224.1:0-1623 GCA_964619855.1 uncultured Geobacter sp. | reverse complement strand
AACACGCATTGAAAGTGATTGTATCTAACGACTAAATCGTTTGGGATCATCGACCCTGAGATCGGGAACAAGGTTACGATTGGTATAGAGCTGGAAATCGAAATAACCGTCGGCTCCAATTTTAAAAATACATCTGACCGAAGAAACGGGAGGCTAAAAATGTCAGACACAACCATCAAGGACCGCGCAGCCGGTGCAATCATGGGCGCTTTTATCGGCGATGCACTCGGTCTTGGGCCGCACTGGTATTACGATCTTGCCGAGTTGCGCCGCGACTACGGCGAGTGGATCAGCGGCTATACCGATCCCCAGCCAGGGCGCTACCACGCTGGTCTAAAGGCCGGACAACTTTCCCAGGCAGGATATATCCTGAAGTTGACGCTCCGTTCACTGGTTGCGTGCAAAGGGTATGATGAAGCGGACTTTTGTCGACGTATGGATGAAGAACTGCTGCCGTTACTGGATGGCACTCCGCTGAATGGACCGGGCGGATACACCAGTCAGTCGATTCGCGACATGTGGAGACTGAGGGTACAACAGAAACTCCCCTGGGGGCAGACCGGAGGCCACGCCGACACAACCGAGGCAATTGAACGCACCTTGGCCTTGGCGGTGCGTTATGCCCTTGACCCTGCCCGATTGGCGAGCACCATCACCAGTAACACCATCCTGACGCAAAACGATGATACGGTGGTGTCAATGACGGTTGCCTTTGGAGCTGTTTTGGGTCTGTTGGTCCAAGGGAATACCCTGGATAGCAGGTTGTCAGGCAAGTTGATGAAACTGGTGCATGATGGAGTACTTCCCTTCCACGCTGTTACCAGCGACAATCTGCAACCACCGCGCTCCGGTGATCCTGACCCGCCTCGCGCCGGGAGGTTTGCCTCTCCGGATGCCCTGCTGACCCCGTCCTATATGGCTGCCGCCGCTGCGGACCCTGACATTCGCATCGAACCGGCCTGGAAGGTCTCTATCGTTTATGGCATGCCGTGTGCCATCTATCACCAGTTGCCGGCGGCCTATTACCTGGCAGCCCGCTTTCACGATGACTTTGAATCCGCCCTGTTGCATGCTGTCAATGGGGGCGGGCAGAACCAGGCACGCGCCATCCTGACCGGTGCTCTGGTTGGCGCTCAGGTCGGTCTTTCGCGGATTCCACAACGGTTTCTGGACGGGCTGGAAGAGTCCGCCTCCCTGCGCACGTTGGCCGGCGAACTGGCAGCGAGTATCGAAAAATCATAACGTTGCACAGGCCAGAGAACAGGAGGTATTGATGAACACAAAGCGGGTATCGCGTTTGCGCTCGGCCAGGCATTCGGAGCAGTCTTGATCCATCATGCTACGTGTGCAGATCGGTTCCTGGCGCAGATTGCATTTTCCGGCGACTAATTGCTCAACTTTTTACCATTGCGCTACCAGCAGTGGTTTATAACCGCTGAATTTGAGCCTGAGGCAAGCTTAGTAGGCGATTCTCCATAGAAACACACTTGCTTTTCTGATAATACTCATAGCTTCTCCGCACGCTGCAGAGAGGCTATTTTTTTACCTGTACACCCAAAGGACACCCCATGGCCATAAAGAAATCCGAACTATATTCATCCCTCTGGCAATCCTGCGACGAAC
>CAZUGI010000223.1:0-1630 GCA_964619855.1 uncultured Geobacter sp. | reverse complement strand
GTCCAGGTTTTATCGGCGTGTATCCGTTTTTCTCGGCGGTTAACTGCCGTTTATAGGTTTATTCCCGATCATTCTCCAGCAGTCCATCTCCGAATGCCTTGTACCTGACCAGCTTTTGTTTTGCTTTTTTAGAGGCGGGCAGCGTTCCGGCATTCACCCGTCTGAGAGCATCCTCCGTGATGGAAACGAACTCCACAAAATCGTCCCGGTTGAATGCATTTTTAGCGGCGGCCAGATACGCTGCGGCTGTTCTGAAGGTGTATCGCTTTTGGGGGACAACAAGCTTGGGGATAGACTTCGGCGGTTCTTTGACCTGCTTCGAAGGTACCGCTTCAGTGGCCGGTTTCGCCGCTTCCGGCCGGGGAATCGGCTGGGTCGGGGGGGAGATCGGGCTCGGATTGTCCAGGTCAGATGCTGGATTGTATATGTTTGCTGCCGGATTTTTGATATCGCGGGCAGGGTTGTAGATCCTTTCAGCAGGGTTATCAATAGCAAGATTTGCCGACCAGGCGGGTGTATGCAGACTGATCATTATTGCAGCCGCTCCGGTAAATAATCTTCTCAGTGTCATGATTTCCTCTCAATTTCCTTTAAGCCGCTGTATTTCAGATCACGGTCCCCTAGTGGGCGCTGTAGTGGTAACGGTTCAAATCAAGGAGTCCGCCCTGCACCGGCTCATCTTCATTGAAGCGCTTTTGAAACCAGTCGTAGGTTTCCCAGAAACGGTCGTCCGCCCTGTTCACGCCATATTTTGCCATTCGCGCCAGATTATTGGGACTGGTGTCAAAATGATCCAGAAAATCGATAAAATCGGGCAGTTCCTTCTCCGTCACATCAAAAAAATAGTTCGGGTAGGAGCCGATGAGACCATCAATGAAATCGGCGCTGTCCTTTGACGGGTCGAGTCGGGCATCCTCTTTGACCAGGAATGCGACATTGTCATGCCAGCGATTGATCACCATGGAAAATGCGACATCGCGACCCTTATCCCGTCGTATTCTCACATAAGCGAGATTGGAATTGCTGCCATTGACAAAGGCAAAAAATGGCGCCCCGGGCCGGGAAAGGCCGCGAAAGGCCTGCAGATAGTCGTCGGTTGTTTCATACTTGCCAGTCGGGGGCGGATATTCGGCCCCTGCGCGCAGGTAATTCACTTTGTCCAAGGCGGTCTCTGCCGCCGGCAGGAGGTGGCTGTCCACGATATGCTCGATGAACTCGCGCTTCGGATCGTTAGTCGTGAAGGCGATTTTTGCCGGCAGAGCAGAAGGGTAATAGTGGATCTTCTTGGAATCGACGCCCTTGTACCACGATTGCATTATCTCCTGCCGATTCCCCGGTGGGAGAAAATCCAGGAAGTTACTCTCGCCTTCGACGCGCAGCTCGTCCATGTAGAGCCGGGTCACCAACTGATGGCCGGCCGTGCCATATATGTCAAAACCGGCAACGAGGGCATAGTAGATCCGTTCCAGCAGCGGATAGTCGAGGACCCAGATGGTCTTAGGCAGATTGCCCAGTGCGCCCTTATGCACCGAGGCGCTTTCGAAGTGGCGATAGATGGTCAGCAGCGGCGCATCTGAGGCACGGCTACCTTTCCAGATGGATTCATAGCCGAGGCCGGCGTAGTTCAACG
>CAZUGI010000222.1:0-1732 GCA_964619855.1 uncultured Geobacter sp. | reverse complement strand
AAGAGACTTGTTGGCGCGCCACTCCATTCCAGGTTTATCAACATGCCAGCTGAGATACATGGGCGCCTCGCATGCCTCAATCAGTTGCGTCAGACGGTCATTGCCTTCCGTGATCTGGTAACGGTCAGTAGTATCCAGTGTTTTCGTGTTTGGTTTATAAATAGCCGTTCCCTGGATATAACCAGCCGGAGGAGGGGTGTAGTTTGCGGCAACGGGACTGTGGCCGAGCACGACGTTCAGAGCCACGGGCTGGCTGCGGTCAGGATGGTTATATAGAGCTTGCTGCTGACTTTCGGGGAAATATCCGTATATGTTTTCCCAATTTCTTTTTTGATAATTTACTGTTGTCGAGTCGGCGGTATTGGTGCGAATCAGACGAATGGCCCCCGCCGGGCTTTCAAAGGTTGTGTAGCCGTACTTCGCAGGAGTCCGGGCATAGAGCAGGAAGTTCTGCAGACCGGCTTCATAATCAATAAGCGAACTTTCCACCTTAGCGTCATGGTTACCGATAATATCAACGTACTTCGGGTACGATGCCAGGATACTGCTCTTCAAGAGCTCGCTGTAAGTTTGCCATGTTTCTTTAATGTAACCTTTTTCGGTTATATCGCCGGTATGGATGGTGGCGTAGGGGTTAATCACCGGCACGACCTCGGTACTGAGAGCGCTCATCAGTGCCTTGCCGCTCTGTGTGAGATCCACACCGGCATCTGTGAGCGCGTCATTGGTCGGCGTCACGGTATCGAAATGTGTATCCGAGATATGCACGAAGAAGGCCGGCTCAAGCGCGGAACGGGAACTTTCCCTGTTCAAGCTTTGTTCTGCAGAGCCGGATGTTTCGCCGCACCCTGTTACAAACGTTCCGACGCCAACAGCAATAAACAGCGCTAATGCCAGTGATGCCAGTGAGTTCCTGGTTAATGATGCTGACTTCCAGTTCATTGTACGCCTCCCCTACCGCCTCGATATTTTATAGCAATTGCCGAAAACAAAAATTTTCACTCTAAAGATTGGACTCTCTGATCTTCAGCGCCAGCTTCCGTGCTTCCCGCATGACGCTTTCCTCGTCCAGTGTTAGAAGTTTCCGGTTCTGCATGACAATCCTGCCGTCAATAATCACGGTTTCCACATCCGCTCCGTTTGCGGCGTACACAAGCTGTGAGTAAACATTGTAGAATGGAACCAGGTGCGGTCTATTCAGGTCAACAATGATCAGGTCGGCCCGCTTCCCCTTTTCTAACGACCCGACACGTTTTTCCAGCCCCAATGCCCTCGCGCCGCCGATGGTAGCTGCTTTGACCGTGTCGCGGGCACTCATGGCGGTCGGATCAAGCCGGGACACCTTTTGGAGCAATGCGGCGGCATTCATCTCTTTGAACATGTCCAGATTGTTATTGCTGGCCGCCCCGTCGGTACCGAGTCCAACGGCAATTCCGGCCAGGAGCATCTCCGGCACAGGAGCGACACCGCTGGCAAGTTTCATGTTGCTTCCCGGATTGTGGGCCATACCCACCCGTCTTTTCGCCATGAGTTTGATTTCTTTGGCAGTCGGATATACGGCATGGGCTGCGATGACCGTGCCCCCGAAAAAGCCGAGGCGGTCGAGATACTCAAAGGGGGGCACGCCATATTTTGCCGTCAGGTCAGTTACTTCTTTACTGGTTTCAGATACATGGATCGAGAGTGGCAAACCCAGGTTTTCAGCCAGCTTCTTAGCTAATTTCAACGTTT
Source organism: uncultured Geobacter sp. (assembly GCA_964619855.1). Classification (GTDB taxonomy): domain Bacteria; phylum Desulfobacterota; class Desulfuromonadia; order Geobacterales; family Pseudopelobacteraceae; genus JACRCG01. Next base: position 1 of record CAZUGI010000222.1, on the reverse strand, counting down.
C
>CAZUGI010000221.1:0-1749 GCA_964619855.1 uncultured Geobacter sp. | reverse complement strand
GCATCGCCATGGGTATTACCGGCACAGCGGTATCCAAGGAGGCGGCCAAGGTTGTCCTGATGGATGACAACTTTGCTTCCATCACCGCAGCGGTGGAAGAGGGACGCCGGGTCTACGACAATCTGATAAAGTCCCTGGCATTCGTGCTTCCCACCAATCTGGGCTTGGCCTGTACTCTGACGGCATCATGTTTTTCTTCCCGACAGTGCGGGTCGACGGGGTGAATGAGCTGCTCATGGCCATGTCCCCCAGTCAGACTCTCTGGATCAACCTGGTGGCTAGTGTTACCCTCTCGATCCCGCTGGCCTTCGAGGTGCTGGAACCAAATGCCATGCGGCGCATGCCCCGTCCCCCCGACGAACCGGTCTTTTCGGGTTTCATTGTTGCACGTCTGATCATGGTGGCCCTACTCATGTCCGCAAGTGCCTGCGGCCTGTTTCTCTGGGAGTACTTCCGGATCGTAGGCCCCGAACCGGTGACGACCGCCCGGCATACTCTGGCGCTGGCCGAAGCACAGACCCTCTGCGTGACCAGTATCACCTTCACCCAGATATTCTACCTGCTCAACTGCCGATCCTTGCGTGACTCTCTCTTTACCCAGGGGGTATTCAGCAACCCGGCAATCTTTATCGGCATCGGCATCCTGCTGCTGCTCCAGTCATGTTTCATCTACCTGCCGCCGCTGCAGGCACTTTTTGCTTCGGCTCCGCTCGACGCCCGGGCCTGGATGTATGCCATGGCAGCCGGTGCGATCGTGCTGCCGGTGATATCGCTGGATAAATGGATCAGAAACCGCTTTTGACGAAGGATGCTTTCATAGCTGATTTCTTTTTGAGGATTTTTGAAAGGTACAGGGTGACGAATGATTAATTTTCAGAAAAACATTATCTACAGACAGATTGTTACAGTACTTTTTATCCTGATGGTAATAGTTTCAACCAGCGAACATACTCTCGCAGTGACCTGTTCACCGACCCCGTGGGATGAAATCGGCCCGTTTTACCGTCCGAGCGCCCCGGAGCGCACCAGCATCGGAAAGGGCTATCTTTTAAGCGGGGCGGTACGTTCTGCGAGTGATTGTCGTCCGCTGCACAATGTCCGGATTGAAATATGGTAAGCCGGACCTTACGGCACCTATGATGATGCACACCGGGCGACTCTTTATTCCGATCATGCCGGCCGCTATCGGTTGCAGACCAGCGCGCCGCCACCCTATGGACGACGACCGCCCCACATTCACATACTTGTGGATGCAAAGGGATTCGAAGGCCTGATTACCCAGCACTACCCGAAAAAGGGGAAAGAGGGCCACATTCGACCTCGTGCTGGAACCGGAGAAACCGGACGAAGAAAAGATGAGAAACCCGGATGGAAATTGAAGTTTGAAGGGATTATTTCGTAAAGGAGAAGTTGTGCATGATATATTTAATTAAACGATTTGAGAAAAGCATTATTCTGGTTCTCGTGGCACTTATGGCCGTGGTTCTGCTTCTCAGCACCATTGATCTGGCCTGGATCATCATCAAGGACGTTATGTCTCCACCGGTGTTGTTGCTGGATGTAGACGAGTTGCTGGATATTTTCGGACTCTTCATGCTTGTCCTGATCGGCATCGAGTTATTGGAAACCATGGCCAAAACTTACATGTCAGAATCAACTGACCATGCGCAGATAGTTATGGCCGTGGCAATCATCGCCATTGCCCGTACAGTGCTCATTCTTGCCGTAAAGGAACTGTCCGTTTGTGGT
>CAZUGI010000220.1:0-1768 GCA_964619855.1 uncultured Geobacter sp. | reverse complement strand
GGTTTTCCGAAAGATCGGGGTAACCGGGCTTGTCTGTTTCTAAGCCTTTAGATTTGCCGGTACATTGCCCCCCGACTAAAGCCGAACAAACCGCCATCGCCGACATCCTCTCCGACATGGACGCTGAAATCACCAGCCTCGAAACCAAGCGCTTCAAAACCCGCCAGCTCAAGCAAGGCATGATGCACGAGCTTTTAACCGGACGAGTCCGGTTAAAAAATTGATAATGGACAATTGATAATGGACAATGAAAACCTTAACAGCCTGAAAACTATCCATTATCCATTATCAACTGTCCATTGCCCTCCTCCATTGAGTAATTTTACGCAGTCATTGAGTAAAATCGCTTGTTCGCTAAAATTCAACGTGATATAAGGCTGTTATGAGCTACGAACGCCCACTTTTATCAACTCTTCGCACCCTCCTCTCACGCCCGACACCGGTCATCCACGCCCTGATCGGTCCGCGTCAGGTGGGAAAAACCACCATTGCCCGCCAGATTCAGGAAACAATCGGCTTCCCCTCTATCTATGCCACAGCCGACAGCCCTGTCCCGCTGGATTCTGCCTGGATCGAAACCCACTGGCGGCGTGCAGTCGCCGAAGGAACATCGTCCGGCAAGCCGGTGCTGCTGATCCTTGACGAGCTGCAAAAAGTCCGGGGTTGGAGCGAAACCCTCAAGATGTATTGGGACAGTCGCTCCACTGGTCCGGATATCCGCGTTCTGATTCTTGGTTCGTCGGCGCTGCTGATGCAGGAGGGGTTGTCGGAAAGCCTGGCTGGCAGGTTCTTTCTGCACCGCTGCTCTCACTGGAGCTTTGCGGAATGTCATGAGGCGTTCGCCTGGAACCTGGAACAGTGGATTTATTTCGGCGGCTATCCGGGCGCGGCCTCGTTCGTAGAGGACGAGACGTCCTGGAAACGCTACATCACCGACTCTCTGATCGAAACCGTGCTGGCTCGCGATGTGCTGCAGATGAGCAAGGTTGCCAAGCCGGTGCTGCTGCGCCACCTCTTTGCGCTGGCCGCCACACTGCCGGCTCAGAGTGTCTCCTATACCAAAATGCTCGGCCAGTTGCATGACGCCGGCAATACCACCACTCTGGCTCATTATCTGAAACTGCTGGAATCGGCTTTTCTGGCCAGCGGTTTGGAACTCTTCTCGCGTGGGGTGCAGAGAAAACGGGGCAGCAGCCCCAAGCTGATTCTGTGGAACAATGCGCTGGTCAATGCACTCTCCACCCGCAGTTTTGCCGATTCCCTGGCGGACACGGTCTGGTGGGGGCGACTGGTGGAAAACGCCGTGGGTGCTCATCTGTGCAATAGTCTTACATCGGTCGAATATAGCGTCACCTATTGGCGGGAAGGTGACCATGAGGTTGATTTTGTGATTGCCAGAGGGCGCGACATCTGGGCTATCGAGGTAAAGAGCGGTAGAAGCGGCAAGGCTACGGGCCTGACCCGTTTCCGGGATCGCTACCCCGAGGCGCAGACGCTCCTGGTGGGTGCCCAAGGTATTCCGCTGGAGGAGTTTTTCTCCAAAAATATTGAGGGATGGTTGATATGACCATCGGCCAACCAGAACAAGCAACCCAGAACCGCGTCATCGCCCTGTTCCGCGACGAACTCGGCTATCGCTACCTCGGCGACAAAACCGACCTGCCGAACAACAGCAACATCGAAGAAGCACTTCTCACCGCCTACCTTACCAAGAACGATTACACCCCGGCACAGATCAGCAGCGCCATCTACAAACTGCGCATCGAGG
>CAZUGI010000219.1:0-1820 GCA_964619855.1 uncultured Geobacter sp. | reverse complement strand
AATAACGCTTTTGTTGTCATTGGGATCTTTGGGTAAAAGCAGCAGGCGGATTTCGGCCTCAAGTTGGTCCTTTTCGGCTTCCAGTGTCCGCAACTCTTCTTCAGCCATCTCCTTCATATCCGTGTCATTCAGAAGTTCGCGGTTATCATGTATTTCTTCCAGGATTTTACGGTAGCGGCGATAAACTCTCACCAGGTCGGTCAGGTCGGCATGCTCTCTGGAGAATTTGCGAAACTCCGGCTGATTGGATATGACCGCCGGATCTGAAAGCAGTGCCTCCAACTCCTGATAACGCCGTTCAAGCTCTTCAATCTTGTCCATCATCATACGGTATAATCCATCACCGCAGGTTTATCCCGCAGTGTCTCTCCTCAGATAATCTTGTTCAACGGATACTCGATAATCCCTTCGGCACCCAGTTTGAGCAATTCCGGAACAATCTTGCGGACCTCTTTTTCAGACATTATGCTCTCGATAGACAGCCAGTCTGAATTGTAGAGGTGCGAAACGGTGGGATTCTTCAGGCTGGGGAGCATTTTGGTGATGGCCTCGATCTTGTCGGACGGAGCGTTCATCTTGAGTCCCACCATCCCCTCGGCCGCCAGGGACGATTTCAGTAGCGTGGCGATCTGTTCGATTTTGTCGCGTTTCCAAGGGTCGGCCCAGGCTACCTTGTTGGCCAGCAGTACCGGCACCGATTCCATCAACTCACATACGATCCGCAGGCCGTTGGCTTTGATGGTCGAACCGGTTTCGGTCACTTCTACGATAGCATCGCATAGCCCGTCAACCACCTTGGCTTCGGTTGCGCCCCAGGAAAACTCTACATTAACAGGGATGTTCCGTTCCGCAAAGTAACGCTTGGTAAATCCGACCAGTTCGGTAGATATGGTGGCACCGTGCAGGTCTTCCGGTTTCTGTACCTTGGAATCTCCATTGACAACCAATACCCAGCGGGCGGGGCGCCGTGACACCTTGGAATAAACCATCTCGCAGACTTCAACAACATCCGAATCATTCTCGCGAACCCAGTCACGTCCGGCAATGCCGGCATCAATAGTGGATCGCTCCACGTATCTGGCCATCTCCTGAGGGCGGATCAGTTTGCAGTTCATTTCCGAGTCATCAACACCCGGGAAATAGCTGCGTGATGATATGCTGATCTGCCAGCCCGCTTTTTTGAACAAGGCGACAGTAGCATCTTCAAGGCTGCCTTTAGGAATACCGAAATTCAAAACGTTAGACATACATCCTCCAGAGTCGACGGAAATTATTTTTTGTAAACCTCTGCAGGGTCGAACAGCGGATTGGAATGCTCAATCCATTGATTGTTCTCCCACTTGACATAGAAACAGCTGCGGTTGCCGGTGTGGCAGGCGGCCGGGCCGTTCTGCCTGACCTTGATGACGACTGTATCGGCATCACAGTCGGTCAGAACCTCCATAACTTCCTGCGTATTGCCGGATTCTTCACCCTTCATCCAATATTTGTTGCGGGTGCGGCTGAAAAACCAGGTTTTGCCGTCTTTCAGGGTCAGGTCGAGGGTTTTTTTGCCCATGAAAGCCACCATCAGCACTTCGCCGTTCTGGTAGTCCTGGATGACGGCCGGGATCAATCCCCCCATTTTTTCAAAATCGATCTGAATCACGGCATTCTCCTTGTCATATGCTAAATGGTGCGGAAGTATATGGTTTCAAGAGCGGAATTGCAAGCATACTGCGTGCAATTCAAAGTGCAAAAGGCACTCCTTTCAGAGTGCCTTTGAGATGGTGGCGGTGCAGAGATTTGAACTCCGGACCTAGCGAATATGAGTCGCTTGC
>CAZUGI010000218.1:0-1908 GCA_964619855.1 uncultured Geobacter sp. | reverse complement strand
ATGGCCTCGATGGCTCCGCTGTCGGATACCTGAACCAGGCCCTGCTCCTCAACTATGGCCTGCGGGGTTTTGCCGCTCTGCCACATTCCGTCGAATACCGTCTTGGCGATTTTGCCGGATATCGTACCGCCATCAATCAGCCTTAACAACTCTGCCAGCTGCGCTGGTGTAACCGGGCAGCTTTCAATTTGCGTTCCGCTGTCGTTGAGTGCCCTTGTAATTTCACCCATCACCCAGTTGGCCACCAGTTTGGCATTGCCGTGGGCTTTTACGCCGGCTTCGAAATAATCGGCCAGTGACCGGCTGGCGGTCAGCACTTCGGCATCATATTCAGGCAGTCCCATTTCGGTCACAAAGCGCAGGCGGCGTTGTTCCGGCAATTCCGGAAGGTTGAGACGGGTGTTCTCTATCCAGTCGTGACTGATTTTCAGAGGGACCAGATCGGGGTCTGGGAAGTAGCGGTAATCATGAGCTTCTTCTTTGCCGCGCATGGAGCGGGTCCTGCCGCTGTTCGGATCAAATAGCCGGGTCTCCTGGACGACTTTACCACCATCCTCGATCAAGTCTATCTGACGCTGGATCTCGTATTCGATGGCCTGTTTGACAAACTTGAAAGAGTTGACGTTCTTGATTTCAGCCCGCGTTCCGAAAGTGTCTGAGCCGATCGGCATTACCGAAACGTTGGCATCGCAGCGGAAGCTGCCCTCTTCCATGTTGCCGTCACAGATGCCTAGCCAGGTCACGATCTGGTGCAGTTTTTTAAGATAGACCACCGCCTCGTCTGACGAGCGCATTTCCGGCTCGGAAACCACTTCCAGTAGCGGAGTACAGGCCCGGTTCAGGTCAACCCCTGAACCGTCATTCAGGCCGGAAATATCACCATGCACCAGTTTTCCGGCGTCCTCTTCCATGTGGATGCGCGTGATGCCAATCCGCTTCTGTTCCTGATCCTCCACTCTGATATCCAGCCAGCCATGCTGACAGATCGGGTCTTCAAACTGGCTGATCTGGTATCCTTTGGGGAGGTCCGGGTAAAAATAATTTTTTCTGGCGAAGATGCTGCGCGGAGTAATCGAGCAGTTGGTGGATAGTCCGGCCTTGATGGCGAATTCCACTACCTTTTTGTTCAATACCGGCAGGGCGCCCGGCAGCCCCAGGCAGACCGGACAGGTCTGTGAATTCGGCTCGGCGCCGAATTTTGTCGAGCAGCCGCAGAATATCTTGGTATCGGTCAGAAGCTGGACGTGGACCTCAAGACCAATGACTGGTTGGTATTTCATGAAATTGTCTCCGGTTTGGTGTAAATCACAGCGGTGCTTTCTTCAGATGCCAGTCAGTGGCCTGTTCAAAGGCGTATCCGGCCTTGAGGATGCTCTCTTCGCCGAAAGGTCTGCCGATCAACTGCACGCCGATCGGCAGGCCGGAGTCTGAGAAGCCTGCCGGGAGCGACATGGCACAGGTGCCGGCCAGGTTGGCGGAAATGGTGAAGATGTCCGACAGGTACATCTGCAGCGGATCGCCGGTTTTTTCGCCGATTCTGAAGGCCGGGGTCGGTGCAACCGGAGTCAGCAGGATGTCAACATCGGCCAGCGCCCTGATAAAATCTCCCATGATAAGCGTACGAACCTTCTGAGCCTTGACATAATAGGCATCGTAGTAGCCGGACGAGAGAGCGTAGGTTCCCAGCATGATGCGACGCTTGACCTCGGCGCCGAATCCTTCGCTGCGGCTTTTTGTCATCATGTCTATCAGCCCCTCGGCCTGCTCGCTGCGGTGTCCGAAGCGGACGCCTTCGTAGCGGGCCAGATTCGAGCTGGCTTCCGCGGTGGCAATCAGATAATAGGTTGCCACCGCGTAGTCGGTATGCGGGAGCGAGATGTCGACAAATTCAGCTCCGAGACGCCGAAA
>CAZUGI010000217.1:0-1932 GCA_964619855.1 uncultured Geobacter sp. | reverse complement strand
TTGTGCTCGTAAGGCAACGGCCTGGAACAGCAGCAGGTGTTGTTTTCATGACTATTGAGGATGAAACCGGCATCACAAATGTGGTGATCTGGCCGAAGATGGTCGAAAGATTCCGCCGTGAAGTAATGGGTGCCCGACTTATTCTGATCGAAGGAAAGATCCAGAAAAGTCCGGAAGGCGTGGTGCACCTCATTGCACAACACATTCACGACCGGACATCTGAACTTAACCGTCTTTCAGATCGTCCGGCGCCAACCTTTCCACTTTCACGCGCCGACGAGGTTGCACATCCCCAGCACCCGCGTACATCAAATCATCCGCGAAACGTAAGAATAATACCGAAATCCCGTGACTTTCACTGACGCGTTGCCTTCCGTGACGGAGCCCTGTTAGCCTTTCCAGATGATGTGGTGGCCACCATACCGTAGGCGCGTGATAGCGGAAGCCGACGAGCTCATGGAGCACTACGGGGATCAAGCCGGCAACGCCGCCGCCCGACTCTACCTTTCCGCTCATCGTAATCAGGAATATCGCAAAGCTCACTTCTACCGTCGCGTCGGGCGGTATTTGGAGACATTCATCGATATTCCGCAGGCTCCGTATCGGCCTCAGAACGAAGATCTATTAGCTGAAGTGCTTGACCGAATTTCTTCGTCGAAGACGCTTCACTAGCTTACCGCAGCAATTTTCTGACTTATTAGCTTCCTAGAGAATACTAACAAGTACGCGAGGGACTGCCTTGAATAGCGGGATCACCGACGGCATCAATGTTCTTGCCTTCGATGTATTTGGAACGATCGTCGACTGGCACCAGAGCATTGTACGCGAGGTCCGTTCAATGAACCTCGACGTGGACCCGGATGAGTTCGCATTGGCATGGCGAGCCGGGTATGTGCCAGCAATGCAGAGAGTTGCGTCAGGGAAACTAGGCTGGACCTTGATCGACGACCTACACAGGATGATCCTAGACGATATCCTGAATAAATTTGCTGTGACCCACTTGAGCGAAGAACAAAAGCGCCACTTGAATAAGGCATGGCACCGACTGGATGCATGGCCAGACACGGTGATCGGTCTGACAAAACTCAAGTCGCGATACACGATCTGTACTTTGTCCAATGGCAATATCGGATTACTCACCAATATGGCAAAGCGCGCAGGGCTGCCTTGGGACTGCATCCTCTCAGCTGAGGTTTTCCGTAAGTACAAACCCGATCCGGCGACCTATCTGGGAGTTGCCCAAGTCTTCGATATTTCTCCAGGTGAAGTCATGTTGGTAGCTGCCCATCAGGACGACTTAGATCATGCTCGGACAGCAGGACTGAGGACCGCTTATATCGAGAGGCCATTTGAGTACGGTCCTTCAAATCCAAAGGACGTCTCCGCAAATCCGCAAAACACGCTCCATGCCAAGGATCTAATCGAGCTTGCAGATCTTCTTATTTGTTGAGTGAACCTTCGAATAAGCAGCCATACATCTTACGATGCTATTACTGGCACTTCCATTGCGGCTTGGCGGGCGCTGCGCCTGCGAGCTCACGCGTGGACTAGATTGAAAAATCTAAGCTTGCGCTAGGACCCCTCGTAATACTTCTGCCAACTCTTGCCGCTTATATGGTTTTTGCAACAACCTAATATCGGGATTCAGTTGAGTATTACCCATTTCGGCGTGCTCGGTATGACCAGAGGTGTATAACACTTTGATCTCGGGCCGCTTCTGCGTTGCCTTTTCAGCAAGCTCGGCGCCGGATACGCCCCCGGGCATCACGATGTCGGTAAAGAGCAAGTCAATCGTTCCTGCTTGGCGAAGTATATCAAGTGCCGACGCGCCATCGTTAGCCAACAACACTTGATAGCCTAACTCCGTGAGTTCTCGTTCTTCAAATGGACGAACCAAAACGTCATCCCCGACGACAAAAAACGTCTCCGTGC
>CAZUGI010000216.1:0-1960 GCA_964619855.1 uncultured Geobacter sp. | reverse complement strand
ATGTCACCACGGAGACCGCCAACCTGGCGCGCACGTTGGTAGCCGGTGGAGCAGACCTTGTCTTGACTGCTTCCAACCCGCTATCGACGCAGGATGATGTGGCTGCCGCGCTGGTCAATATTTACGAAGTCCCGACCTATGCCATCAAGGGTGAAGATAATGTGACCTATTACCGTCACATTGGTGCCGCTCTCGACCACAAACCGCACATCACCATGGACGATGGTGCAGATCTGGTTTCGACCATCCACAAGGATCGCCGCGAACTGCTCAAAGATATCGTTGGCGGGACCGAAGAAACCACGACCGGAGTCATCCGCCTGCGCGCCATGGCAGCCGATGGCATGCTCCAATTCCCGGTCATTGCAGTGAACGATGCCATGACAAAGCATTTCTTCGACAACCGCTATGGCACAGGGCAGTCCACCCTGGATGGCATCATCCGGGCGACCAATGTACTGCTGGCAGGCAAGAACTTTGTCGTGGCAGGCTATGGTTGGTGTGGCCGCGGTCTGGCGTCCCGGGCGCGCGGCATGGGATCGTTGGTCATTGTCACGGAAGTGGATCCGCTCAAGGCTCTGGAAGCGGTCATGGATGGGTTCCAGGTCATGCCGATGATGGATGCTGCCAGGATCGGCGACATCTTTTGCACCGTGACCGGTGATATCAATGTCATCGATACTCGCCACTTCGAAGTGATGAAAGACGGCGCCATCGTTGCCAACTCCGGTCATTTCAATGTAGAGATCAACATCCCTGGCCTGGCGAAGCTCTCCAAGGGTGACCCGAAACTGGTTCGCCCGTTTGTGGATCAGTACGAGACCAAAGATGGCCGCAAGATCAACATCCTGGGCGAAGGGCGCCTCATCAATCTGGCTTCCGCCGAAGGCCATCCGGCCTCCGTCATGGACATGTCCTTTGCCAACCAGGCGCTGGCAGCCGAGTTCATGGTCAAGAATGCTGCCAAACTCGAGAAGCGTGTCTACTCGGTTCCGGCGGAAGTGGATGCTGAGATCGCCCGCATCAAACTGGCCGCGATGGGCATCAAGATTGACGATCTGACCACGGAACAGGTGAAGTACCTGAATTCATGGGAAGAGGGAACCTAGCCCTAAAGATGATTAAAAGAACAACCTCGCGGATTTTCTCCGTGAGGTTGTTCTTTTCTCGACCTCTCTCGATCGCGGAACAACGCTGTACATCTGCGCTGGTTTCCATCCTCCCTGGGCATGCGGGAACCGGGATTTGGTATGGATGTGAGAATATTTGGATAAAACTTAAAAACCGAAATGCTTCCGGTTGATCGTTGCTCATAACTGTTACGCGGACAGTAGCCAGTTGTTAGCGCGGCGATAGGTTGGATTTGGGCTCCCGGGGTATTATCACTTTCATGCTCACTAAATTCCGCGAACCCTTTAATGGTCTTTCTCACTTGGGAGGCGCGATCGCTGCCTTCTTCGGACAGATCATCCTGCTGATCTTCGCCCAGGACGATGCTGTAAAAGTTATTTCGGTGCTGATCTATGGTTTTGGCTTGATGGCCTTGTTTTCGGCCAGCGCCGCCTATCACTTGGCGAAGGTGAAACCCGCTACTCTACAGATTCTCCGTAAACTCGACCACTCCGCAATTTTCCTTCTCATTGCCGGAACCTATACTCCTTTCTGCCTGCTCGCCTTCACCGGTTTCTTCCATTGGGGCTTGCTGGCGTTGATCTGGTTCATTGCCTTGGGTGGCATTCTGGTCAAGGTATTTTATGTTGGTGCGCCGCGCTGGTTGAATGCAGCCATATATGTGATCATGGGTTGGCTGTGCGTTTTGGCCGCGCCGCAGATATCGTCCGTGTTGGCTGAAGGGGCGATGGTCTGGCTGATCATCGGTGGTGTCATCTATACTCTCGGGGCGCTGGTTTATGCCACAAGGCTTTTCAACTTTGTTCCGGGAAAATTCGGTTTCCATGAA
>CAZUGI010000215.1:0-1964 GCA_964619855.1 uncultured Geobacter sp. | reverse complement strand
TTTCCCCGAATCTTGGCATTAGTTACTTTTTGGGCCCTCAGTGTCTGGGAGGCAAACTTGCGTAATGCGACAATTGCCTCAGGCTGGATCGAAGTTATCTGCCGCAGCAGGAACGGTGAACAGGCAGATATTTCATCAGATTCGGGATCCCGGTTTCCGGGTGGCCGGCATTTGACGACATTGCAGATGTAGACGTCTTCCCGCCTGATCCCCATGGCCGTGATAATGCGATTGAGCATTTTACCGGCGTCGCCTACGAACGGCTCACCTTTGCGATCCTCGTCTGCTCCCGGCCCTTCGCCGACAAAAACCAGTCGCGCCTGCGGGTTCCCCACTCCGAAAACCAGATTGTTTCTAGTCTGGCCAAGTTTGCAGCGTTGGCAGTCACCAAGATTCTTTCGGATTTTATCAAGGCTTTCATGTGTTTCAGCTGTATTGGTATGCTGAGTTGCCGGTGCCTGTGCCTGTTCAGGATTTTCAGCTTTTGCGGGGTGAGCCAAAGGATGCGGAGGATCAATCCTGTATTCTTCCGGCAAGCCATCGATCCCGCTTTCAGCGAGTTCTTCCAGATAGCCGGTCAGTGACGCTCTCAGTACTCTTGAATCGGTATTGGATGACACTATTCATAGCTCCTGTTGAATCATTGAACGAACTGGAGTAACATCTTGCTTAGAACTCTAGCAGTAAGTTCCTGATTATGTCAAAACGAAAGAACAAATATGAGCATACACGCAGTACTTGTAATATTTCTCACCGTGCTGCTTCCTGAACAGGCTTATGCCTGGGGCGGTGGTATTCATCTTCAGCTCGGAGCGATGGTGCTCGGCAATCTTCCTGCCCTGTCAACCAATATGGCTGCTTTATTGGCTGCTCATCCGCACGATTTCCTGTATGGCTGTATTTCGGCTGATATCACGCTCGGCAAGAAGTTTACCCATTCCATGCTGAATTGCCATCGCTGGCGGATTGGCCAGAAAGTGCTGCAGGCCGCCCGTACCAACGGCGAACGAGCCTGTGCCTATGGCTATCTTTGTCACCTGGCGGCGGACGTCATTGCCCACAACTATTACGTCCCCTACAAGATCATGCGTTCGTTTGCCACGGTTACGATGAAGCATGCTTATTGGGAAATGCGTTTTGAAACCTTTGTTGACCGGGATATCTGGGTGACAGCCCAGGGTGTCTGCCGGGCCGATCAGCGTGCCAATGATGTGCTGCTGCGGAGTGTGCTTACAAATACAATTTTCTCGTTCGGCACCAACAAACGCATTTTCAATTCAATCATGCTGCTTTCACGTCTGGAGAAATGGCAGAAAGTTATGCAGACCCTGTCTGATAATTCGCGTTATCAGCTGGCAGAAAGCGATCGGGACGAGTATCTGAAATTGACAGAGGAGGCGGTTTACGGATTTTTGGAACATCCTCAGGATTCGGAGATCCTGCTTGCAGACCCGACCGGTGAAAAGGCGCTGGCCATGGCTGAGGCGGTGAGAAAAAATCTGAGGATTCTGTATAAAAGCGGAAAGCTGACCAAATCTGAAGGGTTGGAACAGGTTGAACAGCTCAGGATAAAGTTACGACAAGCCCTGCATACCCCGGAACTTCTGGATGAACTGTACAATGGCACACAAGGTTGACTTGGCAGAGAATGATACTGCTAACTGTTCTGAGATGAACGTAAGTCCGCAGCGACCTGATCAAGAATGACATTGGCCAGCTCATCCTTGGACATCAGTGCACATTCCAGTTCCCGTCCGTCCCTAAAAAACAGACTGACACGGTTTGTATCCACATTGAAGCCGGCATCGGCCTGGCTGACGTCATTGGCTACGATCATATCCAAATTCTTGTCTTGCAGTTTCCTGGTTGCGAATTCTTTGAGATTGCAGGTTTCGGCCGCGAATCCAACCAGAAGCGGCCTTTTTTCCAGTCTACCCAGTTCGGCCAGGATGTCTACTGTTTTG
>CAZUGI010000214.1:0-1974 GCA_964619855.1 uncultured Geobacter sp. | reverse complement strand
ACAAATATGGCGGAACGATTTCCGCCTTCCTTGGGGCGGTCTTGCTCGCCGTGGCAGACCGCTTTATCCTGGGCGCATCTGGCCCGGACTTCGCGCGTGGCGCGGTTTACGTTATTCCTCTCGCCATTTGGGGTGCGATCCAGTACCCATCCTGGGTCGGGGACCAGGTCCAGCTTGGCTCGAACCGCCCTTACCTCAAATCGATGCTGGTCTTCGGGGAGCAGATCATCCGGGTTGTCCTGGCGCTCGTTCTACTGGCTAAATTTCAGATCACCGGCTTGATCATTGCCTACTTTATCGCCCTTTTAACCAAGGATATCGTGGGCTATTTTGTGAACGACAAGACCTGCTTCCCGCAGCGGTTTTATTTCTGGCAATCCCTGGCAGCACCACTATTGGCCGGCGCGACTCACTACGCTCTCCTGCGCTGGGTGACCGGCTTTATCTGGAAATCGGACCAGATCTCCAGTGTGATCATTTTCTTCATTGGTGTCCTGCCATCCTTCCCGGTCTTTATGTTCCTCTATGGACTGTTCGGCGGTTGGGATGATGCAACCCTTGACGAGTTGAAACAGGCGGTTGACCTCTCCGGATTTGTCAGACCCCTGGCCTGGGTCATGTGGGCTTCCACAGCTTTGGGAGCTCGCATCAGCCCGCTCAACAACCGCTTCCCCATCACCAACCGGATGGAGGCAATGAAAGAAGCACAATCTTTAACCAATGAAAAAGTAAAACTATAGGTTTCAAAAAAACTCTCTTCATTCCTTTCGTTTCTTTTTGTTTATGGAGGAGGACGGAATGGAAAACACAATTATTCTCAAAGATGGTCGCACCCTTGTCTATGCAGAATACGGCAATCCGCATGGTAAACCCGTATTCTTCATTCATGGTACACCGGGCTCGCACATCTTCCGTCCGCCGGATGAAATCACGACCCGGTTGGGCGTGCGTCTCATCACCACCGACCGCGCCGGGTATGGCAGGTCTACATTCCAGCCCGGTCGGCGTCTGCTGGACTGGCCCGACGACATCAGCCAGTTGGCAGACGCGCTTGGTATTGCAAAGTTCGCGGTGTGCGGACACTCCGGCGGCGGGCCGCATACGCTCGCCTGCGCTGTCTCCCTGCCCGAACGCATTACCAGTGCCACCACTCTCTCAGGCGCAGGCCCCGTTGATGCGCCCGGCGCCACGGAGGGGATGACTACAATAAACAAGTTCGGCTTTAAATACGGCCAGTACATGCCATGGGCGCTTGGCCGACTCATCACCTGGTTTTTATTCCGCAAACGTTGCGCTGACCCGGCGAAAGCGATGGACCTTGAGATCGGCCATCGCCCGGCGGCGGATGATGAGCTTTTTCGTCATCCGGAGATCCACGAAGTATGCCTTCAAGCCGAACTGGAAGCTTTCCGCCCGGGATTGAAAGGCATGAGTTGGGATGTTCGACTGATCACCCGTCCCTGGGGTTTCCGGCTGGAAGATATCAAGGTTCCAATTCACATCTGGCACGGCACTGCCGACAACGTGACATCCGTTACCATGGCACAGTATATGGCTGGTAAAATTCCTGGTAGCAAGCTAACGATCTGCCAGGACGAAGGGCATATGTTATTATTCCCACATTGGGAAGAGATTTTGAATCAGCTCATTTAGGAGAATCATGCGAACATTACATCTCGTTTCTCACACCCATTGGGACCGCGAATGGTATCGAACCTTTCAGGAATTCCGCCTGCGCCTTGTCCACCTCGTAGATGGACTGCTCGACATCCTTGACGAAACACATCTCTACCGCCACTTTATGCTCGATGGTCAAACCATTGTGCTTGAAGACTATCTGACGATGCGCCCGGAAAACGAAGATCGCATCCGCCAGTACGTCCACAATGACCGCATTATTATCGGCCCTTGGTATATCCTGCCGGATGAGTTCCTTGTCAGCCCGGAAGCCACCATCCGCAACCTGCTGCAGGG
>CAZUGI010000213.1:0-2053 GCA_964619855.1 uncultured Geobacter sp. | reverse complement strand
ATTTTTGGATCGAACTGGCTGAGACGGTGGATCGTTTCTGCGAGCTTTTCCTGGTTCCGAAGCGTGTAATAGGCCATTCCGAGATGATACAATGGATAAGGGTTCAGAGGTTGCAGTTCTGCCGCTTTTTCAAGTGATTGTGCAGCCGCTTCATGCTGATTCATCTCCGCAAAGGAAAGTCCCATCCCAAACCAGGCGCGGTCGATCCCCGGCGATAATCTTACCGCTTCCTGAAACGCTGAGATGGCTTCCGCGAATTTTTTCTGTGATTCATAGAGAAAACCGATATTGAAAAGGGTGGTGGCATCGTTTGGATTGATTCTCAGCGTTTCCCTGAAATAATGTTCTGCTGGTTCAGCTTGGCCGAGAGAGGCGTAGAGGTGTCCCAGGCAACTGGCAGCCAAACCGAAGTTCGGGTTCACGGCAAGCGCCGTATTAAAGGCCCTTATTGCCATTTTGTTCTGGTTGAATATCTGCAAGACTCGGGCAGAGAGAAAATAGATCCAGTGTTTGATTCCCATCGCCTAACCTCAGTCAATCGTACCGGAGATCACTTAAAAGAACAAGGCCTGCCACCGGCAGGCCCTGTTCTTTTCGATCATAACGCACTGTCAGGCGGATTGTGTGTCGATATCGCCCTCAAGGTTCGGATATCGGCAATGCTCGACAAACTCCTGTACTTTCTGCGATGGTTCAGGTGTCAGCAGGCTTACCACATAAATCGTGATAAGACCTACGGGCACGCCAAATACGCCGGCGCTGATCGGCGCCAGACCGAACCACTCATTAGCAGGCACACCGCCAAAGAACGGGTAGGTGCGCACCATATAAAACATGGCAGTCCCCAGACCCGCAACCATACCGGTAATAGCGCCCCACTTGTTCGCCCGTTTCCAGAAGACCCCGAAGACCAGGGCGGGGAAAAAGGCCGAAGCCGCAAGCGAGAAAGCAGCACCGACGAGGAACAGGATGTTACCCGGTTTGAGTGACGTCACGTAAGCGGCAATAAGAGCAACGACGAGCAGCAGCGCTTTGGAGATCGAGACTCGCTTTGCCGTCGATGCCGACGGATCGATCATCTTGTAATAGAGATCATGCGAAAGTGCATTGGAAATGGTCAACAGTAAACCATCCGCGGTCGAGAGCGCTGCAGCAAGTCCGCCGGCCGCCACCAGGCCCGATACGACGTAAGGCAGACCTGCGATTTCCGGAGTTGCCAAAACGATGATGTCGGTCCCGAGAAGGATTTCAGCCAACTGCACAATGCCGTCCTTGTTGAAGTCGGTAATCGACAGCAACGTCGGATCGACCCTTGCCCAGTTTGCGGCCCATGCAGGCAGGCTGGCATAAGAGGAGCCCACCAGCAGGTGATAGACGTCGAATTTGGCAAGCACTGCCAGAGCCGGCGCGGTGAAGTAGAGTAGAAAGATGCAAAACAGCGACCAGAAGACCGATTTACGCGCATCTCTAACGCTCGGTGTCGTGTAGTAGCGCACCAGGATGTGAGGTAGGGCGGCTGTACCGATCATCATGCAGAAGACGATCCCCAGAAAGTTGCGTCTCGCCTTGTCGCGAGCCGCCTGATCCTTGCCAGGGAAAGGCGTAGCGTGAGGATTGATTGCCGCTGCCCGTGGCGCGAGCGCTTTTTCCTTGGTATAAAACGCCTTGGCCGCTGCTACATCCTTCGGATAGGCAGCTATTGCCTTTTCAGCTGCCGTCACCTGGTCCGCCGGTGCATTGGCCGATTTCAGGCCGGCCAGTTTTTGGTCGAGCTCGGCCTTGCCCTTGGCAAAAGCCGCTTCAGGATCTTTCAGATTGGCAATACCCGCATCGGCACGCGCTTTGATGATGGCACGAACCTCAAGTTCCTTCGGGTCCTTGTTGAGGACGATTTCCCGTTCGGTAATCTTGGCAAGTTGCTGGCCATAGGCGATCTGTGGGATAGGATTGCCAGTCTGGGTAACCGACAACCATACGACCGTGGTCAGATAGGCGATGATAAGGATGATGTACTGGGCCACCTGGGTCCAGGTGACCGCTTTCATCCCGCCGA
>CAZUGI010000212.1:0-2086 GCA_964619855.1 uncultured Geobacter sp. | reverse complement strand
GGTTTGCGCCGAAAAAGCGCATGAGTTCCTCCACCACGGCTATTCCGGCCACTATGATATCAGCGCGGTCGGCATTCAGTCCAGGCACCAGCTTCCTCTCGGCCAGACTCTTGCGAGTCAGCATGGCCAGCGTATGCACAACCTCGGACCTCAGCACTTCATAGCCATGAATAGAGGCGTAGGATTTGCCGAGGGCACTCATGGCCATAGCGCCGATGGCGGTAGTCGTACCACCCGACCCAATCAGGGTATGAAGTTGGACCTTGGATCTGTCCACCTGCTTTTTCAGCTCTGTGCGAACATGCCGCTGCAGCTTTTGCAGGTCTGCGATCCGGGGTGGATCCTGCCGGAGAAACTGCTCGGTCATGACCACCGCCCCCAGATCGAGTGAGTAACACTCCTCAATATGATTCCCCAGGGCGGTCGTAATTTCCAGACTGCCACCGCCGATGTCGAAAACGGCGTAGCGCTTGTACTCCATATCAAAATGCCGCTGGGCTGAGACCATCGCCAGTCCGGCTTCTTCCAGGCCGGAGATGACGCGGATCTCGTGACCAAAAGTAGCGGATAGAGTGTCCAGCAGCACCTGCCCGTTACTCGCCCGGCGCATGGCGCTGGTGGCGATCGCTTCTACAGCAGTGACCTTCAAACCGGCGATCAGCTTTCTGAAACGCCCGACGGCCTCAATAGCTCTCTCTGATGCCTGGAGCGAGATGGCGCCCGTTCGGGAAAGATCTTCGCCCAGTCTGACAGTACTTTTCTCATCATCCAGAACTCTGTAACCGCCCTTTTGGTCAGCCTCCACAACAATGCAGCGGATCGAATTGGTTCCGATATCCATGGCGGCCAGTCGTTTTTTATTCACGTTTGGGAACTCCTCACAGATGAAAGGTATATTGAAGTGGCAGTTGTGCAGTAATCCGGACAAAATTTGCCAGGTAACCTGCAGTATCGCGGCTCAAAGCTGCATTGATCTCTTGAGTCTCTTCCGGCGGCAATGGCAACCTGGCGCTCAGCGTTCAGAACTCGTTCCACTGGGAAAAAAGGACGAAGCCTGATCGTTCACCGAACCTGACAGCATGTATGACCTGTGAGTTCATTTTAAATACCCTTGCGCCGACAGCCAATTATTGGTGGACGACGCCTGTGGAAAGGGGTGCCTGCAATAGGCTGCGATATCTTCCAGCGTATCTATATCCTGGCGGGTGTCAAGAATCTTGTAAGTCAAACCGTCTGTTTTGCATATTTCAAGCGTTTTCTCCAAAACGCGAGATGTGCTCCATGGAATATTTCGGAAAATTGAGTCATTAAAGCTGCGCTGCTTTGAAGCGACCAGGCAATAACCGCCGTCAAAAGCCGGAGAAAACACCATATCAAACCCTTCAATGGCTTCAATAGCGGACTGCAGCAACACTGCATCGATACCAGGAATATCGCTACCGACGAGAATCACCCTTTCCCGGCCGATAGAAAACAGTAAGTCAAAAGCGGCTGCCATGCGATCACCGAGCGAATCACCCCTCTGACTGATAATTTCATCAGCAGCATCGACCCACCCCTCCGGCAGACCGACAGCCTCCACCCCGTCATGGAACAGGAATATCGGCAAATCACAGCCGGTGATATTCTCAATAATATCCGCCACCATGGCCCGGTAAAGATCACAGGCGCCTTCATCTCCCAGATCGCTGGCCAGACGTGTCTTGACGCGTCCGGGAAAGGGATGCCGGACAAAGAGTGCTACAACGGTACTTTGACAAGTACTTTCCATTCAATGGCTCCGCAAAATCGTGGCCGGCCTGGCACGGCTCACTTCCACAACATATCGAACATACAGAGATTATTTGATTCTGGCAACAAGGAACCGACCCGTGATTTTGTCTTACAAGTAAACAACACACCGGATAAAAGTGAATTTTGCAAGGTCAAAAGTACTTCAGTATTTCGCTGCGCACTTTGCAGTATCGACTGAAGAAACTCGACCTGCTGGTTGAGGTAGAACCATAAAGCTGATCAAGTTCCTGACAGGGATTATTACTTTACTGCTTGTAGCGATAAATAATGTACCCGCCGAGATCCGGATAAT
>CAZUGI010000211.1:0-2116 GCA_964619855.1 uncultured Geobacter sp. | reverse complement strand
GGCAGAGGTCTGCAAAACCTTTATTCAGCGGTTCAAATCCGCTCGCCGCCTCCAATAAAAACAAAGGGTTAGATCATAACGGTCTAGCCCTTTTTCAGTATTTGTTGTGACTTTTGTTGTGAGTCGAAAATCAAAATACCCGGATGGAGGGAGTCAGCTATGGAATTCCTGATGCCGATTGCAATTCTGACATCGACGGCGGCTCTTGTGGTTATTCACTGTTGGAGCGTTTCTGCCCTGTTCTCTTATCGGTTTGGTGTTTTGCGCGGTCTGGGCTGGTTTTTTCCGATTGTGTTGCTGCCGCTGATAGGGCCCTTAATCTTTTTCTTTTCTACGCGGCACTTCAGAGAATTGAACCGCCCTACAAGAACGAGGGCTGTAAACTGTTTTATTGCCGTTATTACATTGTTTATGGCAGTTGTCATGTACATCAGCATCGAACAATTCAATCATTTTAAAAGGCGTTCTGCCGACGCTGACGCCACTGGTGACATGACCAGAGCCCGTTCTATTATCTGGGAGCATATAGAGAAAACCGGCACGTCTCCTGTGAACCTGAAGGAACTCGAATTTGCTCCGGGGAAACCTGAAATTCATATAATTTACAAAAAAGATGGAGAAGACGGTTTCGAGCTGAAGGGGTGGCATGACAAGGGAGAAAGGGAGATGAAGATGTCTCACAAAAATAATGAAATTGAACGTATGCTAAAGAATAATCCCTGATACTAATCTTTGTTATCTTATGCTTGCAACTGCAGTTTTTGTATGGCAAGTATCCGCCAATTTCCGCATTCAGTTGCTGCCACCACCCAGCACCTTGTAAAGCGTCACCAGATTAGCCAGACGGACCAAACGGACTCCGATCAGGTTCTGCCGGGACGTGTAGAGTGAGCGCTGAGAATCCAACACCGGTAAATAACTGTCCACCCCTTTTTCAAAGCGCGCAACGGAAAGCCGATAGCTTTCCAGAGTGGCATCGGCAAGCGACTGCTGCGCAGTCAGTTGTTCGTCAATTGTTCCCCTCTGAGCCAGAGCATCCGCAACTTCCCGAAAGGCGGTCTGGATGGCTTTCTCATATTGGGCAACGGCGATTTCCCGATCAGCCTCAGCTACCTTTTGATTGGCAAGATTACTGCCGCCGTCGAAGATCGGCAACGTTAACTGGGGAGCAATCTTCCAGGCAAGTGACCCTGGCTTTATGAGGTTTGCAAGATCATCGCTGCCGAAACCAATTGAAGATACCAGGGTAATTCTAGGGAAAAAGGCAGCCCGTGCTGCTCCGATATTTGCATTGGCGCCTTTGAGCAACCCCTCTGCCTGGAGGATATCGGGGCGGCCAAGCAGAACATCGGACGGGAGACCGGGAGAGATGTCCTTGAGGCTGGTCAGTTTTTCTGACAGCGACTGTGGCAGCAGTTCAGACGGCACGGGAGATCCTACCGCGAGAGTCAGGGCATTCTCGTCCTGCGCCACCATGGTTGTATAGCGGGCAATGTCAACCCGGGCGCCATCGACGGCAGTCTGGGCTTGGTGCAGGGCAAGCGCTGAAGAAACACCGGCTTCGAATCGGCTCTTCGTCAGCTTATACAGCTCCTGCTGGTTGGTCAGGGTTTCTTTTGCAAGCTGCAGGCGTTCGCGGTCTGCAGCCAGAATCAGATAGCCGGCGGCAACTTGTGAAACCAGACTTATTTGAACGCTGCGGCCGGCCTGCTCGGTGGCAAGATACTGCTCCAAAGCCTGATCCTTGAGGCTGCGTACTCTGCCGAACAGGTCAACTTCATACGAGCTGATGCCAAGGCCGACGCTGTATTGTTCCGAGGTCACGGCCTGACCCTTGCCAGAGAGGGTTTCTGGAATTCTCTGGTAGCTGATGGCGGTATTGGCGTCGACTTTGGGGAAAAGATCGGAACGACGAATCTGAAATTGGGCCCTTGAGCGTTCAATGTTGAGGGTCGCTACTTTCAGGTCGCGATTGTTCTTGAGCGCCAGCTCAATCAGCGAGCTCAACTGCCTGTCTACAAAAAACTCACGCCAGGGTATCTCGGCCACCTGTTTCTGAGATTGATTCACGGATGGCGCCTGATAAGCCGGGCCGGCGGGCCAGTCCGCCGGAACC
>CAZUGI010000210.1:0-2181 GCA_964619855.1 uncultured Geobacter sp. | reverse complement strand
CGGCCTGCTGGTGGACGACGCCATCGTCGTTGTCGAGAACGTGGAACGGATCATGGCCGAGGAGGGTCTTCCGCCCAAGGAGGCGACCATCAAGTCCATGGGTCAGATCATCAGTGCCCTCTGGGGCATTGCCACCGTACTGACGGCGGTTTTCCTCCCCATGGCCTTCTTTCCCGGTTCCACCGGCGTTATCTACCGTCAGTTCTCCATCACCATCATCTCCGCCATGATTTTGTCGGTTTTTGTGGCCATGATACTGACTCCGGCCCTCTGCGCTACCATCCTCAAGCCTGTTGAAAAAGGGCATCACGCCGGTGAGACCGGCTGGTTCGCCGGATTTTTCCGCTATTTCAACCGGGCGTTCGAGTTTTGCCGGCACAATTACGAGGGGATCGTCGGCCGCTCCTTCGGCAAGCCGGTGCGCTATCTGGTGGTGTACGGAGCCATCGTGGCCGTCATGGTCATCTTCTTCCTGAAACTGCCGACATCGTTCCTGCCGGATGAAGATCAGGGCTTCATCATCTGTCAGGTGCAGTTGCCGGCCGGCGCAACTCAGGAACGGACCATACAGGTCATGCGGCAGCTGGAGCAGCATTTTCTTGAGAAAGAGACCAAAACGGTGCAGGGGGTTATTACCGTGGCCGGTTTCAGCTTTGCCGGCCGGGGCCAGAACATGGGACTGGCCTTCGTCAGGCTTAAACATTGGGATCAGCGTCAGAGTAAGGAGCTGAAGGCGGCTGCCATTGCCGGCCGGGCCATGAAGTCCTTTTCTCAGATACGCGACGGCCTGGCATTTGCCTTCTCGCCACCGGCGGTGCTTGAGCTTGGCGTAGCGAACGGTTTTGACCTGCAGCTGCAGGATCGCGGCGGGCTGGGGCATGAAAAACTGATGGAGGCGCGTAATCAGCTGCTGGGCATGGCCATGAAAAATCCCAAGCTGGTTGCTGTACGGCCCAACGGGCAGGATGATTCACCCCAGTTCAAGCTTGACATCGATGATGTCCGGGCCGGAGCACTGGGTGTTTCCCAGGCCGATATCAACAATGTCCTTTCCACAGCCTGGGGGAGTACCTACGTCAACGACTTCATTCAGGATGGCCGGGTCAAAAAGGTCTATCTCCAGTCTGCCGCCCAGTACCGGATGCTGCCGGAAGATATCAACAGCTGGTATGTCAGCAATAAAAAAGGGGAGATGGTGCCGTTTTCGGCCTTTGCCACCGCCCGCTGGCAGTACGGCTCGCCGCGCCTGGAGCGCTACAACGGTATTCCGTCAGTCGAGCTGCTGGGACAGGCCGCACCTGGAATCAGTACCGGTGAGGCCATGTCCGAAGTTGAGAATATGGTGGCTCAGCTGCCTCCCGGCATCGGATATGAATGGACCGGGCTCTCCTACGAGGAAAAGAATGCCGGTGCTCAGGCGCCTGCGCTGTACGCCATCTCGCTGCTGGTGGTGTTTCTTGCTGTGGCGGCGCTCTATGAGAGCTGGACCATCCCCTTTGTCAATCTGCTGATGCTGCCTTTGGGGCTGGTGGGGGCGGTGGTTGCGGTCAAGCTGCGGGTGTTCCCCAACGATGTCTATCTCCAGATAGGTCTTTTGACTACGATCGGGCTTTCCACCAAGAATGCCATCCTGATCATTCAGTTCATCAAAGAGCAGATGCATCAGGGGCATGAGCTGGTGGAAGCCACCCTGACAGCGGTGAGGATTCGACTCCGCCCGGTTATCATGACTTCGCTGGCGTTCTTTTTTGGCACGCTACCGCTGGCCCTTACCAAGGGAGCCGGTGCTGCGGCCCAGAATGCCATCGGCACAGCCGTAACCGGTGGACTGCTCTCGGCGACCTTCATCGATCTGATCTTCATCCCGTTTTTCTTTGTGCTGGTATCACGGATTTTTGGCCGTAAAAAGTACAGGAATCAGAATGAAGAGCCCGCTGCTGCTTCTGTTTCGGAGGTGCGTTGATATGAAACAGAAAATATTTTTTGAAATAACACAGAGCAACGGAGCAACAGAGAAGTCAATGACAGGACAAATAACAAAAACGGTTTATGAATATGAGGTAGAAAAATCTATTTTATGTGGTTTTCTCTACAGAATTTGCTCCGTTGCTCCGTTGCTCTGTGTTTTAATGATTTCACTCGTTCTTGTTGCTCTGTCTGGATGCTCAACCATGGCCCCTA
>CAZUGI010000209.1:0-2186 GCA_964619855.1 uncultured Geobacter sp. | reverse complement strand
CATACGAGATAAGGCCACGTGACTGGAGTTCAGACGTGTGCTCTTCCGATCTCGGTTCACGCATTGTCAACGGAGTTGGCGGCTCCGGGGATTTCATGCGCAACGCTTATCTCTCCATCATGCACGCCCCCTCGACCCGCCCCACCAGTTCCGACCCGAACGGTATCAGCTGCGTGCTCCCCATGGTAACCCATGTCGATCACACCGAGCATGACATGGACGTGCTGGTGACCGAGCAGGGTTTGGCAGACCTGCGGGGACTGGCGCCCCGGCAGAGGGCCCAGCGCATCATCGATAAATGCGCCCATCCCGAATACCGGCCGATACTGCAGGAATACTTCGACCGATCGCTGAAGGAATGCCTGGCAAGCGGCAGCGCCCACCAGCCGCACATGCTCTTCAAAGCCTACAACATGCACAAAAACCTGGCGGAACACGGAACCATGAAGCTTGCCAACTGGGACTAAACCTTCCCGGTTGCCGGCCGACCGAACCGCAGGGCGCAGCGGAAGGGAGGACACAGATCACTACACCACAATTCCAGCATCATTTCCCGGACCTGTCCACTTGTTCACACACGTCAATTCGCAGTACACGAAAAAGGAGGCAATACATGATGAGCCTGTTCAGAGTATGCATGATGCTTGTCGCAATCGCATGCGGCGCCGGCATTGCCGGCGCCGCGCAGGACGTGGTCATCCTCAAGGTAGCCCACTTCCAGCCAACCAGTTCGAATTTCCATCAAAAGGTGCTTCTGCCATGGTGCGAAAAGATCGCTAAGGAGTCCGGCGGCAGGCTCAAATGCCAGATCTATCCCTCCATGCAGCTGGGCGGCACCCCGGCGCAGCTCTTCGATCAGGCCCGTGACGGCGTGGCCGACATCATCTCGGTCGTTCCTACCTACCAGGCGGGACGCTTCACCAAGACCGAGGTATTTGAGCTGCCTTTCATGGTCAAGAGTTCGGAGCGGGGCAGTCCGGCCCTGTGGGAATTCATTCAAAAAAATGCACTGGACGAGTTCAAAGGCACCAGGCTTCTTATGACCCATTTTCACGACGGCGCCCAACTCCACTTAGGGAAGCGATCCGTCAAGACCGTGGATGACATGAAAGGCTTGAAACTGCGCGCTCCGACACGTCTGGCCTCCAAGGCTTTATCCGCGTTGGGTGCGATCCCGGTTCAGATGCCGGCCCCGGCAGTAACGGAATCGGTCGCAAAAAATGTTGTCGATGGAGCCAGCCTGCCATGGGAAGCCATGACTGCATTCAAGATGCAGGAAATTGTCAAGACCCATACCGAGACGAGTCCGGCACACGCCAAGCTTTCCAACACGATCTTTGTATTTGCAATGAATCAGGCCCGCTACAACGGTCTGCCGCCCGAGTTGAAAAAAGTCATCGACAATAACAGCGGACTCGAAGCATCCAGATGGGTGGGCAAGGTGTGGGACAGCAACACCGCTCCGGCCCGCAAGATTGCTCAGGATCGGCAAAACACCTTTAACATTTTGAGCGATGCCGAGTACAAACGCTGGGAAAAGGCTACTGACCGGGTGTATGACGAATGGATCAAGGAGGTTGATGCCAAGGGTGGCAACGGCAAGGCGCTTTTGAGTGATGCCAGAGCCCTGCTGAAAAAGTACAACGATTAGGCTGTGAACATGTAACGGGCCCAAAGTTCTCTGAACTTATGGGCCCGGGACTAATCTGATCTCGCCGTATGAGGTAAATTGTGATCTATGACTTAAATCCGAAGCTATAGTTCGCCTTCTTTCCATTTGTAATCGATCAGTTCCAGCAGGACTCCATTCATATTCCGAGGGTGGAGCAAAGCATACTCGCAATCCCTGAAAGGACGCATTTTCCCGGTAGCATCGTCGTCAAGCGGCTTCGGGTTTGGTACGAAACGATAGTCGGCCGCCTCCAGTTCCCGGACGGCTTCGCGGGTGTTGTCCACGTTGAAGCCAATCAGCATGATGCCCTCGCCGTTCTTCGCGATCCAATTGGCCACCGGACCATCCGGCGTTGTGGATTCCATCAGCTCGAACCCAACTCCGTCAAGCCAGTAACGGGCAACACGGATTTTTTCCGGTTCGTCCTCGTAACAGTCGTCCGGAACTGACTTGCCCAGGATGGGCTCCCATATTTTCCTGGCTGTATCCAGATCTTTTACCGCGATGCAAAAGT
>CAZUGI010000208.1:0-2235 GCA_964619855.1 uncultured Geobacter sp. | reverse complement strand
TATTTCAAGAACATCGGAAGTCGGCAGGATGCGGTATTCGTCCATATGTGTATGACCGGCAAGCATCAGCGTTATCCTGCCCGGATACTTCAAAAGTATTTGCAGAAATCTCGCCTGATAATCCGCCTTCCACATCATCGTGGCGCCTGCAATGTGACCGTCATTATCAACAAGGTTGGCCGTTGCATTTATATCCGCCCCGGGAGGCGCATGCATTAAGAGCCACACTTTTTTACCATGAGCTTTGGCGGAAGCGAGTCGTGCATCAAACCAGTCTAGCTCGGCATCCACCGTGCTACTCACATCGCCGATATACGGGGAAGGGGAAAAGATGATGGTATTGAGTGAAATAACCATCAAATTCATTCCGGGAGGCTCCGCGGAATAATATCCTCCCGCCAGGAATGTATCGAGAAATGCCTGGTGATCGGCAATGCCGTTCAAAAATTTTGTGTAAAAAAGATCCGCCGTATTGGAAAGAAAACTGCTGTCCGCTACAACGCCCGAGTATGAATCCATATTTCCTAAAGCGAACACGACGGGAATGGTTCCGACTGACAATCTTATCTGCTCCATCACAAAGGCAACCGTCTTGCCGGCAAAGGTCTTCATGGCTGCCACGTCTGCATCGCCTCGAGGGGTTTGTGTCCCATTGAGGTAGGTATAAAAATATTGTGGGATGCCGTGCCCAAGAATATCGCCGGTAAAAATAATGAGCGGACTTGTTCCCAGGTTCTGCCTGATGCTTGCCAGTGCCAGCACAAGCGTGGGGTAATTGGTATCGCTGCCCCATGCCGAAGGTGCGGTGATTTTCGATGTCTGAAAAATATCCGCCCACTCGCCGGCGTCCGCAGAGACAAGCCTTTGAAAAAGAGACGGGTCATAAAAAGGATTGAAATGAACATCCGAGAAAACAACCACTGGGTATCCTTGAACCTGATTATTGTTGTCGCTACCGGAACAGCCCGACAAAGAAAAAATCAGCATACCAATGACAAAGACGAAACAGACTTTTTTGTATTCATAAGGTGTTTTCATAAAACCCTTCTTTACTTGGTTAAATACTCGTTGTCTCTGCGTGAAGCATCAGCCCGAAGGTCATGGTTATTCAGTTTGCTTGGCTGGCTTGCACCGGCGCCGATGCCCCGGAGATCAATTGCGCGATGTTGTCGCGGAGTTTCCGGTTGTTGAGCACATAGAACAGTCCGCCGCGTTCGTTCTGGCTGCTTGCGCAATTGGGACCGGAGAGAGAGCCCTGCTGATTCATATCGCCGAAGATGGTATAGGGTTCGACGCCGGAGCTGGAGACGCCGATCTTGGCATGGTTGAAGTCGGTACCCTCTCCGCCGGTGAGGCCGAGTGTCCGGCTTCTCCACTGTCCGGTGGTGGCGATTTCGACCGCACCCGGTTTGCCGAGCGATGTGTCCCAGCAGCCGACGGTCGAGGATTCGGTGGTCGAGTTGATCTCCGGGTCAGTCCACCAGGTGGCGGTGCGCAGGGGAATTCCACCAAGAATGGCGGAGACCATCTGCCATGGCGGAACGTGCAGGTTCGAGGGTTTTGAGATCAGCACGATGCCGCTGGAGAGCGTGGCGGTGATATGGGTGCGGCTGGCGGATTGACGGCCTAGCGCACCGACCAGTTGCCGGATGTCCGCCGGACCCCCGTTGCGCACGATTTGCGGATTCGTGGGGTCGGTGACGATGCCGGCGTTGGCCAGAGCAGTGAGGACCTTGACGACGTCATCCTTCGAAAGCCTGAGCGCGAAGAAATGCTGGCTTACCAGCAGATTGTTGTCCTTGACGCAGCCCAGGGTGTTGCCGTCTGTCTTCCGGGGCGAAGACTGGTTTCCGGCGGCTGGCCAGGAGGGGGTTGTGACCTGCATGACCAGGCCCTTGCCATCGGCATTCCAGGCCAGCATGCCCTTCGAGTGGCCCCAGGGAGAGGCGCAAGACGTGGTGCAGCCTTCGATTTGCGGGTCGCCGTAGAACTGGTCGTTCCAGACAACGTAGTTGAAGGCGCCGTTGTATACTGCGTCGAACGTGGCGCCGACGGGGTCGGTAGCGGTGTCGCCCAGGCAACCGGAACCATCCTGGAGCACCTCGTTTTCATTGCTGGCGTAGACGAACTGCTGCCCGAACGACGGGTAGTATTGCTGCACCTCGCCACCGAACAGGCAGGCACGCGTGGCAGTTCCGCTACATTCGGGAAAGTTGGCGGAGTTGAACTTAAAGA
>CAZUGI010000207.1:0-2255 GCA_964619855.1 uncultured Geobacter sp. | reverse complement strand
AATTGCAAAATTTTTGCCTTGAGGGATTTGATCACCGGGGGTCCCGTTTCGCTCCACGACAGAACGCTTTGCAACCCTTGACAAGGCAGTTACGCAAATAACTTTGAGATTATATTTGTGTCGGATTTTTGACTGTGGCGGATTTTTGACAAAATTGCGTTGCAAATTCAGCGGGGATTCTTCAGGTCAAGCGAATCCAGCGCCTGCTGGGCGAGTCTCTGCCAGTCAGGATCCTTACCCTTTGTTACAACCTGCTCGAAATACGTGCGAGCGAGCTGCTTTTTCCCCTCAAGCAGGTTAATTTCACCAGCCTTATATAAAAATTCTTCAGCGCGTGGATTTTCGGGCTGTTTGAGACCGGCTTCGAGTATTCGCAGCGCACCCTTCCGGTCTCCGGTCGACTCCCGGGCAGATACGGCAACATAATATGCGTCCGGCAAGAGCCGAGTTCCGCCAGACACGGCAGACGCCAGGTAGAGATCGATCGCCTTTGCAGCCGGGGAATATTCTTTCAAAGTCCAGAGTGAGCGACCGAGATAATAATAGCTTTCAGGCTTTTGCGCGCGTTCACCTTTATTAAGCAGCCACATGAGCGACTCTTTCACTTCAGGGTACTTGCTGTCTGCAAAGGAAAGTCCACCCAAATGCTCCCTTATCAATTTTACCCGCGGATTGGAGGGGTATTTGCGCAACAACGTGCGCAGTGAACTTTGTGCCAGGGCAACATCCCCGATCAACTCAGCATTATTGGCTATTTCTTCATACATGTACGGTACGTTAGAGGCGGCCCACTGACGATCAACCAGATACGAGAAGAGCTTGATCAACTCAATCGGACGACCGGAAGTTGCATATGCTGCGGAAACTTTTTCCAGGAATCCAGGCAGTTCCACGCACATCGCAAGGTATTCCTGATGTTCCTCGACAAAACGGATCAAGGCCGCTGAATCCGCATCCCATTGTCTTTCATGATAGACCTGAGCTACCAGAACTTCACGAATCACCTTTACAACGGTTGCATAAACCCCTCTTGGGAATTTACGCTGAAAACCGATCACAGCCTGTAATGCCCCGACGACCTCACCATGAAGAGACTCAAGTAGAATGTGCTTGAAATGTGACTCCTCGCGCATATCAATGTCACCTATCAGGAGCGAAATTTCCTGATAAGAATCACTCAGGGCATGGTAACTCATCGAATTTGCCTGCATAAAATCGCGGTCATTCATTCTGAGTTGCGCCATGTAGCGGGCCTTGTTGTCTTTGAAATTGTCTGCAACCGTTCGATAAAGTGCCAGTGACTCCTGATCATGTCCCTGCCTGGCAAGAATGTCGCCCAGACGTACCAGTAAGGTCGGAGCAAATTTCTTGTCCGCCAACCTTCCGATCAGGTTTGCAAGCAGTACTCTTCCCGCAACCAGATCACCACTGCGGACTATGCTGTCCCCGTAATAGAAAGTAACACCGGGGTTGTAGTTAAGATAGGCCGGCCAGATTTTTTCAGCTTCACGGAAAACGGTCAAGGCCTGGGAATATTTTTGCAATTTATACCAGGTCTCGCCCAAACGATAGAGAGCCAGCGATTTAATTGAGTCCTGACGAGTCGCAAACTGAGAAAAGATCTCCTCTGCCTCTGTCAGCGATCCCTTATACAGGGCGGCTTCAGCAGCGATGAACATCTGCTGGTCTGCATCATTAAGGATGCTTTTAAGAATCTGCCGATCCGTTGGCTGGAACGGGATATCCGTCTTGAGTGGCGGATCAAAGTCCCGCACAAGTTTTCCCACTCCGCTCCAGATTTTTTCTCGTCCGGCAGCAGATGGACGGGGAGCGGGAGGGCTGAATTTCAAACCAACATCCAGGGTCAAAGAACTGGACCCGGCAATATGAAGGTCACGCCAACCGGCACCACTGACTGCCTGGAAAGTGACCAGAAGATTACCGTCACGCCTTGAGAAAACGAGTCCACCGATATTTTTGTCAGAATAGCGACGGTATTTTTTAAATAGCGGGCCGTCAGCACCCTCGATTGCAATACGCAGACGGTTACCTGTCAAGGCGGTGATCGAATAATTGGGAATATTTTCCAGGCCGAGCACGATCCGCGTGTAACCATTTTTCGGGCGAATGTCTACTCTCTGAACCCGATTAGGAATTGATGCCAGTGCAGGGGTAGTCATGATGCAGAACAGTGATAAAAACCCTGCCAAAAGAAATATCAGCAGGGTCTTTGCCAGTAACAGCCGTTTTGCCAA
>CAZUGI010000206.1:0-2316 GCA_964619855.1 uncultured Geobacter sp. | reverse complement strand
TCAGGTCATCAAAGCACTTCTCAACAACATCCTTGTTCCGATAGATCTGCAGGGCCTCCATGGCATCAAGCTTCCGTGTCGTCAGGATCGCAAAGAAGCCGGCGTACCTGCTTCTGTAAGCTTTGATAACCTCGTCATTGAAATCAACCTGCTGGCCCCTGACCGGTGTCGTCTTGACGGTGAAATACTGTTCATAGTCCTGCTCGTGCGCCGGATCGAGCTTGCCCGATTCCAGTTCCTTCCTGCACTGCAGCAGCCGTCTGGTCAGGGCTTCGTAATCGTCGGAGGCCCGGTGCGGATTGTAGTAGACATGCAGATAGCAGCGCCGATTGTTCTCCGGCCACTTGACCATCTCCGTGTGCATGTACAGGCATTCGTCATCCATTTGCCGGTAACCCCGCGGGCTTTGCAGGGCGTCCTGACAGCGGTCGATCACAGCGCGAACCCATTTCAGGTGTCCGGGAACGCCAATGATGAAACTGTAGTGACGATCGAATAGGTCCATTACGTTTTTCTGGCTGTAGAAACCGCGGTCCATGACCAGCGTCATGGTTGGGTATTCCAGTTTCTCAAAGCCATCCAGCAGGTTCTTTACGGTCACGACATCGGTGATTGGACCAGACAGCATGCGGAAGATCACTGGCAGCCTGCTTTCCTGGCCATAAACCAGGGCCAGGTTGATTTGCGGCAAAGGCTCGCCATCCCGGTTGTAACCATAATGCACATACTCGTTGGCCTGTGAATAGGATGAAACCGACGTGATGTCGTAGCACAGAAGTTCTTTCCCGCTGACCTTTCTCCCCCAGGCCTTGAAGAAGGTCTGCCGTCTGTCCTCCGTTATCTCGGTCAGCCATTCGCTGATCCGTTGGCTGACAAAGGAACCTGCCGCCAGCACGGCATGATTGCGGCACCATGCGTCAGCGTGAACCAAGGCGTCGCCCCTGCACGCCAGAAAACCGGCCAGTGCCAGGATCTGCTCCCATTGCTCAGGGAATGACCGCTTCAGCGTCTCTTTCAGGCCGGTATCCTGTGCTATCTTGTCAGGAATCAGCATAGGCCCGACAACCGACGTTGAGGCTGTCACAGCGTCGGATGGCACGCTCCTGGCCCGCCTGGAGGGAATCAACTCATTCGTATCGGGGTCGAGTTTGCCGATACACACCTGTTTGCTGCGCATTTGCTTGAGCTGCTTGTCCCAGTGTTCCTCGACCACCTCATACACGTAAGTCGTTCCTGTATTCTTCTTCCGATGATAAATCAATCGTCCCATAGGCACCTCCTGCACAAAACATGCTACATTATAGCGTGTTTCAGAGCAAAAGTAAAGAGGCCAACAGCAAACATGTGAGTGTTGAACTGCTTTTAGCCTCTTGTTAACATTAACACGCTATACTTTTCCGGGAGTTCAGGTTACCAGCAATTTGCTGTGGTTGTCGGATGAGATACTAGAAAAGAAAACCACTGATCTAGATCATGGTGCGATAATTGCGTTACCCAATGCTGTTGTTTCATTCCGCTCTTCTGTTATCAGAATACAATCCGATAGAGAAAAGGCTCTGCACAATACGCTTTTACCAGCCTTGCTTGAGTCCGCCAGTACATAAGTTGTGCGAGAATGTTCTTGCGCAATACGTTTCTTGCTTGCTTCACGAATATCATGTGTACTAATCCCTCCAGCCTGTGAGAATGCACTTGCTCCAATGAAAGCGCGATCAAAGTACATTTCGCTCATCTGGCGATCCGTTGTTGGGCCGTTTATTGAAGCAATGCTCTTATTGACTTCACCTCCCAACACAATCAGATTGCCCAAAAATCTATCGGAATCCCTGATAATGAAAGTACTGCTTGTAATGATGGTAATTTTGGTGTCCCTGAGGTAACGAAGCATCATTGCTGTTGTTGTTCCGCTGTCAATGTAGATTGTCTCGCCTTCACGAACATATCCAGCTGCACACTTAGCGATCCGTTCTTTATTGTTTTTATGTAGTCGTGCCTTTTCATCGACAGGCATATCGTCGCTATCAGCACTGCGCAGTTTAACAGTACCGCCTCGAAGCAATATCGCCTGGCCCTGAGACTGCAGAAATAGAATGTCCCTGCGAACTGTGCTTGATGACGCAGATGCCAATCCTTTCAGAAGATCCTCCAGTGACATTACTTTCTTCAGTTGAAGCATGTCCATGATATGAGTTCTGCGAATGTAAGGTATTTCCAAGTTCCTCTTTGCAGCCATGATATTCACTCCTGTATGTGTTGAATGTTTTCTTTCAAACATTAATACAGTGTACGAATATTAGGGTAATCTGTCTAGCTAAA
>CAZUGI010000205.1:0-2366 GCA_964619855.1 uncultured Geobacter sp. | reverse complement strand
CAAAATGATGCTCAAAATAGTACGTGAAAATCCGCTGTTCTAGTCATGACCCTTTTATTTTTATCTGATACCTAACTCATGCTTCTGAGTCTAATCGACTTTAAAGCTAGGCATGATGAGAATTCGTTTTATTTTGTGTAATCCGATTATCCCTCCTCGCATTTCACCACGGTTTAGAATTTTATTCTATTTGACTTCTAACTCGGAAATTCATCACAATCAAACTAGTTCGAATCTCAACTCCAAGTCATGGCCGCATGATTTTGCTCATCATTTGCAGGTGGATAACAGGATGGTGGATTGATGATTACTCTTTTACAGCGACTGACTCTTACTATAATTGCCCTGTATGTTCTCTCGCCTCCAGTCTTTGCCGGGCCGCTTGATGATCATTATCTGGCTGCCTTCGGCGAACAGTCCACAGCACTGAACGGCAGCGCCTTGCAGAAAGCAATCCTGCTCCCGGCTAATAATTCCGGCGCCTCCCCTCAATGCGGCATGCCGCTTAAGCATGCTCTCCGTCGTGACTGGAGCAGGCTGGAATCTTCCACGCAGGTGGTTCTGGCAAAACAGTTGGCAGCGCCGGTACTAACCAATGAGGCCACGTACGATTCTGTCGGCGGCCGTTTTAGAATCCACTACGCTACAAGCGGCCCGGATATGGCACCTTTGTCCTGGGTTCAAACAGTTGCTCAGACTTTCGAGGACGTAGCCACCTCCTACGCAGGACTTGGATGGAACCTCGCCCCTACCGTGGCTGGTGCACGATATGACATATATCTGCGTGATCTGGCCGCCCTGCGCTACTATGGGCAAACTACATCATCAACAGCAATACCTTCATCCGGCTTTTCCAATGCCTATTCAAGCTTCATGGAGATCGACAACGATTTCCTTGATTCTGTCTACCAGAATGCTCTCACCGGCCCTTTTACATCTGCTGAGAAAGCCCTGCAAAGCCTTCAGATCACGGCGGCTCACGAGTACCACCATGCCATTCAGTATGGATACAACTTCTTCTTTGATATCTGGTACGCTGAGGCTACCTCGACTTGGTACGAAGACGAACTCTACAATGGTGTCAACCAACTCTATGCCTATGTACCTGCCTGGTTCAGCAACAGCACACTGTCACTGGACACCTCCACAAACATAAACACTGGCGGTGGCTACGGCCGCTGGCTCTTCAACCGCCATCTTTATGAACAGCATGGCACAGGGGTTATTAAAGCAATCTGGGACAAGCTGGCTACTTTGAACTCACCGGGAGGCAATGTCGATATTCCAATGACGCCGGTCCTGGAGGGGATGCTCGTAGCCCCCCCTTACAACAGTTCACTCGGAGCAGGCATATTCAGTTTTGCCAAACTTGTATATCAGCGTGACTGGAACAGTCATGTCGCGGATATAAGCCTGATTCCGGTATATTCTCCAGTGGCAATTTACAGCAACTTCCCTGTCAGCGCTGTTGGCGTGACTTTGCCCCATTATTCTTTTAGCTTCTATAAATTCATCCCATCAGTGACCGCTCCGGCCAACATGACCATCTCTCTGTCGAGAACCAGCGGCATTCAGGCTGCGGTGTTTAAAAGTATCGCAGGTGTCTCTGGCGAAATAGCCGCCAATTTGGATGGAAGTTATACCGTTGCCGGTTTTGGTTCTCTGAATGCTGCAACAGATGAAGTTGTCCTGCTGATAGTTAATACAACGAATGTAGATGGCCACATGGCTACGTTCAGTACAGACGGCAGTACCACCAATATCACGGAACCGCCCAATGTCCCGGCATCCAGTCTATTGCCAGCCAGCACTGCAATAAGTGTCAGTACAGGAGGTGGTGGTGGCGGCGGATCCTGTTTCATCGCCACGGCAGCCTTTGGAAGCTATCTGCACCCGCAGGTGTGGATTCTGCGCGACTTCCGTGACCGTTTTCTGCTGACTAATGTTCCCGGTCGTGCTTTTGTGGCACTTTACTATCGGATGAGTCCGCCACTGGCCGGTTTTATAGCCGAGCACGAGCTGGCGCGCGGCTTAACGCGGGTGGCACTGACTCCGGTTGTTGCTGCTGTGGCACATCCGGTTTCGTCTGTTTTAATCCTGCTGCTGGCGGTGTTTATTTTGCCTCTTCTCAGAAAACTCCTGCAGGACCATCCCAAGGTTATGCGGGGCAAAAGAACGGCCCCATAATAAAGGTTGCAAGGGGTAGGTCCGAGGCTTTTCTGCTTGCCTAACTGCCGTCACTGTGCTAGATAGATAGCCCCGTTAAAAGCCTGAAGATTGGCTTTTGGCGAACTGTTTGAATGTTTGCAGGCGGATATGATAGCCGGGCCTCGCGCAACGGCACGCCGTGAACTCCGCCAGGTCCG
>CAZUGI010000204.1:0-2424 GCA_964619855.1 uncultured Geobacter sp. | reverse complement strand
GTATTCTGGCCAGAGTCTGTGCGAGCAGGGTCTTGCCGGAGCCGGTCGGGCCCAGAAGCAGTATGTTGCTCTTCTGCATTTCGACATCACCCGGCTTGAAGCCGGAATCAATACGCTTGTAGTGGTTGTAGACCGCAACCGAAAGCACTTTTTTGGCTTTTTCCTGACCGATTACATACTCGTCCAGGATATCCTTGATTTCGCGCGGTTTAGGAAGTTTCTTCAGGTCCGGCCCGAGAGTTTCCTCCATCTTGATCTCTTCGGCAATGATATCATTGCAGAGCTCAATACATTCATCGCAGATGTAGACAGCCGGTCCCGCGATCAGCTTTTTTACGTCTTCCTGGCTCTTTCCGCAGAAAGAACAGGTGAGGTGTTCCTGGCCTACGTCCCGTCGACTCATTTGGCACCCCCTGCGTCCGGTTTTCTGGTTACGATCGAGTCAATCAATCCGTAAACCCGGCCCTCTTCAGCAGACATGAAGTAATCTCTATCGGTGTCTGTTTCTACTTTTTCCAAAGGCTGGCCGGTCAGTTCAGCCAGTATTGTATTGAGTTCATCTTTCATGCGCAGGATCTCCTTGGCATGAATACTGATGTCGGTTGCCTGGCCCTGAAATCCGCCCAGAGGCTGGTGGATCATGATACGGGAATGGCCAAGGCTGAAGCGTTTCCCCTTTTCTCCGGCCGCCAGAAGAACGGCACCCATTGAAGCGGCCTGTCCGACGCAGATAGTTGAAACAGGTGACTTTATGTAGCGCATCGTGTCAAAGATCGCCATCCCGGCCGTAACAACTCCGCCTGGCGAGTTGATGTAGAGATGTATGTCTTTGTCGGGATCTTCGGCTTCAAGAAAAAGCAGTTGGGCAATTACCAGATTCGCTACATTATCGTCAATTCCACCACCCAGAAATATTATCCGCTCTTTTAGGAGCCTGGAATAGATATCATAGGCGCGTTCACCACGTCCACTTTGCTCGACCACCATCGGGATATACATTGTTTCTCCTAAGCTGCTTTAAGTTCAGCAGCATCCACTTCCGTTACAATTGCTCTTTCAATCAGGAACGAGATCGCTTTATCCTCTTTTATCTCGGCGATAATAGAGCTTTTTGCACTCTGATTTGACGAGTAATATTCTTTTATACGATCAAGCATATCCGGGTTGCCGGCAGCTATTTTCTCATATCGTTCCACCAGGTCTTCATCTGTCACGCTGACGTTCTCCTTTTCCACCAGAGCCATCAGAAGCAGCCCGCCACGTACCTTGTCGGCGGCATCGTCACGGAAACGGGCGTTGAACCCTTCGGCATCCAGTCCCATCATCTCAATAGACATCTGCTGGCTCTTTAGGCGGTTTTTCAGATTGTCAAACATGTAGTCGAGCTGTCTCTTGACCATCGATTCCGGGACATCAAGAGGGTTCTTCTCAATCAGCGCCTGAATCACCCGCTCTTTGAACTCTCTGTCTATCCTGTCTGTCTCATGCTTCCCATGATATTCGACCATCTTTGCCCGCAAATCATCCATGGTGTCGTACTCGCCGAATTGCTGTGCGAATTCGTCATCCAGTTCCGGCAATTCCTTGCGCTTGATTTCTTTAACGGCAACTTTGAATGCCCCCTGCTTGCCGGCCGCTTCCGGATTGCGGTATCCTTCAGGGAGAGTCAGGTTGAATTCTTTGGTATCACCGGACTTCATGCCGATCAACTGTTCTTCAAACCCGGGAATCAGACGGTTTGAACCGATCTCTATCATGGCCCCTTCTTCAGTGCCGGCTTCCTCGGGGAATCCTTCTACGGTAAAAGAAAAATCAACTGAAACCGAGTGGCCGTTTTCAACAGCACTCCCTTCATCAACAGGGATAAGCTGGGCCATATTTTCCTGCATGCGTTTGAGTTCGCCTTCGATATTCTCCGGTTTGTCAATATAGACTTCCTTTTTTACTGCAAGGCCGGTGTAGTCTTTAAGAAGTATCTGCGGCATGACCTCAACCAGAGCACTGTATTTGAACGGGGTGTTGTGCTCGAGGAGGTCTGATTCAATGGTCGGGGAGTCAACCGGCTCGATCTTGTGATCGTCCAGAGCCTTGTACAGGGTCTGCTGGTAAAATTTACGCATTACCTCATCACGCATGGCATCGACATAGGTGCGTCTGATAAGCTGCATAGGAGCCTTGCCGGGTCGAAAACCTTGTAGTTTTGCCTTTTTCTGGATTGCCGAGTAGGCTTTTTCAATCTCCTCGTTAACCCTTTCAGCCGGGATTTCAATATTGATCTTTTTCTGCACCGGGCTGATTTCTTCGACATGAACCTGCATGATGGTTGTCCTTTTCCTGATTTAAAGTCTGTCCGCTAGGGATGAAAAAAATAAATGGTGCGAGAGAGGAGACTTGAACTCCTATACCTTACGGTGCCAGATCCTA
>CAZUGI010000203.1:0-2443 GCA_964619855.1 uncultured Geobacter sp. | reverse complement strand
GGGTCAGCCGGGTCTCGGCCAGAGCCTTGCCGGCGGCGGCACTCTCCACCCTGGCCCGCGCCTGCCGCACCGCATCCGGGCGGGGGCCGCTCTTGAGCAGCTTCAGGCGCTGCTCGGCTTCGTGCACCGACGCGGTCGAGGCATCACGCCCGGCCCGGGCCGCATCCAGCTCTTTCAGCGGTATCACTTCACGTTTATAAAGAGCTTCGGCCCGGAGCGCATCCTTTGACAGCCGTTCGGCATCGGCCTTGATCCGTGCCAGAGCCGCTTCGCCCTGGGCGATTTCCTCACGGCGGCTGCCCGCCTCAAGGTCGGCTACGTTCGCCCTGGATGCCAGTTCTTCGGCCGCGCGGCCGTTGCGCTCATGCCTCAGCTCATCGTCTTCCAGCCGGGCCACAAGCTGCCCGGCGCTGACGGTCTGCCCTTCGTCAACCAATCGTTCCGTCATCCGGCCGCCGATCTTGAATGACAGCGCTACCGTTATCGTTTCAACCGTGCCGGAGACCTTCAGTGTGCCGCTGTCCGGTGGAGTACGCTGCATGGCGATGTAAATTGCCAGGACAAGCGCACCAAGAATAACAATGCCGACAATGGCTTTTTTGGGCATCGGGGTCCTCCTCGAAAGTGAATCAGCGTTCTTATTTTATCACATATGGTTGATATGGCATGGTTAGTCAAAAAAGAAGGGGCGGCTGGAAGCGCCCCTTCGGGAAGAATCGGCAAAACCAGGCGCTTCGTCAGCTGCTTGCTTCACATGCCTGAAAACGTCGTCGCAGGGGACGATACAGCAGCAGTCCGCCGGCCAGCAGCAATGCCGCTCCGGCCAGGGCGGGATGCATGACGGCTGCGACAACCGGGAGCAGCGCCAGCCGCGTCATTGTACGCAGAAGTTCGTGGCCGGCAATGAAATCGGCCAGCGGCGGGCTAACCCGGTAATAGAGCGCCACAAAGGCTCGACCGGGAGCGTTGGTCAGCAGATGGCAATCGCGGAAATCACGCAGAACCCGGACCTGCGGATGCAGATAACTGCCGTAGGCCGCCGTGGCGATGAAGCAGCCACCGCCACCACCGGTGGACGTATTGACCGAAGGCGTTTTTACGTTTGTTACCTGGGAGGCTGGACCAGTAAGGCCAACAGCCTTGATAGGCATTATCGAATAGTAGTAATTTTGAGTGCTTATGACGTTGATATCGGTGTAGGATGTTGCAGATGTTGTGTCATATAGTGTTAAAGATGATGAATTAGTTGAAGATCGATAAATCTGGTAAGATGTTGCACCGCTGGTAGCTACCCATGAAAGTTTAATTGATAGCGGAGAGAGAGAAGGTATGGCTGATGTTATTATGGTTCCGGGCAGTGCATACTGAATTATGCTTCCATCAGTGCTGAATCCGGCAAACAAATTGCCATTGATACTGGCATTCATGACGAGAAGAACAACCTCACTTGCGGCGTCAAAACCTGGAATTGTGATGAGGTTGCTGCCAGGGTTTGGAGTGAATGAACTGATCGCATTGTTTGTTTTTCTAAAGGCAACGACAGAAATGCCATTATCGCGAGTAAGGGTGATATTCAATGTTGCAGGTGAGGCTGAAGGCGATAACAGTTTATAAAAAACAAATGAGTAATGTGGCAAGGTTATGGATGGTGAAGGTACCGAAGCAACTGTAATCGGAAAGGAACCAAATATTCCCGACATGGACACGGACGGCATTAGAGCTGTATCAGTTTGATGTGATGTCCATGCTCCTGTATACAATTTGCTGGCATAGCCCAGCAGATCACTACTTAAGCTTGAGCCGGATGTCTGCAATACCGTATCAATTATAGGGGTCATGGGAATGTCACTAGTTACTGATGGTGATGTTATTGCAAGAAGTTCCCAAATATTACGTACTATGGGTTGCCCGGAATGCGCCTCCGCAAGATGGCGGTTGAACAGCCAACGCCCATAACCGCCACCGGTAGATGTATCAGTAGTTATATCAAGGCTTAGATTTGTGTTAAACATCGATGCTCTGAGATAATTATAAAGCTGGTTGACATTGTCGTAGAGTTCATCCTCATGCCAGGTCGAGGTTGCCTCGGCATACCAGATGTCGAAGAAGAAGTTATAGCCGTACTGGATGGCGTGCTGATACTCATGAGCCGCGGTGATCTGCAGACTCTGGGTAGCGCTGTATGGTCCTCCGAAAGCATTGACGTAGATACTGTCGGTAAAGTTGTTGTCGATCTCCAAATAACTGGTGAATGAGTTGGAGCCACTGGAAACCGGCTGGATAGAGGTTGTCTGGCCATAGATTTTCTGTGCTGCCAGATCCAGCAGGTAAACGTCGTAGGGTGCGCCGGCTGCGGTGGGTGCCAGACGCCAGCCGCGGGCTAGATAAGCAACGGACACATCATCAAATGTCTGAGCCACGGTCTGTACCCAAGCGATTGAGG
>CAZUGI010000202.1:0-2450 GCA_964619855.1 uncultured Geobacter sp. | reverse complement strand
CACCAAGTTCGCGCAATGCACAAAGCTGAGCAAGAACGCCACCGATCTGTCCGCCGCCGATAAGAGAAATCTTTTTACGTGCCATTTGCTGTTTCCTCCTCAAAATAGTTTGATGTACAAACGAGGCAGATGAGATTTAATACGCACCTGCGTTTTGTCTGGTCGTTACATATTTTCAATCAGTGCATCAGCAAAACCGGAACATGAAAGCAGAGTGGCTCCCTGCATCATACGTTCAAAATCATAGGTGACCCGCTTCTGACCGATAGTTTTATCAAGCGATCTTACTATCATATCGGCCGCCGCCTGCCAACCGAGGTGTTCAAACATCATCACACCGGAGAGTATTTCAGAACCTGGATTAACCTTGTCCAGATTAGCATATTTAGGTGCAGTGCCGTGAGTCGCCTCAAAAATGGCGTGCCCGGTCATGTAGTTAATATTGGCGCCAGGAGCAATTCCGATGCCGCCGACCTGGGCTGCCAATGCATCTGAAAGGAAATCACCCTCCAGGTTCATGGTGGCGACAACATCAAACTCCTTGGCACGGGTAAGAACCTGCTGCAGGGTTATATCTGCAATAGTATCCTTTATCATCAGCAGCTTCTTCCACTGCCCCTTGCCGTGGGTTGGCATCAGCTGAAGAGCGGCTGCAACCTCGTTACGGATGTCCTCTTTCTGCTGAGGAGACATCATGTCGTAGCCGGGATCGATCATTCTGGCGTTCTCTTCGACAGAAAGGCCGGCATTGCGATCCTGATTGTCAATTATCCAGTATTCCCGCTCTGTCACAACCTTGGAACGAAACTCGGTGGTGGCCAGAGAATAGCCCCAATCCTTGAATGCCCCTTCCGTGAATTTCATAATATTGCCCTTGTGAACAAGGGTCACGGACTTGCGTTTGTGATCAAGAGCGTACCGGATCGCGGCGCGAATAAGACGTTCCGAACCCTGCCTGGAGATCGGCTTGATGCCGATTGAGGAGGATTCTGGAAAGCGGATCTTGTCTACGCCCATCTCTTTGGTAAGAAAGTCTATGACCCTGGTACATTCTGCCGTACCGGTCATCCACTCTATACCGGCATAAATATCTTCACAGTTCTCGCGGAAAATGACTACATCAACATCTTCAGGCTTTTTTACCGGGGACGGCACTCCTTGAAAATATCGAACCGGTCGAAGACAAACATACAGATCAAGCAACTGCCTTAACGCAACATTCAAAGAACGGATACCGCCACCGATAGGCGTTGTCAGAGGACCCTTAATACCGACCAGAAACTCCTTGAAAGCTTCAACTGTCTCATCGGGCAGCCAGGCTTTATCGCCCATCTCCTCGCGGAACATGTTGAAGGGCTTCTCACCGGCATAAACTTCCATCCAACTGATTTTCTTTTTCCCGCCATAGGCTTTTTCTACAGCCGCGTTGAAGACGCGTACCGAAGCTTTCCAAATATCCACCCCGGTACCGTCGCCTTCTATGAAAGGAATGATCGGGTTATCAGGTACGCACAGCCTACCGTCAATCCCCATGGTGATCTTTTCCCCATTCGGGACTGTCACATACGAATAGGCCATTTAATCAGCTAACGGCTATATAGCGTCAACAATTGCATTCAATGTGGCACTGGGGCGCATGGCCTTCTCAGTCAGAGCAGGATTCGGATTGAAATAGCCGCCGATATCCTGAGGTTTGCCCTGAGCGCCGATCAACTCTTCGTTGATCTTGGTCTCATTCTCCTGAAGCTGCTTGGCTACCTTGGCGAAACGTGCGGCAAGCTCGGCATCTTTGGTCTGAGTGGCCAGTGCTTCAGCCCAGTACATTGCCAGGTAGAAATGGCTGCCGCGGTTATCAATCTGACCGACCTTACGGGCCGGATTTTTGTTGTTGTCAAGAAATTTGGTATTGGCCTGATCAAGGGTATCAGCCAACAGCTGGGCCTTATCATTTTTAAAGGTAGCAGCCAGATGCTCCAGAGATACCGCAAGAGCCAGAAATTCACCGAGTGAATCCCAACGCAGGTAACCTTCCTCGACAAACTGCTGAACATGCTTGGGAGCAGACCCGCCTGCACCGGTTTCAAACAGACCACCACCGGCCAGCAACGGTACAATCGACAGCATCTTGGCGCTGGTACCCAGCTCCAGAATCGGGAACAGGTCGGTCAGATAATCCCTCAGAGCGTTACCGGTAACGGTGATCGTATCCTGACCTGCTTTCGCACGTGGCAGTGTGAACTTCATTGCTTCAACAGGAGACATAATGTGAATTTCTAGACCATTGGTGTCGTGGTCTTTCAGGTATTTTTCCACTTTCAGAATCATCTGGGCATCGTGACCACGATTCTTATCGAGCCAGAATACGGCTGGTGCGCCGGTTGCACGTGCTCTGCGAACTGCCAGCTTGACCCAGTCCTGGATCGGCAGATCTTTGGACTGGCAACCGCGCC
>CAZUGI010000201.1:0-2479 GCA_964619855.1 uncultured Geobacter sp. | reverse complement strand
AATGGCCAAACGGGTCAAGGCCCGCATCCTGCAGGCCTCCACTTCGGAAGTTTACGGAGATCCCCAGATCCATCCCCAGACTGAAGGATACTGGGGTAACGTCAACCCGATCGGTATCCGCAGTTGCTACGACGAAGGCAAACGGGTGGCCGAAACATTGATGATGGACTACCATCGCCAGAACGGCGTCGATATCCGCATTGTCCGCATATTCAACACCTATGGACCGCGCATGGCTGAAAACGATGGCCGGGTGGTCTCCAACTTTATCCTGCAGGCTCTCCGCAATGATGACATCACCGTCTATGGCGATGGTTCCCAAACCCGCTCATTCTGCTACGTTTCGGACCTTGTGGAGGGGATGATCCGTATGATGGAATGTTCTGATTTCACTGGTCCGGTCAACCTTGGAAATCCGGATGAAAATTCAATACTTGAGTTTGCTGAGAAAATCATTACAATAACAGACTCGAAATCCAGGATAATTTTCAGACCATTACCTCAGGACGACCCGAAACAGCGGCAGCCGGACATTTCTCTGGCCGGGTCGAAGCTGGGCTGGAAACCGCTCGTTGCGCTGGAAACTGGACTTGGCAAAACAGCCGGATATTTTGCAGCCCGGATCGGGAAAGGATGATCTTGTGAATCTGCCCCTTCAGAAAAGGATGTACTTCATCCCGGCCGGATGCCTGGTGTTCATCCTCTTCTTTACCGTATTCGGTGACAAGGGGCTCCTGCGTATTTTTGAACTGAAACAGGACAAAAACAAGATCGATGCACGGCTGGCTGACAGCAGAAGCGACAATGAGAAACTGAAACTGGAGATTGTCGCCCTGAAGTCCGATCGCCGCTATCTGGAAAGCATCGCCCGCAAGGACTTCGGCCTTGTTCGCACCAACGAAGTCATTTACCAGTTCCCGCAGGGAAAGAAGTAATTTAGCGCCTCACCTCATCAGTCACTGAAATACTCATGCAATCAGGAATCATCATGTCGCGACAAAACTGCGCCGTCTGTGCCTGGCGCGAAAACTGCTCGAAAAAATTCTGCATACCGGATGGCGGGGCCCGTTGTCCTGACTTCACACGCGATGTCAGCATCAAGGACATTCCTGATGATCCAGATACATCGACTAGCCAGAAGGAACAGCCGAAAACATGATGCGGAACCGAATAGCCTCTCTGGTGGAATCCTCGCTGCACTCTGCTGCTGCCGCGCAAGAACTGGTCACATCAATATTTCCAACCGTAATTATCGGAACTCCGGCTAACCCGGAACATGGTGATTTTTCCTGCAACATCGCCATGCAGATGGCCAAAGGGGAACGAAAAGCTCCCCGTCAGGTGGCCGAGACCATCATCCGGCACCTGGATAACGGCCATGGCCTGCTGTCCGGCACCGAGATAGCCGGACCCGGTTTCATCAATTTCTTCGTCTCGCCATCTGCCTGGCAAGCCTGTCTGCTGGAGATAGAATCACAAGGGGATTCCTTCGGCCGCACGTCAGCCGGCGGAAGGAAAAAGGTCCAGGTTGAATTTGTCAGTGCCAATCCGACCGGCCCCCTTCATATCGGCCACGGCCGCGGAGCCGCTATCGGCGATACGCTCTGCCGGACTCTGGATGCGGCCGGCTGGGATGTTACCCGGGAGTTCTATTACAATGACGCCGGCGCCCAGATTTCAAATCTGGCTCTTTCGGTACAATCGCGCTGCCTTGGGATCGAGCCGGATGACCCGCGCTGGCCGGCCGACGGCTACCAGGGGGAGTATATCAGGGATGTCGCCCGCTCCTATCTGGCGTGTGAAACGGTCGAAGCCAGTGACCAGCATACCGCAGCAGCTGGAGACCCGCAGGATCTGGAAGCAATCCGCAGCTTTGCCGTAGCCTGGCTGCGACGGGAGCAGGACCTGGACCTGGCCGCTTTTGACGTGCGCTTTGACGTTTATACCCTGGAATCCGCTCTTTATACCGAAGGGCGTGTTGATGCGGTCGTCAGGCAATTAACAGCCAACGGCCACACCTACGAGCAGGATGGTGCACTCTGGCTGCGAACAACCGACTTCGGTGACGATAAAGATCGCGTCATGCGCAAGGCCGACGGCGGCTATACCTATTTTGTGCCTGATGTTGCCTATCATCTGGCAAAATGGGAAAGGGGCTTCACTCGCGTCATTAACGAGCAGGGTGCCGACCACCACAGCAC
The DNA here is from genome assembly GCA_964619855.1 of uncultured Geobacter sp. GTDB lineage: Bacteria > Desulfobacterota > Desulfuromonadia > Geobacterales > Pseudopelobacteraceae > JACRCG01. The sequence continues at coordinate 278 of CAZUGI010000201.1, read as the reverse complement.
CATTACCAGAGTCCGGGCCGGCCTGCAGGCTCTCCATGCCGATATTCCGCTGGGGTGGCCGGAATACGTTCTGCACCAGATGGTGACAGTCATGCGGGGGGGAGAAGAGGTCAAAATATCCAAGCGGGCCGGTAGCTATGTCACCCTGCGAGATCTGATCGATGAAGTCGGCCGCGACGCGACCCGTTTTTTCTTTATCATGCGCAAACCTGATGCCCAGCTGGTTTTTGATATCGATCTGGCAAAGCAGCAGACCAATGAAAACCCGGTCTACTATG
>CAZUGI010000200.1:0-2684 GCA_964619855.1 uncultured Geobacter sp. | reverse complement strand
CTTGCATGGTATATGAGAGTGCAAGGGCTTACAGTGGTCGCATTGGGAAATCGAATGAAAGTTCACCCTGATCAGCTGTACGAATGGTTGAGTACAACGAGGAAACCGTTCAATAAGAGTCTTCAGCGGATCGAGTTGTTTCTGGAAAACCAGCAAACCTTCCTTCTGCCAGAGATAAAACTGTGATTATCTTCTCCCGAAGAGGGAAATATTCACTGCCTTGACTTCCGGCACGACCTGCCGTCAGAAATCATCATTGACTTTTACCACTCTGCGAATCCGCTTGGGCTGAAGTGGTTGCGCTTTTTGAGATATGTGTAAGCAATGAACCGACCCATTTTGAAAGGAGAGGTTTCTTGCAACATCGTACACGTCACCGCTCAGATTTTACGGCCAAGGTTGCCCAGGCCGCCTTGTCAGAGTCAAAGACTCTGGCGGAGCTGCAACCGAGTTTGGCGCTCAGCCGCCACATGGTTTGTGGTCACATCGGCAATCAACCGGTCGCTCTTTCCGTAGACGATCGTCCGTACGACATTGACCCGATTTCCCTTCTTTACAAAGGTAGAGACAGCCTTGAACGTCCCCTCCTTCTGGTTGCTGACAAAGTTGGCATTCAGCGTTATGGCAAGAGGGAAACCCGCCATGTCTTCTGTGGGGAGTGATGATGGTCTCATCACCAATATTGTGGCGGTGACGTCCGCAAACCACAGGATGGCACCGGCATTGACCACGCCATATGGGTTCTTAATGCCGGGCAGAATGGGCATTTCGGAAACTACCCGCTCCGGCACTTGTTCCACCACGTAAAATTCGATATTCCCTTCAATTTTCATATGATCCCCTTGACATCTCGACTAGGATTCGTTTTCAACCCGTTTAAGTTCGTCCATAGCATCCTGCAGTTTTCTGTCCAGTTTTTTCACTTCTTCCGGTGAGCCATTAGTATTCTTAGCTATTTCGTTTTTGATTCCCATGATCCTCTTCTCTAGGAGTTTACCCCTATCCAGACAATTACCGGCTGTCATCGCACAGGCCAGTTTTTCCTGGTGAGTCAGGGCAAATACCGGAACCGCTGCAGACATCAGGAATGCCGACATTACAACTAATGCACTTGTTTTCATGATTTACTCCTTTTTAATGTGATATTTCAGGGCACTGATTCCCTGAATCAGTAAATACTATTTTGTTACGTAGACTCTTTTGATTTGCTACTCACTCCCCCCGCCAAGTACCTTGTAGAGCGTGACCAGATTGGCCAGTCGGGCCAGTCGGACAACGATCAGGTTCTGCTGGGCTCCGTAGAGTGAGCGTTGGGAATCCAGCACCTGCAGATAGCTGTCCACACCTTTTTCATAGCGGGCCTGAGAGAGCCGGTAGCTCTCGGATGTGGCACTGGTGAGCGACTGCTGCGCAGTCAGTTGATCGTCAATCGTTCCCCGCTGGGCCAGGGCATCGGCCACCTCCCGAAAGGCGGTCTGGATGGCTTTCTCATACTGGGCCACAGCGATTGCACGATCCGCTTCAGCCACGCTTAGATTGGCCTTGTTACTGCCACCGTCGAAGATCGGCAGGGTTATCTGGGGTGCAATCTTCCAGGCAAGCGACCCGGGTTTGAACAGCCCCGCAAGGTCATCAGCGCCAAAGCCGAGTGACGTAACCAGGGTAATACGTGGAAAAAATGCTGCCCGTGCCGCCCCGATGTTGGCATTTGCACCTTTGAGTATTCCTTCTGCCTGGAGAATATCGGGGCGTCTGAGCAGGACATCGGAGGGCAGACCGGGAGAGAGATCCTTGAGGCTGGTCAGTTTTTCCGACAGCGACAGGGGCAGCAGCTCAGACGGCACGGGAGAGCCGACCACAAGCACCAGGGCATTCTCGTCCTGAGCTACTATGGTGGTGTAACGGGCAATGTCCACCCGGGCCCCATCGATAGTGGTCTGGGCCTGATTCAAGGCAAGTGCCGAAGAAACCCCGGCCTCGAAACGGCTTCTGGTCAGATTGTAGGACTCCTGCTGATTAGCCACGGTTTCCTGTGCCAGCTGCAGCCGTTCACGATCAGCGGCAAGGGCCAGCCAGGTGGCGGCAACCTGGGAAACCAGGCTGATCTGAACAGTGCGACCGGCCTGCTCGGTGGCAAGATACTGTTCCAGTGCCTGGTCCTTGAGGCTGCGCACCCGGCCAAACAGGTCAACTTCGTACGAACTGATGCCAAGGCCGACACTGTATTGCTCCACGGTCATGGCCTGGCCCGTGGAGGAGAGGGTCTCAGGAATCCTCTGGTAACTGGCGGCTGCGTTGGCGTCAACTTTGGGGAAAAGGTCGGAGCTTTGGATCTGGAATTGCGCCCTTGAGCGTTCGATGTTGAGGGTTGCGATCTTCAAGTCACGATTGTTCTTGAGCGCCAGTTCGATCAGCGCACCCAACTGTTTATCTACAAAAAACTCGCGCCAGGGTATGTCGGCAACCCGCGTATCCGGACTTTTATCAGCCCCGCTGTTCTGGTAGGCCGGGCCTGTGGGCCAGGCGGCGGAAACCGGCGCATCCGGCCGGGTATAGTGCGGTGCCATGGTCGTACAGCCCGCGAGACAGGCGCTTGCTATGCTCAGGATTGCAATTGAGCGGATCATGTCAGTGCTCCTTCTTCTGTGGCAGCATCGGTATGTTTCACCTTGAACCAGATCGCG
>CAZUGI010000199.1:0-2787 GCA_964619855.1 uncultured Geobacter sp. | reverse complement strand
GCCCGCGGGGTCGGCAAGACCAGCACGGCCCGGATTCTGGCCAAGACCCTCAACTCCGAAAGAGGAGTCACCCACGAGCCCTGCAATGTCTGCCCGTTGTGCATCGAGATCACCAAAGGTACATCCACGGATGTATTTGAGATAGACGGCGCCTCCAATAACGGTGTGGACGATGTCCGCGATCTGCGCGACAACATCAAATACCTCCCTTCTCACAGCCGTTATCGCATTATCATCATTGACGAAGTCCACATGCTCTCCACCAATGCCTTCAACGCTCTTCTGAAGACGCTGGAGGAGCCGCCCGAGCACGTCAAGTTTATCTTTGCCACTACCGAACCGCATAAGCTGCCGGTCACAATACTTTCACGCTGTCAGCGCTTTGATTTCAAGCGAGTTACTCTACCCAAGATCATTGGCCGTCTGCGCGAGATTTCCGGCCGGGAGTCCGTATCAGTCAGTGATTCCTCTCTGGCGTTGATAGCGCGCAAGGGTGACGGCAGTATGCGTGACTCGCTGACCGCCCTGGATCAGGTACTGGCATTCTGCGGAAATACAGTCAACGATGAGGATGTGGGTGCACTGCTGGGTGCAGTTGACAGACGCCTGCTGGCGGAGGTTTCGGCAGCTGTCTTCGGCGGCGATACCCAGACCGTGCTGGAGTGTGTTAAGCGTGTGGACCTGGTTGGTTACAATATGCGTCAGTTCTGCCAGGAGCTGATCGAGCACTTCCGCAATATGCTTGTCATCCGCTCGGTCGGCAAGCCGGAAGAAATTCTTGATCTGGCCGCAGTCGAACTGGACGAACTGCGATCGCAGGCGGCACATATCACTGCGCAGGACATTCAGCGCCGCCTGACATTGCTGATAAAGGCCGATACCGAAATGGCCCATGCCAGTTTCCCGCGATTGTTGATGGAAATGGCACTGCTTAAGGGGGCGCTCTTGGCCCCGGTCGTTTCGATTCAGGATCTGATTGAGAAAATAAAGGTTCTTGAGTCCGGGGCGGTCCATACCCCGTCACTCCCCTGGGATGCGCACAGGCCAAAGGCCGAGCAGGTTCAAAAACAACCGCCTGTGCCACAACAGCCCAAGCCCCAGCCGCGACCTGCGTCACCGCATCCGGCTCCTTCCGGAGCTGCACACTCTGCCACCGAAAGCCATTCACTCTGGAGCCGTTTCGTGGTTTTTGTTAACGAGCAAAGGCCGGCAGTCGGATCGATACTGGAACATGGCAGTCCACTAAAGCAGGAAAGCGGTTTGATGGAGATCGGTTTTCCGGCCGGCAGTTATTATCTTACCGCCGCGCAGGATTCGGGTTTCGTGGCGGAGGTTCAGCCGCTGGCCTGTCAATTTACCGGTACGGATACATTGATAAGAGTAAAGTCGATTTCATCCGATTCTGGTGACTCGCCGCTTTCCCTGGCCGAAAAAAAAAAGCATGACCACGAAAGGCACATGGAGGAATTGAGGCTGGAGGTTGATAATCATCCGGTAGTCATTGAAGCAAAACGTGTTTTTGGTGCCAGTATTACCGACATAAAAGAATTTCAGGAAAGATAGGGTTCAAAACAAAGGGGGATATGATGTCAAAAGGATTAGCCAGTATCATGAAACAAGCCCAGATGATCCAGCAGAAAATGGCTAAACTGCAGGAGGAGGCCAGCCTGAAGACCGCCGAAGCTACTTCGGGGGGCGGAGCGGTGAGTGTCAAGGTTAACGGCAAAAATGAAATAATTTCACTCGTAATAAAAAAAGAGGCGGTTGACCCGAATGACGTAGAGATGCTGCAAGATCTTGTCATCGCCGCAGCTAATGAGGCACTGAAGAAAGTTCATGCCGAAATTGGCGATGAAATGTCAAAGATTACCGGCGGTATGAGTATACCGGGCCTGTTTTAGCAATAGAGCCAGTTATAACGTTTTTCTCCGCTGTTCGCGCTTCTCGGTGTTTTTTACTTTGACTAAATGTTTTAGTTCGGCTAATAGTTATCAGTGACGGTGGAACCGACAATTGTCGCCCGCTGGTGATGAATATATTTGAAACGATAGATTCACGGCAGTTTCTGGTTTAGGTGCTACCCTTCTGAGGGGATGCACATCTTTTTTAACCACGCTATAATACTAAAAAAAAGTTTTATTTGTGCCGGAAATTATGTTAACAAAATCATCCGCGCTGATGCGACTGGTGGGAGAGTTGAAGAAGTTGCCGGGGGTCGGGGAGCGCACCGCCCTCCGCCTCGCATTTCACCTGCTTAAATCGCCGCAGAACATAACGGCACTTTCCGAGTCGCTCTGCGAGGTTCGCGTCCGGGTGCATCCCTGTTCGGTCTGTTTTGCCGTTACGGAAGCGGATCCATGCTCAATCTGTTCCGGCAGTCGTGATGCGGGAATCATCTGCGTAGTGGAAAACTCGCAGGATTTGATGGCGCTGGAGAGAAGCAACGCCTATCAGGGTGTCTACCATGTTCTTGAGGGTGCCATCTCGCCGCTGGCCGGTATCGGACCTTCCAGTTTGCGGATTGAGGAATTGCTGTCGCGGATTGACAGGGGCGGAGTCAATGAAGTGGTAATCGCCACCAACTTCACGGTTGAGGGGGAGGCAACGGCCCTTTACCTGACCAAACTGCTCAAGCTGAAGGGTGTCAAGGTAACCCGGCTGGCGCACGGCATACCGCTCGGGAGTGATATAGAATTTGTTGATGCGGCTACGGTGCAGTGGGCGCTGCAGGGGCGCAACGAATTGTGACAGCGCCATATATTGAGCGCTAACTCCTGCGGCTCGTCA
>CAZUGI010000198.1:0-2794 GCA_964619855.1 uncultured Geobacter sp. | reverse complement strand
TTGTCGAAGGATTGACCAAGGTAGGTCAGCATCTGTCCGCTTACTTCTGCCGCCTTATTTGCCGCCCCCATGGCTGCGGTCAAAAAGCGACGGGCTTTTCCAGCATGAGGAGTCTGCTCGTCAATGGCCATCTCGAGGTTTCCAATGACCGCTCCAAGCTGGTTGTTGAAGGTGTGGGCAATGGCGCCGGCCATGCGGCCCAGGCTTTCAGCCTTCTGGAGTTGCCGGTTCTGGGCCTCCAGTTTTTCCTTCTCCGCCTCTGCCTGCTTATGCTCGGTGATGTCCTCAAACATGGAGTAGACCATATATGGCTTTGTCTCATCCTTGCGGTACATCGGGATTGAATTGACTCTCAGCCAAATGGCAGTATCATCGGAAGAACGTAAAACACCCATGACCCTGTTTTGTACTGCCATTCCAGTTGACAGCGCTTCCATGCCGGGATGTGTATTGACTGGGTATGGTGTCCCATCTTCCTGAATAGACAGCGGATATTCACCAGAAGCTATGACGGCATCCCGCTCGCCGTATGAATCACCAAAAAGCTTTTTTGCCATCGGATTGGCGGATACAACAAGACCGGCCATATTGTGGTAAACGATTCCCTGTGGGGACGTTTCAAAAAGAGCCCGATGGCGCTGTTCACTTTCGTCAACCTTATCGAGCATGAAACGCTTCGTAACCCTGTAGACAACAACGACTGAAAAGATCATTAAAGCCAGTAATATGGTGAGGTTTAAGCCAAATTTGCGGTTAGGCCCGTTTAGTATCAGTTTTTTATCCATTTCAACCAGCACAGACATGTAAGGCAATACTTCACCTGGAAGATAGAGTTTGTTGTACGCCAGAAGTTTTCTGGAAGCGCCTTGCTCCCGTTCTGTTTCCATGGTTCCTTCTTTCGACCCCTGCGCTATTTCGCGGAAAACAGTATCATACTCCTGTGTACCTTCAAGTTCCGAACGGGTCGAGTGGAGAAGAATCTTTCCCTTATGGTCCATTACGATGACAGATATACGATCTTCGACTCTGTTCATCGACAACATATCTTTTATTCCCGAAAGCTCCAGTGTGGCGACGGCAACACCGGTAATCGCTCCGGAGCTGTTTCTGACCGGCAAGCCGAAACTGAATACAGGTGTTTTCTTTACTTTGCCAATGGCATATTCACCTGAAGAAAATTTTCCGGAAGAAATGGCATTTGCGAAATATTTTCGATCACTGCACGAAACAGACCCTGTCATCTGATTTGTTGTGGCCCAGCGTCGACCGGACTTGTCTACAACAAAAAAGCTTGAATATTGGGGATATTGATTTACCAGATCAAGCAAAAAGCTGTTCACCGTTTTCTCGTCGCCAGCCTGCACGATTGGAAGACGAGAGAGCGTGTTCAGCAGGAGCTCTGTACTCCCGGTGACCTGGCTAATCAACTTGGCGGTCTGTTCGGTATGCATGGCAGATTCGCTAATTGCCTCATTTATCTCACGAGTCCGCTCCATGGTAAGAGAATAAACCATGAAACCAAACGGAATAACCGTCATTACGATTATGAGAGCAATCATTTTATTGCTGATTGAAAGGGTCGTGAATTGCTGCATCATTTCTCCTGACAACTATAATGAATCACACTGACGCTTCTTGATTGCCTCATTCCTCATAGGCGAGGAGTGTCGGGTGTGTGGGATGCGCTTTCGAGCAACCGGCGCTGCTCTCCAGCGATCGCCAGCGGCAGTCGCCCGGCTGTTGAGTCGGGATCTTGCACGATTCCCGTCAGCAGGGTTTTGAAATGTTCCGCCATGTGTTCGATAGTGACAGTGTCGAATAAAGCGGTGTTGAATTCCATGGCTCCGCACAACTCCCCGCCGATCTCTTTCAGCGAAAGCGTCAGATCGAAGGTATTCCCGGCTGAGGGCCGCGCCAGGTCCACTGTAGTGGTGACTAACCCAGGTAAAACGAGCTCCTGCTTCGGTACGTTCTGCAACACGAACAGTGTTTGGAAGATGGGGTTGTGAAGGGAACTCCGATCTGGTTGCAGGACCTCCACAATCCGGTCGAACGGGATGTCCGGGTGCGCATATCCATTCACGGCAGCGCGGTGGGCGCATGCCTGGACCTCGCGGAATGCAGCCCCCTCCCGCCACTGCAATCGAAGTGCGAGCGTGCTTACAAAAAAGCCTATGAGCGCCTCGGTCTCCACCGGATATCGGTTGGCAAGAGCGGTCCCGATCACGACGTCCCCTGAGTTGCCATATCGCGACAAAAGAATCGCATACGCCGCCAGCAGGCTGACGAACAGGGTGGTTTCCGATTCCCGGCTGAGTCGCTGCAATCGTGTGGTGAGTTCACGATCAAGGTGCAGACGAACCATGCCCGCGTGAAATTCTCCACCGGGTCTGCGCGGGCGGTCGAGCGGCAACTCCACGAGTGGCGGCGCACCCCGCAGGTGATTCCGCCAGTAGTCGAGTTGCTTCGTCAGCCGTTCCTTAGCCAGCCAGCGCCTTTGCCACGCAGCGTAGTCTGCGTATTGCACCGGCAGTTTAGGGAATGGATCTTCAACGCCGGTGAGATATGCGTTGTAGATCGTCGAGAGTTCCCGCAGCAGAACCTGGACCGACCAGTCATCGCCAATGATGTGGTGTATCGCCAAGTGAAGAACGTGGTGGTTCCCTGCGAGTCGGATCACCTGCACACTCCACAGGGGACCGTTAGCAAGGTAGAAGCGCTTGCTATTGGCTAAGTGGAGGCTGGCGTCGAGTGCAGCTTTAGACTGGTTTTCCGGCACATGCTGCAGGTCCAC
>CAZUGI010000197.1:0-2893 GCA_964619855.1 uncultured Geobacter sp. | reverse complement strand
GTGGCGGCCAGGGCGGCCTCAGTCACCAGCCGTTCGGTGAGCTGCATCCCGTCCATGCACACTGCACCGATTTTTCGCTCCCGCGACTGTAGCGGAAAGATCCAGTTTTCCAGTGCGGTTAAATTGGATTGTCCCGGATATGGAGCCTCCATTCCCCGCCGTTTGATACGGAGCGGCTCCTCACCGGTGAGCACCTCAACTGCATCCGGATTGACAGACTCCTGAAATTCACGGTTTGTTCGATAGACATCTCTCAGCTGCCAGGTATCCTCCAGGCGGAAAATGATGGAGATGTTGGCCGCTCCTACCGTCTGCATCAGGATTTCAAGAATATGCTGAACCATGTTGTCAAGCCCGGCCACCGAGCTGAGACTTGTCAGCAGCCGATTGATCAGCTCGAGCCGTGACTTGCTTTGAGCCAGCTCCGAGAGCCGCTTTTCCAGATCTTCCAGCGTAGCTGGCGCGCTACTAATGTCGCTGTTCATGGCTGCCTGCCTTCGCGCGGTTGAGGGTCGCCGCAAGGTTTGCTTCAAGGTGCTCGATTCCCACATCAACCCAGCGCAATTCAAGTGACGTCAAGCCACTGACGGTTTCCGCTTCGGCGCTGAAATCACCCGAGCAGGGGGTGCGGATTGCCAGCAGATACTTGTGGGCGCTACGGAAGATACTGCGCATGATCTCCGGATCGCCCGGCATGATTTTTCCGACTATTTCCTTCCAGTGCAGCGCCCAATCCTCAAACAGGAAGAAGGCGCCCTGCTCAAGCTCACGGCAGAACATTTCATGCCCAAGGTAAATGTCCACACAGTTCTGACCCGGCGTCCTGATGACACCGGCTAAATCAAGAATCTGTTCCATGCGCGGATGACAGGCACCGTAAAAGACGATCGCCGGCTCTTCTGCGTGCATCTGCAGGCATTTTTCAAGGGCGTTCTGTAGTTTCTCAAAGTCCACATGCAGGCCGGAAGGGAGAAAGGTCGTCGCCTGATGCCAACCGTTTTTTTCTGCTATATAGCGAATTTCTTTCTTCAGGATACCACAGCCGATGATCAGTTCAGCTTCGCTCATAGATTCTCCGATCGGTAGCGGCCATGCTTTATAGCGGCTTCCACAAGCGCCCTGATGTTACGTTCCGGAATCCGGAAGGGCATCATCAGGGTACCGAAGATAAAGCCGCCCGCCAGTTTTCCAGAGCGCATGATCCGCTCCACTTCCCGGTCAATCTCCTCCGGCAACCAGTCAATCAGCCTGATATCGTTGATCGCAGCGGCTATCAGCGCCTGCGGTCCAAGAATAGCACGGGCCTCTTCTATATCATCGAACGGGTTCAGGTAATAGGCGCCGATGCCGGTGTGCTCCTTCAGATCGGCCAGGATCGGGTTGATCCGGCCGCCGCCATTGAAAAACACCACCCCAGCCGGCCCCGGCTGTTCCAGATCCCTTATGACCCAGGGGAGTGCCAGTTCGCGGAACTTCGATGTCGTGATGAAAGTGGCTGACGCCACCGGATTGACATATACGATCAAATCCGCCCCCGCCTCGCGCAGCGCTCTGATCTGTCGCGAGCAGAACTGCGAACAGAGTTCCAGCAGTTGTTCACGCAACAACGGACTCCCGTTTAAAAACAGATCCATCCATTGCCCGATGCCCATCAGCATGGCTGGTAGCGAGAACGACGACGTCACCACGCCCAGCACCGGCCAGCGCCCGGCTGATTCCCTTTTCAGGATGCCGATGCAGGTCGCAATCTCCCGGAAACGGGGGTGGCTGTTCAGGTCATCCGGAAGCTGCAGCTTCTTGATGTCATCTGGTGAGTTTATAACCAGATGGCCTACGTTAGGAGGGCCGTCATCGGCATAGATAATGTTTTGGCATCCGAGTATTTCAGCCTCCAGGGCAGAATAAAAAAAACCCAGCAGCGTATCGTAGCCATACTTGTCACGCATGCGCAGCTGCCCCTCCGCCACCAGTTCTCCCTGCGAGTAATACTCGCGCAGTGAAACTCCAAGCTCCCGGGCGCCCTGGTCGAGCAGGCAGCAAACAATCGGCACACGATCTGGTGTCTGCCCGCTCATAAGGGCTCCGAAGCGCTCCATCCCGGTGGTCATGGCCGCACCTCCTGCACCATAAGGGCGACTACGGCTGGCGCCTCGGCCGCGCTGTCAGCCCAGGCATCGGCCCCGACCTCACGGAACAGATTGTCGTGAAAACGGTACGGTGCTCCGCCGACGATAATCCTGATCCTTCCCTCCAATCCGCGTTCCCTTAGAATCTGGCGTACCCGTCTCGGCCCGCGTTCACCGGTGGCGGTGTGGAGCATCATCGACGAGATACCGATCACTTCGGCGCCGGTCAGAGCGGCCTCGTCTACAAAACGCTCCGGCGCAACATTTATCCCCAGATCGGTGACCTCGAACATTCTGGCCCGCAGGCAGCCGGTTACGATCTTCTTGCCCAGACCATGGAAGTCGCCATGGCTGGTACCGATAACGACATGCCCACGCACTTCCGGCGCCGTTGCAAACATCGGGATCAAGCGGTCGGCAACCTCTTCGGCGATCTGCGATGACAGGAAATGCTGTGAAAGCGTGATCAGGTTGTCAGAAAGCATTCCTCCGATCATCCGCTCCATGCCGGGGATGACAACTTCGAAGATAACCTTCTCCGGTGTCATCCCGCTATCAAGAGCTGTCTGAACGATCTGAAGGGCGCGGGCCTTGTCGGTATCAAAAAGGGCTTTCAGATACTCCTGCAGGGTTCTATGTGAAATGTCGTCAGCCATGTCGGATTCTCCTTCGATATTGTTATGGCCCTCTGGACGGTATTTTCTAGATTTCTCTGATCGCCTCTTTGAGCACACTGAGCTTGTACGGTTTCTGGATGAAGCCGGCCA
>CAZUGI010000196.1:0-2959 GCA_964619855.1 uncultured Geobacter sp. | reverse complement strand
ATTGTAATCGTAGGGCAGGGTCATGCCAGCGCTGCCGGTCAGGGTGTGAACCCTGCCGAGCGCATCGGGGGTGAGGTTCTTCAACACGGCTCCATTCCGCGAGATCTGTGTTGGGAAATGATTGATATCATACGAAAAGGTCGTCACTCTCCCCAGCGTGTCGGTCATCGTCTGCAGTTGGCCGAAGGCGTTGTAGGTGACCGTGGTGGTTCCCCCCATCCGGTCGGCGAAGGATGAGATGTCGCGGGTGATGTTATAGGCAAATGTCATGGTCCCGAGTCCGTTGACGATACTGGTCACATCAACTCCGTTGGACGCGTAGTTAAGGGTTGTTGACGAAAAATCGGGAAGCGTTTCCGTCTTGACCCGGCCCATGGCGTTATAGCTGTACAGATAGCTGTGGTTATCGACATGGCTGTCAAACTCGGTCGTTACGAGTCCATTATTGTCATGCAGGTAATTGATGGCGTCTCCCTCTGCTGCGACCAGCGTCATGATTTCGCCGCGGCTTCCGGTGACGGTCGGCAGGGTTGGCATGAAACCGTAATCGAGGGTTTTTACCCCGCTTCCGTAATTGCGGGGGCTCTTGTACCAGCCGACAGAGTTGTAGCCATCGAAATAATATTCTTCCTTGCCACCCTGGGGGTTGGTGATCGTGATCCGGTAATTCTCCCACATGCCGCCACCCGGTGGAGGGTACTTGTCCGTGCCGTTATCAATCCCATCGGCCGGCTCGATGTAGACCCCCCAGATCTCACCGCCGGTCCGGATGCTGGTGGGATAGACGTTGGCGTCGTAGGTGAAGCTGCTGGCATAGCCACCCATATCGGTGATTCGTGTCAGGTTCCTGTTCCCGTCATAGGTGAAGTCGGCGTGCCGGCCGAACGGATCGGTGACGCGGCTCACCAGTCCGGCGCCGTTATAGGTAAGAACTGTCGTCTTTCCGGCTGCGTCGGTGATGCCGGCCAGCTGGACATTCGTGTTGTAACCGAAAGACAGCTTCTGGTTATGGGTGTCGCGAATTTCGACCAGAAACGGCTGCAGCGACGAGGTTCCGGCGGGGATGGCGTAGCGGTAGGTATCTCCCTCCGGCAGCGAAATCTCGTATAGGTTGGGGCCGAGATACTTAAGATCGTTGAAGACCCGGTACGGCTTCTGGAATCCGGCGGCCGGGTTGAGCGGGATGTTGGGGCGGTAAACATCCCGGCGGCCGTCGGGCATGAAGACGGTTACCTCGCCGGCCGTATCCACCACCAGATAACTGGCGTAGTTGAACTGCCATTTATTGCCGAAGGGTTCGTTGGCGGCGATGGCTGACTGGGAGTTGAAGCTTAGCTGAATCTCCACCGCCGGACCGATCGGGCTTTTGTACCAGAGCGGGATGTCGGTCATGTAGAAGTTCATATTGACCATGTTCACGGTCCAGACCGGCGAACCGTTGGGTGTTCCGCCGTTCATGCTCGGCCCCTGCTTGCATTTGCCGTCGGGGCAACCGAGATCCTCCTCGGCGCGGGGAATCCCGCAGCACCCGCCGAAGATGGCGCCGGCCAGATCCTCCGAAAGCGACTCACCGGCCGCGGCCTCCGCCTTCACCAGGGCGACCCCGTCCCACTGCTCCGCGAATTCGGCGGCGCTCTGCACAAAGTGTTTACCGGCCTGGGGATCGAAGAGGGACAATGTCTCGCCTTCCACATGTTCCAGCACCCAGTAGTGACCGCTATCCCCGGCACTGCCGGCGGGGAGATGGACGATCGCTGGGACCGGAAGCTCGGCGGCCCTGTCCGGGGCAAGCGTGCGGGCCGTCAGGGGATAGTCGAACAGCCGCGCGCCTTCTTCCAGATCACGGATGCTCTGCCCCTTTTCCGATGGTGACAGGTTTTCCAGCAGCGCCTGGGCGTCATCAGCGCGGCCGTCCCGCTCCAGGAGAGAGGCCAGTGCCTGGTTGCCGCAGTTGAGGGCTGTCTTGCCGCTTTTTTTCATCTTGCCGATCCGGTTGAGCCAATGCCCGGCATAGGTCCGCTCTCGCCAGTCATAGGCGCTTTTGGCCAGATCACGGAATTGGGCGCCGGCCTCGCCGAGATTGTTCTGATAGGCCTTCAGAACGCCCAGGCGCAGCTTGGCCTTGTCCCGCATGGCAACTGCCCCCGGATGGTTTTTCCCGGCATTATCCTTCAATATTTGTTCGAAGCGCTTTTTCGCCTCCGCATAACGGCCGTTATACTGGGCATCACACCCCAGGTGCAGTTCCGCCTCGGCGATCCAGGGGCTGCCCGGATGGGCCGTCACATGCTGCTTGAGCAGCCTGGAGGCTTCCCGGTATTCGTGCCGGTTCCACAGTTCCATGGCCCGTCCGAAGGAGAGGTTGGCCTGGTTGTCGCCGCTCCCTTGCTTTGTGTCGCGGGTAGGGTAGAGCGCTCCCCCCAATTGTCCGGCGGCCATCAGCTCGTCGGTGCTTGGCGGCCGGCTCAGGTCCAGGGATTTGACGGTGGTCCTCACTCTGTTGCCGACTTGTGGCTCGGCGGCCGCCAATCCGGCAGCGAAAAGGACGCATGACAGTGCCACCACTCCTCGATACACAGATGCAAACATTGTCTCAGACCGAGAACTACCCATAAATGCCCCCGTAAAAAATAACTTATTTCTCTGCATGATAGATGTATCAGTCATGTAATGCAACGCTGTTTTATGTTTGTTTCATGCTCAGATGTTAACTGCATTTACCGTCTCACATCAGCAAATAGTCCACAGTGCACCTCTGCAGGTATGCTGTACAGCGCCTAAGAGATCGATTTCACAGGATCTTTATATAGGATTGGTGCGAAGAGAGTGAGGGGGGATTTGTGATGACTTGTTTGGAATCCGATTCAGATGGAGTGATAAAATTTAAATCCGTTTTTTCCACTGCTCTTAACCTCGTACATAGCCATATCGGCCTTTTTCATCAGTTCCCTTGCGTCAT
>CAZUGI010000195.1:0-2959 GCA_964619855.1 uncultured Geobacter sp. | reverse complement strand
GGCATCGGATTTTGATTCCGACATTCCCAGGTTCGATCCCTGGCGCCCCAGCCAAATAAATATAGGCATTCAGAGTTATCTGGATGCCTGTTCTATTATCTACTTGACGCACCTTGAAAATCCGTCGACCTTACCATATTGAATTTTTATTCATAAGTAAAATGCAACATGTCAATACAAGACAACAATAATCCTTTACTTCCTTTAAAAAAGGTCTATAAGACAAGCAAGGGTGAAGCAGCATAGTTGGTGGGAGTTACAATTATGGCTACGATAGATGTTAAATCCGAAGAAAAGCTGCTTATCGTAACTGTTATTGGCAATACAACTGCGGATCAGCTCGTCTCAGTCATATGTGAGTACTATCCAAAAAATGATGTTACAGACGTCATCTGGGACTTCACAGATGGATCATGGAATCTTATTCCGCAAAGCGGTTTCAGGGAAATAGCCAGAGCCGCTAAAGTTTCCGTTGAAGCGGGTTCAAGACAAGGATCAAAAACTGCTTTTGTCGGGACTGCCGGTCTTGAGTTCGGATTGCACCGGATGTACCAGACCATTGCCGAATCGTCAGGCATCCCAATCAAATACAATGTGTTTAAAACTCTTGAAGAAGCAAAAAAATGGATAAGGCAGGCGGATTGATATCACGGAATTGAAGCTCGCCACCTGCTCTCAATTCCTGATGATTTGAATATAAGCTCTCCTGACTTTCCCATAAATATATTACGTAGAACAGATTACACCCGTAGCTACTCCTTCAAATCATCTAAACAACGTCTGAAACATTTCTCTGTTTTTACTCTCGTACATTTCAGATAACTCAAAAATACCCTCTCTGCTTGACAAAACCGTCTTGCAGGTCAATAATTCCTAGCCTCATGAATATTCAGGAAGGGAAGTCCAATAATGCGCATTGAAAGCGATTTTCTGGTTATCGGCAGCGGGATTGCCGGACTGTCCTATGCACTCCAGGCAGCAGACTTTGGCACCGTCGCCATCGTTACCAAACGTGATATATCGGAATCGGCGACAAAGTATGCTCAAGGCGGGATCGCTTCTGTCTTTTCTGACGAGGATTCCTTTGATGCCCATGTCGAGGACACTCTTGTGGCGGGTGCCGGCATCTGCCACGAGGATGTGGTCAGAATGGTGGTTGAAGAAGGTCCTCAGACCATTCGCAATTTGATTGACTGGGGGGTTAAATTCACTACCAGCGGCGAAAGCTACGACCTGACCCGCGAGGGTGGACACAGCGCCCGTCGCATCCTACATGCCGAAGACATCACCGGTCGGGAGATTGAAAGGGCTCTTGTAGAAGAGGTCAGTCGGCATCCCAATGTTACAATCTACGAGCACCATATTGCTATCGATCTGATTACGTCTGCAAAAATCGAGCGACGCCAGCTTGAGCAGAACCGCTGCCTGGGAGCTTACGTTCTGGATATCAACGGCAACATGGTCATGACCTTCAGTTCCAAGATTACACTGCTTGCCAGCGGTGGAGCCGGCAAGGTTTACCTCTACACCTGCAACCCGGATGTAGCTTCAGGAGACGGTGTGGCCATGGCGTATCGCGCCGGAGCCACCATAGCCAATATGGAGTTCATGCAGTTTCACCCTACGACACTCTTTCATCCTCTGGCCAAATCATTCCTGATATCCGAGGCTGTGCGCGGCGAAGGAGCCATACTCCGGCGCAGGGACGGCACCGCTTTCATGGAAAAATATCACAAGCTTAAAGATCTCGCCCCGCGGGATATTGTGGCTCGCGCCATCGACAACGAAATGAAAACCAGTGGCGATGATTGCGTCTTTCTGGATATCACGCACGAACCGGCCGACACGGTCCGTAACCGTTTTCCCAACATTCACCAGACCTGCATGGAGTTTGGACTGGATATGACCAGTGAATGGCTGCCGGTCGTCCCTGCGGCACACTACCTATGCGGCGGAGTTGCGGTCAATTTCGATGCTGAAACAGACATCCCGGGGCTGTACGCCATCGGTGAGGCGGCCTTCACCGGCCTGCACGGGGCAAATCGCCTGGCAAGCAACTCTCTTCTGGAGGCGGCGGTCTATGCCGGACGAGCCTTCAGACACTCAATTGAAGCCCTGAAAACCCTGCAGTTTGACCCGCGGGCCATCCCGGTCTGGGATTCCGGAACGGCCACCAACAGCGACGAAATGGTTGTGGTTTCACAGAACTGGGATGAAATCCGGCGGACCATGTGGAATTACGTCGGGATCGTGCGCTCGGACAAAAGACTGGCACGGGCCATGAACCGTATCAAGCTGATTCAGGGAGAAATTGAGGAATACTACTGGAACTTCAACGTGACTTCGGATCTGGTGGAATTACGCAACATTTCAACCGTGGCCGAACTGATCATAGCCTGTGCCCAGATGCGCAAAGAGTCGCGCGGACTTCATTATAACATCGACTATCCTGAACGGGATGATGTCAATGAAAAGAAGGACAGCTTTGTGAAGAAGCGGTTTTAATCCGTAAAGGAGTCTTTACTCGTGGACATCGACGAAATTAGAAAGAGAATAGACCTGCTGGATGACGTGCTGTTGCGCATCTTTAACGAGCGTGCCCGTCTGGCGCTTGAAATCGGACACTGCAAGAAGGAGCTGAACCTGCCGGTTTTCGACCCTGCCCGTGAGAAACGCATCTTCAACCGGATGAAAGAAGATAATCCCGGACCACTGGACAATGAGGCCATTGTCAGGATGTTTGAGCGCGTGGTTGACGAATCACGCAGACTTGAGCGCATCATGTCACACAAAGAAGAATAGAAATCGCAAGGGAGAACAAGCTGCAATGTTGATAATAATGAGGAAGCATGCCGAGGAAGAGGCGTTGGACGCCAGCAAGGAGTATCTCATCACCAGAGACTTCGATATTCACCAATCGACCGGAGCCAACCGCACAATCATTGGCGTCATTGGTGAC
>CAZUGI010000194.1:0-3011 GCA_964619855.1 uncultured Geobacter sp. | reverse complement strand
AGCGGACGGCCTCAACCAACGCGGACGCATTTCGTCTGGCTGAAGAGTGTGCCGCAGAGGGTACGGTTGTTATTGCGGATGCCCAGACGTCCGGGAAAGGGCGCCGTGGTCGCGTTTGGTCCTCACCGGAGGGGGTCAACCTGTACTGCTCGGTGCTGTTGCGACCTCACATCATGCCGCATGAGGCGCCACAGTTGACTTTTTTGTCTGCAGTTGCGGTGGCCCGGGCAATAGAGGCGACGACAAACCTCAAGCCCCAGATCAAGTGGCCTAATGATGTGCTGATTGCCGGAAAAAAAGTAGCCGGCCTTCTGAACGAGATGAGTGCTGAAACAGATGCGATCAACTTCGTGATTCTGGGTATCGGCGTGAATTTGAATATGACGGCAGATCAATTTCCGGATGATCTGCGCCATCCCGGAACATCTCTTCTGATGGAATCCGGAGCGCGTGTTGTCAGAGCCGGTTTTGCCGGCATACTGTTGAGCGAGCTTGACAAGCTGTATGCAGATTTTCTGTCGTCTGGATTTGGCCCGGTCCGGATTGAGTGGCAGGAGCGCTGCATCGCCAAAGGCCGTCATGTGACAGTCAGTGATGCCGGCAGAGATGCTGTCAGCGGAGTTTTTGAAGGTATCGATGAGGACGGAGCGCTGTTGGTGAAAACCGGTGAAGGCAGGGTTGAGCGGATTTTAAGCGGCGACGTCAGGGTGGTTTGAATGCTTCTGGTAATTGATGTCGGCAACAGCAACATAGTATTTGGGGTCTACGACCGGGAGAGACTTGTCCGCAGTTGGCGCCTTTCCACCGACAAGTCAAGGACTTCTGATGAATACGCAGTGCTTCTGCACAGCCTTTTTGGGCAATCAGGTCTCGACTTCCTGTCAGTAAAAGCAGCCATAATCTCCTCAGTGGTACCTCCGTTAACCGTCGTTATGGAGGCCATCTCGCATGATTTTTTCAATCTGACCCCTTATGTGGTTGGCCCTGGCATCAAAACCGGTATGCCGATTCAGTACGATAATCCCCAGGAAGTAGGTGCCGACCGGATTGTCAATGCTGTGGCCGGCTATGAAAAGCACAAATGCCCGTTGGTAATCGTTGATTTCGGCACCGCCACCACGTTCGATTATGTCAATGCCAGAGGTGAATACTGTGGCGGTGCTATTGCCCCGGGGCTGGCTATATCTCTGGAAGCACTGTTCCAGCGCGCCAGCAAACTGCCCAGGGTGGATATAGCCAAGCCGCCGCATGTGATTGCCAAAAATACGGTCAACTCTATGCAGGCCGGTATCTTCTATGGTTATGTCGGACTGGTGGATGGAATCGTGGAACAGATCCGCTCCGAGTGCCACGAAAAATTCAGGGTAGTTGCCACCGGCGGTCTGGCACCCTTGATTGCGCCAGAGTCCAAAGCCATTGATGAGGTTGATGAGTTTTTAACGCTGGACGGCCTGAGGATTATTTACGAAAGGAACCGCTAGAAGTTACTCGCATCTTCTGTTATATCGTCTTGAAATAACACTTCCAATAGTTGATCTTCGGTAGTGAGTTATGATCGCTTATTTGATGTTTCTGATTTGAACGAACAGAAAATAAATGCACAAAAGGGGGAGAACAGTATGGGACAGTTTGAAACCAGCAAGATCCGCAATCTGGGTATTGTCGCTCATGGCGGCGCCGGCAAGACATCACTTGCAGAGGCGATTCTTTTCGACACCGGAATGATCGACCGCCTGGGGCGCGTGGATGACGGCACCTCGACCATGGATTTTGAGCCGGAGGAGATCAAGCGCAAGATTTCGATTACTTCGGCCCTTGACCACTGTGAATGGAATGGTCATTCGATCCATATTGTCGACACCCCCGGTTACGGCAACTTTATTGCTGATACCCGTGCCTGCATGCGGGCATTGGACGGTGCTGTCATAATACTGTCAGCTATTTCAGGCGTGAAAGCCCAGACCGAAGAGATCTGGAACTGGGCCAACGAATTCGAGATTCCCCGGATCGCTTTTGTGAACAAGCTGGACCGCGAACGGGCAAACTACATGCGGGCCATAGATGATATGGAGAAGGCTCTGGGGGCCCGCGGTGTGCCGATCCAGATGCCGATCGGTCTGGAGGCGGCTTTCGAAGGTGTCATTGATCTTGTCACCATGAAGGCCTGGTTCTATGCAAAAGACGGCTCCGGAAAATTTACCGAAGGTCCGATACCGGCTGATTGCGCCGATGAAGCCAATCGCCTGAGAGAGCACATGGTCGAAACAGTCGCTGAAGCATATGATGCCCTGACAGAGAAATACCTTGAAGTTGGCGAACTGACAGAAGAGGAGATTATTGACGGCCTGCGGGTCGGAACAATGCGCAACACCTTTACCGCAGTTCTGTGCGGGGCGGCCACTGCCAATATCGGTGTGCCGCATCTGCTGGATGCCGTCTGCGCTTATCTGCCGTCACCACTGGATCGAACCAAGGCGGTCGGCGTGCACCCGAAATCCGGAGAAATTGTCGAGCGGGCTCCGGATGAGAAGGAACCTTTCTCCGCTCTGGTGTTCAAGACCACTTCAGATCCCTATACCGGAAAAATCACGATCTTCCGCGTGTATTCAGGGGTACTCAAGTCTGATTCTACGCTCTTTAACTCGACAAAAGGGGTTGAGGAGCGCATCGGGCAGATTTATGAGCTGGAAGGCAAGAAGCAGCATCCGATCAAACAGGCTGTGGCTGGTGATATTGTTGCGGTTGCCAAGCTGAAAGAAACCATCACCGGGGATACGCTTTGTGATGCCGCCAAGCCGGTTGTTTACGAGCCGGCCAAACAGCTTCTGCCGGTCATCTCCTATGCTATCGAGCCAAAAACCAAGGCTGATGAGGATAAAATCCACAACGCCCTGCACCGCATGATAGAGGAAGAGCCGACTCTTGAGTCGCACCGCGACAGCCAGACCAAGGAGTTCATCATTTCCGGCATGGGACAGGTTCATCTGGAAGTTATTGTCGAAAAGATGAAG
>CAZUGI010000193.1:0-3014 GCA_964619855.1 uncultured Geobacter sp. | reverse complement strand
TTCGGAATTGTAATTTCAGTCTTTTTGGTATCGGGAGCGCGCTCCTTGCCACCCTTCTTCTTGGAACCTTTATAGATCGGATCAAAAGCCCGCTCCCGCTTGTCAATAACCGATTCATTCTTGCGCGGCTGCTCCTTCTTCTTGGCCGGGGCGCCCTTTTTGCCCCCTTTACCGCCATCACCATAACCAGGACCATCCTTTTTACCACCGCGGCGATTGTCACCGCCGGGGGCTGCAGGAGCCAACTGGACCTGCTTCATGCGGGATCTGTCAAGTTCAGTCGCTGGAACCGAAGGAGTAGGAAGAGCAGGTTTTCTCGGTTCATAGCCAGGGGTTGGTTTTCTCTGATCGGCACTTGGTGCCGGTCTGCGCTGAGCACTATCAACGGCAGGACGTGGCGGAGCAGTTCTTTGCGGGGCGGGGGCATCCTTGGGCACGACTCGGGTTGGCCGGTTCGTGACACCTGGAATTTCCATACGGCCCAATATTCTGGCTTGATTAGGTCCTGTCTTTAGCGGCTCATCAACTTCTTCAGATTTGACAGGCACGGTAACTTCAACTGGCGCCGCAGCATCTTCTTTGCGAGCAGCTTCAGTAACTGGAGTTCCCGACAGCGCATCCGGCCGGACTGGAGTTTCAGACGATTTTGCTGATTCCTCCTTAACAGGGGGGGCTTCAACCGCTTCCGCCATCGGTACGACTTTGGCGCGGCGGCGGATTACATTGGATGCAACCCGGATCTCATCTGTGCCGTTTTCCCTGGGCTTGGGCGCAGTCAATCTGGCAACAGCAGCATCATCAACCTGCGAAGTTGCCGTTTTTGCATCGACACCAATTTCTTTGAGCCTGGCAATGGCTTCTTTGGGCTCTATGCCCAACTGCTTGGCCAATATGCTCACACTGATTTTACCCATATTCTTTAAGCCTCCCCCAGGAAGTTTCTGTACCGATCAATTGCCCTGAGCAGTTGTGCTACAAAACCGCCGGACCTTATTGCAAGTGCGCTTCGCGGCGCCTTACCCAAAACTACTCCAAAATCATCTTTTGTTATCGCCGTTCGATACGGCACCTTGTTGACATTAGCCAAAGAAATTATTTTCCCGCCAATAGCCTCAGAGACATCGGTTGCAACAATCACAAGACCTGGCTTGACACGGTTTTTCAGGGCTTCACTGACCATGGAGCCGCCGCCGATCACCTGACTGGCCTTGTTGGCCAGCCCAATCAAACCGATAATCCTGTCAAAAAGCAGCTTTCTGGTATGGAGCACCAATTCTTCCGGAGCCATTACCTGCACATCCTGCTTAAATGAGCGCTTAAACTGACGCTGAGTGACGGCCTTTGCCAGACACTCCCCACTTATACAGGTATAAGCCCCTCGACCGGGAAGTTTATTGTCAAGATCCGGCAGCACTTCATTTTGAGGAGAGAGGACAAAACGAATCAGCTGATCCTGATTCTTGCTTATCCTGCAACCAAGACAGCTGCGTTGCGGGACATCAGAGTTCCCCTGGCGGGCCATGGGCCGCTGCTACTCCACCGTCTCTTCAACCACAGCATCAACCGGAGCGGCTTCCGACACTTCGGTCGGTTCCTCCTCGACTTCAGTGCCATCGTATGAAGCAAACTCCTGAACCTCGGCTTCAGCCACCTTTGATTCACTCTTTATATCGATCCGGCAACCGGTCAAACGGGCTGCCAGACTAACATTCTGCCCGCGCTTGCCGATCGCGAGCGAGAGTTGATCATCGGCCACGATGATTTCAAGAACACGCTTCTCCTCATCTACAAAAACCTTTGAAACCTGGGCAGGAGAAAGAGCATTGCAGGCAAAACGTGCAATATCCTCCGACCAGGGGATAATATCTATTTTTTCTCCGCGCAGCTCGGAGACAACATTCTGAACGCGGGCACCACGCATACCGACACAGGCGCCTACCGGATCAACATCACGGTCATTGGACGAAACAGCAATCTTGGCCCGGCTGCCCGGATCACGGACAATTGCATTGATCTCCACGATTCCTTCGGCGATTTCAGGAACCTCGGCTTCGAAAAGTTTGGCGAGCATACTTGGATGCGTCCTGGAAAGCATAATCTGCGGGCCTTTGGTCGTCATGCATATGTCTGTGATAATGGCACGGATACGATCGCCAGGGCGGTACACCTCGCGAGGCATCTGCTCCTTGGCCGGCAAAACTGCTTCGGCACGACCCAGGTCAATCAACAGCTCACCCTTTTCAAAGCGACGCACCATACCGGTGATAATCTCCCAGACACGGTCGCTGTACTCATTGTAGATGGTTTCGCGCTCAGCCTCTCGCACTTTTTGAATAATGACCTGTTTGGCGGTTTGGGCGGCTATACGGCTGAATCCGCTGGCATCAAGTTTTTCCCCCAGAGAATCGCCGAACTCCGCTTCCGGATCTATTTCGCGCGCCTCATCAAGACAGATTTCTTTATAAGAATCCTGAACCTCTTCTACTACGGTCACGAATTCAAACAGTTCGACTTCGCCGGTTTCGTGATTGTAGTGAGCTTCAAGATCACGTGTATTGCGATACTTTTTGTTGGCGGCCGTCAAAACAGCCTGTTCCATTGCCTCCAAAACCACCTGACGGTCGATGCCCTTCTCTTTCACGAGTTGTTCGATAGCGTGTTTGAGGTTGATATTTGTATCCACGATTGCTTCTCCTTGCTGGCGTGTATGTTAATTCAGATCAGAATTCAAATTCAAGGTTGGCTTTTGCAACCCGCTCCAACGGAATCGAGGCGGTCTGCCCTTCAGCCAGTGTCATCTTCACAACTCCGTCAACCAGTCCGTCCAGTGTGCCAAGAAATGTTTTGCGCTTGTTGCCCTTATCATCTGCAAACGGCTCATAGGTTTTCACCTTTATAAGCCGACCGGCAAAGCGCTCGTAGTCGGACTGTTTCTTAAGCGGCCGGTCCAATCCTGGTGAAGATACTTCAAGCGTATAATTTACCGGGATTACATCATCCACATCCAGAATCAT
>CAZUGI010000192.1:0-3120 GCA_964619855.1 uncultured Geobacter sp. | reverse complement strand
GTCATTTGCCAGTGTTTTGCCAGCAGGGGTTTTGGCCACGGTGGTAATTGTGGCGGTATAGAATGTGTCCCTTGCAAAATTGTTTACATGTTTTAAGGTCACGGTCTTGGTAGTTGGATTATATGAGACGGTTCCTCCAATTGGCGGCCCCAACGGGGGGCCGCTTGCTTTCACGGTAAAGCTTGTCGTGGTAATCGATGCGGGATCCATCGCAACACTGAAAGTAGCGCGGAGCGGCGCGTCAATCAAGACACCTGTCGCTCCATTGGCAGGAGATGCGATTGTAACTATTGGGACTGAGGTAGGAGTCACGACGGGATTTCCTGCACTGGCGGGTTCATTCCAGTGTCCGCCTCCGCCCCCGCCGCATCCTGCCAAGATACTGATAAAAACAGACATAATTAGCGTAAATACTAGATAAGCTTTCTGTGCCCCAAATCTTTTCATAAAACCTCCTTTTGAAATTTGTTAATATTACGGTTGTTTATTACAAACCTTCTGCTACGCATACGTCTCCCTTTTTAGATGATTAGATAAATTAATAGTCTTTCACTGCATTGCATCCCTCCTCCCCGTAATGACGGACAAAGCATTGGGGTGAGATGACCAGGATCAGACAGGTAAGAGCAACTAGCCTGCCAATAGCCGGCGTTAGCAAAATAAACCCGATTAGTTCATTAAAAACAGGTGTATGGCTCCGCTGGAACAGTCAGCGGACAGGCATCAAATATAACGACTGGCCTTCGTATCTGGCGGAACTTCATCATAGTGCGGGATGCATTGAGGGGGGTAGGGGGGCTGATTGGCTGCCGCTGCTATCAGCAGGGCGACTTCCCCGCTCTTCGTTGCGAGGGAAATCGACTGGCGGCAGATGCTATCGGACCGGTATGGGCTGCTTCATGCCCGCGGGTGTCTCGGTCGGCTGGTCGCCGAGCGGTGCCGGAATGGGTTGTTTCATGCCCAACGGCGTCTCTGCCGGTTGATCGCCGGGCGTTGCCGGTACCGGCTGTTTCATGCCCGGTGACGCCGGTCTAGGCTGATCACCCGGCGGTGCCGGCATCGGTTGTTTCATGCTTGGTGGCGCGGTTGATGATTGACCATCGTCGACCGTCGTCACGACCTGTGGTTCTGTCAGCTCATCCTGAAGTATTTTTTCCTCCTGGTCGCGCTTTTTCTTCTGAACCTTGAGGTTGCGGTTGGCGATCTCCGCTCCGCTCAGGGCTTTGCTGCGATACCGGGCCGGAATCAGGGCGGGATTATCGGTATAGCTGACCACTCCCCGGGCGTCGGTCCATTTGTAGGTCTCGGCATTGACAACTGTCGCGCCGCAGAGCATCAGCAGCGGAATGAGCATGGCTGGTTTCATGAAATACCTCCGCTATCGCTCATTTGCGATGTTCCGCGATATAGTCGGCCATGCTGCGCACAGATACAAACACTTTGCTGCCGGTGGCTGCGTCGGGAACGACCACGCCGAAATCCTTCTCCATCGACACCACCAGTTGTAGCGCATCGATCGAATCCAGCCCCAGCCCTTCGCCGAACAGCGGGGCATCGCTGTCGATCTCGGCCGGCGACATATCCTCGATCCGCAGGCTGTCGATGATCATCTGTTTTACCTTTTCAATCAACTCTTCGTTCATTCAGGGCTCCTTGTGGCTTCTTTCCGTATTTTTAAAATTGTAGGGGCGACCCGCTGGGTCGCCCTGGACGAGGCACCGCCTCGCCCCTACGATAATCGGTTTTTCCTGGCTTTCAGCGGATGTTCCCGGAACTGTTCCTCCCAGACCGGATCGGCAATCTCGGCATAGGAGCGGGAGTAGTCATCCATCCTGTCCGCCAGTCCGGTAAATATCTCGTCCGCTCCGGCATGGGTCGCATAGGCACCCTCCGAAGCGAACAGTTCACGTCCGGCGGCCGGTTGATCGATCAGCATGCAGGGGCGCAGCAGGTTATCGTGCTGCCCCTGTGTTGCGCGGATTTTAGTGAAAAACGGCGATGCCAGCGCCTGATGGATGGTTGTCCGCCGGATGTTGTCAACGGCAAAATGGCAGAAGACACACGGCTCGATGTCGCCGTTGGCATTGATGTGAAAATACTTGCGGCCGCCGGCCAGGCAGCCGGAAATCATCGGCCCGTCGTTCCAGAAATCAATGAACAGCATCGGCTTGGTGGCGCGGTAATCGGCCACGGTCCGACGCAGGCCGTCCCGCTGTGCGGGGGTCGGCATCAGATCCGGCTCGGGCTTGCGTCCGACCGGGACATAGGAAAAGAGCCACATGGCAAAGACGCCCTTTTTCAGCAGCATGTCGATGTAATCGCCATTGGTGATGATGCCGGAATTCTTGCGGGAATGGGTGAACGACCCGCAGAAGGAAAGTCCCCCCTCGCGGAGCAGGTCCATGGCCTGCATGACCTTTTTGAAATGTCCGGCACCGCGCCGTTCATCGGTTTCCTGTTCATACCCCTCCAGCGAGAAGGCCGGCATCACATTACCGACCTCTGTCAGTTTCTCAACCATTTCCCGGTCAATCAGCCCGCCATGGGTAAAAACCAGAAATGCCATGTCGCTGTGCTTTTTGAATATCTCGAAAATGCCTTCCATGTAAAACGGCTCGCCGCCGGAGATGACCGCGAAATAGACCCCCATCTCCTTCATCTGCAGCAGGACCGAATCGACTTCTTCCAGTGAAAGTTCCAGGGACTTGTCATAATCGCCGGCATAACAGCCGTAACAGTTCAGGTTGCAGCGCATGGTGGGGCTGATCACAACCGTCGAAGGTGGATAGTAGCCGTGCTTGTCGCTCCACTCCTTGCGCTTGTTGGTGCCGTTCAGCAGGTGGTTGACCAGCAGGTTGCTGATCCACTTGTCACGCTGATTGGGATGCAGATCGCGCAGAATCCGGCGGGGAAACTCGATGCCGGGGTGCTTGTCCCGCACCAGGCCGCGAATCCAGCGGATACGCTCCTTGTAGTAGTTTTTTTTGGGGATCAGCTCCATCAGGTGGGTCATGCGGATCAGGGTCTCATCCGATGAACTGGTCGCCAGCGACAGCAGGGCGGAAAGTGTTTTTTCCTTGGTGTAGCTTTTTAGGGTATTGTTCATAGCGTGGATGCCTC
>CAZUGI010000191.1:0-3196 GCA_964619855.1 uncultured Geobacter sp. | reverse complement strand
TCCCCAGGCTTGAGGCCTGTTGAGGCCTGCCTGCGCCTGTACCCCGATGGGAGTCCTGATCTTGTGCAGCAGCGGAAACATTAGGCAGCAACGAGGCTGCAACTGCTCCTGCTCCGGCTATAAGAAACGTGCGACGATCCAGCATGGCAGGGCCGGTTTCATGAACTTGGTCGTTTTGCGTAGTATTCATATCTGAGACTCCTTATTTCAGTGTTGTGCCGAAGAACGGGGTCAATTTACCCATGGCCTGATTCACATATTGCGGTTTCCAGTAGGTTTCGATGTGGGTTGCGCCTTCAATCAGGAAAAGCTCTTTGGTTTTCGCGTTAGTTGCCCCTGCAAAGGCGCTTTGGGTCATATACAGGGAATCGGCCTTGCTGCCCGCCATCATCAGCAACGGTTGGTTGACCAAGTCCATGTTGCTGGCAGCATCGAAATTCATTAAGTCAAGCAGGCTGCTCATCGTGTATTTGAATGTTGAGTTGGGGTGGGCGTGAGTTTTGCCGTAGTATTCAAAGCCCTGGCGGTACAGATCAAACGGCAACTTGGCAATTTGTTCATCCGTCAGCTTGGTATCGCCTGCATAGATAATATCGCCTCCAGCCGCTTCTTGTGCGCGGGCGGCTGAGGCTTGATTTAAACGTTCCTGGATAGTGGCTACTTGAGAGTCCATATAGCCGTTGCGCCTCACCAGACCGGAATTAAACATGCTCAAAGTGGCAATTGCTTTAAATCGTTTGTCAGTTTGGGCTGCTTTCAGGGAGTAGCCACCACCCCCACAAATGCCAAGCAAGCCTAACCGCTCAGCATCTGCACCTGCATACCGAGTAATAAAATCTGCCATGCCATGAATATCTTCAATCCGGTTGGCCGGCTTATCCACATTACGAGGCATTCCACCACTGGCACCTTGATACGCCGCATCCGCTGCAATGGTAATATATCCTTGTTCAGCCAAACGCTGGGCATACAATCCGGCGACTTGCTCCTTCACCCCACCATTAGGGTGAGCCACAACCACCGCCGGGTATTTATTGATCGGGTTATAGTTTGCGGGGGTATACACGTTGGCAGAAATATCGATGCCGTTCAGTTTGTACGTGACGGGATGGATATTTACCTTGCCCTTGACGTTTTCAGTAATCGCACCGTCATAGACCAGAGTAAACGGATTCAGTTTATAGTCTGCGGCCATGGCTGCTCCTGATGAAATACTGATAACAGCTGCCAATAATGATGACACTGTCTTTACGAATGACATTGTTTTCTCCTTTATGAGTATCGGTCGTTTCCTCAGAGTCCGGTCAGACGTTCGAGCTTTTCCGGGTACCGTTCGCCCTGAACCTTGATCTGAGCGGCGGCCTGCTCAAAAGTGGCGAGATCATCATCAGTGAGTCCGACACTTGTAGCACCGATATACATCCAAGTCCGATGGCCGAAACTTCCAGTCCGCTATTTCCGAGTTTTCGTTTTTGCATTACTTTCTCCTTTCATCTGCTAGGCCAAACTGTTGATGATTGTATCCTACATCCCGAAAAGCAATAGGCGATAGAACGATCCTATTGAATTATTGCCTAATCTTGCATCTCACTGAAAAAATGTTGTAACGCCTTAAACGGTCAGATAGTATTTAATCAGATGAAATAGCCTGAAAGGAGGCAACTTATGCGGAATATTGACGATAATAGCTTGGAGGTCGCGATTGATGCTTTAGGGAAGAGCATTGCTCGATGCACCGAAAAAGCCGAACTATATACAACTAGCATCCCTGGTTTGTCACTTTTTCGGCGGGATGTGCCAACCGAACCGATGAGCGGCATGTATGAACCAAGCATTTGTTTGGCAGTGCAAGGGGCGAAACGGGTCATTCTTGGTGAAGACACATATGTATATGACGCGCACCACTACCTGATCACGTCCGTGCATCTCCCCACAATCGTACAAATTATAGATGCAAATCCGGAGAAGCCGTATCTCGGGCTCAGGTTGAAATTTGATTTGCGTGAAGTATCACAACTGATGGTGGACAGTAATCTGCCTCAACCACGACCTCAACAGTCAAGTCGCGGTATGGCAACTGGCGAAATGACACCTCAGCTGGTTAACGCTTTTATCCGGTTGGTCGACCTACTTCACGACGAAAAGGACATTCCGATTTTGGCGCCGGTCATCCAGCGCGAGATCATCTATCGGCTACTGGTGGGAGATCGAGGTGAACGGTTACGTCAGATAGCTACGGCGGGGAGTCAGAGTCAGCAGATTGCCAAGGCGATAGGTTGGTTGAAAAACAATTACTCCCAAGCTATCAGCATGGAAGACCTTGCTGCGCAGGCCAATATGAGCACGTCGACCTTTCATCAACATTTCCGGTCACTGACCGCTCTCAGTCCGTTGCAATTTCAGAAACAGTTGCGACTGCAGGAAGCCAGGCGACTCATGCTGGCTGAACGCATGGATGCCGCCAACGCTGCTTTTCAGGTCGGCTACGAAAGCCCCTCCCAGTTCAACCGAGAGTACAACCGCATGTTCGGGGCTCCGCCGCTACGTGATGTCACAAATTTGCGACAATTGGGGGAGTACCGGTAAAATATTCGGCAGGCCCTTTCATGGAGGCCTGCGAACCGGCGCGAGATATGATCTGGTGGTTTTTGTCTGCTTCAGCGGCTCTGGCCTGACCTGCACAAACGCCAGCTGAAGCGAGTAAAGAAAGCGTCATGATTTTCAAAGTGAGCTGCTTCATTTCTTTGTCCCTATCTTACGCAGCAAAATGGGGTCAACCGCCTTATTTCAGATATTTTGTGAAAAATGATGTGAGCTTGTCAAAGGGGATGTAGTTCACCCGGTCGTACAGGTCCACATGCCCGGCGCCTGGAACTATGTAGAGTTCCTTCGGGTCGGCTGCCAGTTTGTAGGCTTCTTCGCTGAACTCTCTGGAATGAGCATTCGCACCCGTGATGAACAGCATGGGACGGGGAGAAATCGTCTCAATATCGTTGAACGGGTAGAAGTTCATGAATTTGACATTGCTGGTGAGTGTCGGGTGCGTCGTTAGGTCCGGCGACGAACCCTTAGGGGTGAATTCACCCCTCGGAGTGCGGTAGAAATCGAAAAACTCTCGCTGAATCGGGTGAGTGTCATCCGTCAGTTCATGCACCGTCCCGCTGGTGTACATGGTCTTACCGCCCGTGAACTCCAC
>CAZUGI010000190.1:0-3249 GCA_964619855.1 uncultured Geobacter sp. | reverse complement strand
ACCTGCAGAAAACCGTCCGCTACTTCAAGTCCGCCTACAACTTCGTCAAAGAATCAGTCAAGGACGGCAGCACCGTACTTTTTGTCGGCACCAAGAAGCAGGCCCAGGACTCCGTTGCCGAGGAAGCGGCCCGTTGCGGAATGTACTATGTCAACCAACGCTGGCTGGGGGGAATGTTGACCAACTTTTCCACCGTCAAGCAGAGTATCGATCGCCTCAAGAAGATTGATGCTATGTTCGAAGACGGAACCATTGAAGCCTATACCAAAAAAGAAGCGCTGCAGTTTGAGCGTGACCGCGAAAAGCTCCAGAAGACGCTGGGCGGCATCAAAACCATGAACAAACTTCCGGGAGTCATGTTTGTAATTGACCCCAAAAACGAGGAAATTGCAGTTCAGGAAGCCAACAAGCTTGGCATACCGGTAGTGGCGGTGGTTGACACTAACTGTGACCCCGATCCGATCGATCACGTCATACCCGGCAATGACGATGCCATCCGCGCAATCCGCCTGCTTTCAGCAAAAATGGCCGATGCAGTACTGGAAGGTATTCAGTCCCGCAATGTGGCCCTTCAGACCGATTCCGAAGGTGCCGAAGAGTTTGCTGCTGACGAAGTTGCTGTAGAAGAGGCCGGAGAATAACCTAATCACATATTAACCCGCCTGGCGGGTCAGGAGGATAGCATGGCTGTAACAGCAGGACAGATTAGTGAATTAAGAAAAGCAACCGGCGCAGGAATGCTGGATTGCAAGAAGGCTCTTGAAGAGACCGCGGGTGATTTTGAGCAGGCGGTGGATTTTCTGCGTAAAAAAGGACTGGCCGCAGCTTCTAAAAAGGCCGGCCGTGCTGCTACCGAAGGTATGGTTGCCGCTTCCCTGTCAGCCAACGGCGACAAGGGCGTGCTTCTTGAAATTAACAGTGAAACAGACTTCGTGGCAAAAAATGACAAGTTTCAGGCTTTTGTCAAGGATGTTGCCGATCATATTCTGAATGCTGCGCCGGCTTCGGTTGAAGAGCTGCTGACTCAGGCCTCAACCGGTGGCAAGACCATTGAAACTCTCCTGAACGAAGCGATTTCCGTAATCGGCGAAAACATGCAGATTCGTCGCTTCAGCAGTTTTGAGGTGAAGGGTGCCGGTGCGGTTGGTGCCTATATCCACGCCGGCGGCAAGATCGGTGTTCTTGTCGAGGCGACCTGTGATAAAGAGGCAGCAGCCAAAGACCCTCGTTTCACCGTTTTTGTTAAAGACGTTGCCATGCACAGTGCGGCTGCTTCACCATTGTATGTCCGCCGTGATCAGGTGGATGCCGATGTGCTGGAGCGCGAGAAGGATATTTACCGCTCCAAGGCCCGCGAAACCGGCAAGCCGGAGAATATTATCGAAAAGATCATCGACGGCCAGATCAATAAGTTCTACGCGGACATCTGTCTGCTGGAGCAGCAGTTTGTAAAGGATACCGACAAGACTATCCAGCAGTACGCTGCCGAAACCGGCAAGGCTCTGGGTGCTTCAATAACAATCAGTCGTTTCACCCGTTTTGTCCTGGGCGAGGGACTTGAAAAGAAAGAATCGGACTTTGCCGCCGAGGTAGCGGCAGCGGCCGGCCTGTAAGAATTGCCGAAGCCGGCCAGCAATGGTC
This sequence comes from uncultured Geobacter sp., assembly GCA_964619855.1. Classification (GTDB taxonomy): domain Bacteria; phylum Desulfobacterota; class Desulfuromonadia; order Geobacterales; family Pseudopelobacteraceae; genus JACRCG01. The sequence goes on along the minus strand of CAZUGI010000190.1, from coordinate 1,608 downwards.
GGCTTTTTTATTGTGAACTGACATAGTTGAGCCCTGCCGGCGCTGGCTCATCGCAGACTTCTCGAGGTACCGCCGGGTATGCCTTGTTCGTCTGCTTCTCGCCGCCTTGGCATCATCTCAAATCGGTCAGTTCCGGTTGCACTGATCACACAAGGAGACTTCCATGAGCAGACCATCCTTTACCAGAGTTCTTCTTAAGCTTTCAGGCGAGTCGCTGGCAGGTGATCAGGGATATGGCATTGATCCGCAGACCATCGGCACCATCGCCCGCGAGATCAAAGAGGTTGTTGACATGGATGTGCAACTGGCACTTGTGATCGGCGGCGGCAATATCTTTCGCGGTCTGGCGGCATCATCCAAGGGGATGGATCGTGCCAGTGCCGATTACATGGGAATGCTGGCAACGGTGATAAATTCACTTGCAATGCAGGATGCTCTTGAAAAGCAGGGGGTTTCCACACGTGTCCAGTCCGCCATCGCCATGCAGGAGGTGGCGGAGCCCTACATTCGCCGCCGCGCCATGCGCCACCTGGAAAAGGGGAGGGTGGTGATCTTCGGTGCCGGGACCGGTAATCCCTATTTTACCACTGATACCGCCGCCAGCCTGAGGGCTATGGAAATCAATGCCCAGGTCATCCTTAAAGGGACCAAGGTTGATGGCGTCTACACTGCTGACCCGAAGAAGGATCCTGCCGCTGTCAAGTTTAACAGCCTCTCCTACATCGAAGTTCTCAAAAAGGGGCTGCAGGTCATGGATGCCACCGCCATTTCGCTCTGTATGGACAACAATCTGCCGATTATCGTTTTCGACCTGACCACCGAGGGAAATATCAAGAGGGTTATCCGGGGCGAAGAGATAGGCACTATCGTACAAGGAGAATAGATATGCCCAAAAACGTACTTGATGACATGAAGAACCATATGGAAAAGACGCTGGGGGTTCTGAAAAACGAGTTTCAGAAAATCCGTACCGGTCGTGCCACCACTGGAATTCTTGATTCGGTCAAGGTCGATTATTACGGCAACCCATCTTCCATCAGCCAGGTTGCCACGCTGGCCATTCCCGAAGCCCGTACAATCACTATTTCCCCCTGGGAAGCCAAGATGATCGGTCCGATCGAGAAAGCGATAATGAACGCTAACATCGGCCTGACACCTTCCAATGACGGCAAGGTTATCCGCCTTAACCTGCCGCCTCTGACCGGGGAGCGCCGCAAGGAAATTGTCAAGGATCTCAAGAAAAAGGCCGAGGATGACAAAATTGCCCTCAGGAATATCCGCCGCGACGCCATCGACAAGCTGAAAAAGCTCGAAAAAGACAAGGCTATCACGGAGGATGAACTCAAGAAGTACGAAAAGGATGTCCAGGATGTCACCAAGAGCTACGAAGCCAAAATGGATGAGGCTGTGGCTCACAAGGAAAAAGAGGTTATGGAAGTCTGATGGAGCCGCTTGATCCTGACAAGCTTCCGGCGCATCTGGCGGTCATCATGGACGGCAACGGTCGCTGGGCCCAGCAGCGCATGCTCCGCCGGATAGTGGGGCATCAGCGAGGAGCAGAAACGGTCAAGATGGTCGTGGAACAGGCCTCTCTGCTTGGCATCAAAT
>CAZUGI010000189.1:0-3324 GCA_964619855.1 uncultured Geobacter sp. | reverse complement strand
GATAGCTGCCATTCTCCTCGACAACCTGCGGAGGCGAGACGTCGTCAAATTCATCGTCAATTTCACCCACGATCTCTTCCAGAAGATCCTCCAGAGTTACAATTCCTTCCAGTCCGCCGTATTCATCCACTACAAAAGCCATGTGTGATCGCGATGTCTGCATCTGTTTGAGCGCCACGCTGAGCTGGGCTCCGGCCGGGATGAATTTCGGCGGGTAGAGGAGTTTCTCGAGATTGAAAGCCTCCGTATTTTCCTGCGAAAGAAATGGCTCCAGATCACGTCTCACCACAATTCCGACAATATTGTCTAGCTGATCGCGGTAGACCGGAATTCTGGTGTAACCCAGGGTGTTAAAGGCTTGCCTGGTCTGTTCCAGGCTTGACGTGATCGGCAGGGCTGCCAGTGCGCTGCGAGGTATCATGACCTGCTGCACTTCAGAGTCCGAAAATTCGAAAACCCGATGGAGCAGATGTTGCTCGTCAGCCTCAAGAGTTCCGCTTTTATGGGATACGTCAATGATCTGCCGCAGCTCTTCAACGGTGTAGATGCTTGAATGTTCCGAAGAAGTCCTGAACCCCAGAATTCGCAGTGTGAATCTGCCGGCATAATCCAGAAGAATGATCGGCCAGTGAAAAATTTTGTGGAAGATGCGCATCGGCCAGGCGATAGCCAAAGCCACTTTTTCAGCACGCTCCAGGGCAAGAGTTTTGGGGGCCAGTTCACCCAGGACAATATGCAGAAATGTGATTATGGTAAATGCCATAGCAAATGAAATGGCATGCAGCATCGTAGTGGATACCCGGTCGCGGAGAGGAATTTCAAGAAGCCTTGCAATGGCAGGCTCACCGACCCATCCGAGTGCAAGCGAGGCCATGGTGATACCCAGCTGGGTAGCTGATATATATGAATTTAGATTATTTAACAGTTCGAGGAGTACTGATGCTCTGTGGTTCCCGGATTCTTTAAGTGCAATAACGCGGGATCTACGGACCGCCACCAGAGCAAACTCGGAGGCGACAAAGAAGCCGTTTGCCGCAACCAGAAGAACTACGATGAGTATGAAGTAGAGGGAAGATGGCATGTGTCCATTGTCCATGCTGGAGTGTACGATGTCAACCGTGACGTTTGGATCAGGCATCATTTTCTGGTTTAAATAAAAAAAAGGCCCGTCAGCTTTAGCTGTCAGGCCCCTTAATGTATTTAATTTTCGATCAGGACGCTGAGACGGTAACTTTCAGGACAGCCGATATTTCTGGGTGGATCTTGACCGGCACAGAAAACTCACCGGTATGCTTTATCGGATCGGCAAGTACGATTTTTTTGCGGTCGATGTCAAAGCCTTTATCCTTAAGATACGCGGCAATTTCCATATTGGTGACAGAACCGAATAATTTGCCCTCTTCGCCGGCCTGATGCACAAGGTTGATGGCCAGAGCCCCCAGTTTTTCTGCAAGGTTTTTTGAAGCTTCAAGAGCCTTGTTCTTTTTGTAAGTCAATTGGCGCTTGGCATGTTCCAGGGCTTTGGCGTTGCCTTCAGTTGCGGGAACCGCAAGTTTCTTGGGAAGCAGGTAGTTGCGTGCATAGCCGGGCGCCACTTTGACGATATCACCAATGTGCCCCAGGGTTTCAATGTTCTCATTCAGAATTACTTTCACGACATTCTCCTTTCAAGCCTGTCAAGTATTTATTCCGGCTTTGTGTCAATCGATTAAAGCCGGAACTACAGGTTTTCCTGTTTATCAGGTCTAGGGGTTCTGAAATCAACCCACAAATCACATAATCCAACTGCAGCCAGAACTATAGCCAGATACGGCTGAAGCACCAGTGTCACGTACAATCCAATCCGCAGAACTTTGGCGTAGGACTGTCGTGAAATGATAGTACCTACTACAGCCATGCCTTGCAGAAAATACAGCAGTGCAACAATCATCAGGATGTTCAGTGCCGGGGTAGTTGATAGCTGAGAAGGAATCAGCAGTGAAAAACCTGTTGCAATAAGGAGCCAGACCAGCATATCAGGGTTTCTGTATTTGGCAAAATCACCGATGTTCAGGGACAATGTTGCAGTTGCAGTTGTTCTTTTCAAAAGAGCGAGATTGCAGCCAGCCATTAAAATTAGCATCATTGTTACAAAAGCAGGATACAGACGGTACAGCAGATCGGCAACTGTCTTCATGGACTGCTTTATCAGGTCTAGATCTTCCCCCTTAACGCCGCCCTTTTCATATATTGACAGCGCCTGGTCCAGACTGGATGAGATTTCTGCTGAAATATACTGGTGTAAATCCAGGCCGGTCGCCAGGCAGTACGCTGTAATACCGGCAATCAAAACAGCCAGATTTATTGATGTTGTCCAGAACATTGCCCGGCTTCCGCTACAGCCTCTGGTCAGAAGTTCCGGCAACAGCAGGCCGATGGTTCCGCACATACCCAGATATAGGCATCCTGCGAAGAGTCCGAATATGCCGCTTATGACGGCTGTTACGCCAAAAGTCAGAATAACAGACGGCACGCGTCCGTGCAGCAGTCGGACATAACAGGCAGGAAATGGTGCCAGCACGCCGGAAAAAATACCCACTGGCGGTACTACCAGATAGGCGGTAAACAGAATAAACGAGCCGACCATGCCAAGTACCGCCGCTTTGAGGCGGGATAACATGTCATGATCGGCCTGTGGTGTCAGGCTCATGCGGGTTTTGTTAACTCAGCGCGTGATTGGCAGCGATCGGGAGCAGTGCAATGTTGCGGGCACGCTTGATTGCCTCGGTTATTTCCCTCTGATGTGCTGCACAGTTGCCGGAGATCCGGCGCGGTACGATCTTGCCACGCTCTGTTATAAAGAAGCGCAGCGTACGTGGCTCCTTGTAATCGATTGCAAGATTTTTTTCTCCGCAGAAACGACAGACTTTACGCCGTTGAAAAGGGCGTCTTTTGCGTGGGCCTCCGGGGCCGCCAGGGCCGCCGTTAGAGGGGCGTTGTCCGGAACCGCCCGCTGGGCGCTGATATGAAGATGTAGATGGTCTTTCGTCGCTCATGATTATATATCCTCCAGGAAATTATTCAGCTGCTTCTTCAGTTGAAGCTGCAACTTCAGCAGCCTCTTCCGTTTCTACTTCCGGCGTGACAACTTTTTTCTCGGGTGCGGTTCGTTCCGGCAGATCGGTGATGTTTACGCTCTGGTAGCGCAACACCTTCTCGTCAAGCCGCAGACGCCGTTCAAGCTCGGCAATCAACGCACTGTCACCATCGAAGCGGAGGTAGTAGTAGCGGCCTCTGGCAGACTTCTTGATGGGATAGGCCAGTTTCCTGATACCCCAGTCGTCC
>CAZUGI010000188.1:0-3327 GCA_964619855.1 uncultured Geobacter sp. | reverse complement strand
CAGTAGGTCATCAGGTTATTGAGGCTGTCTGAACCGATGCTGCCCAGGTTGCCGGCCACACCGGCAGCAGGGGTGTACTTCTTGATCTTGGCATCGACCGTTATTTTTTCGGCGTGGGCGGCTACAGTGGTCGTCATCACGAGTAACGCGGTCAGGATTGACTTCTTGAACATTGATATTTCCTCCTTGGAGTTTGTAACAAATATGCGGAGACTATAGCAGATCATTGTTACAGCGATGTTACATCGAGGAAAAAGGTGGGTAAATTATTTGTCTGCTGATCAGGCTTTTCTGGTGGTGAAAGAAAAGATTGACCCCTGGCCGGTTTCGCTTGTAACAGAAACGTTTCCACCGTGCAGCTGTACAATATGTTTGACAATAGCCAGCCCAAGCCCTGTGCCACCCTGTTCACGTGTTCTGGCCTCATCCACCCGGTAGAAGCGCTCAAAGATTCTTGGCAGATCTTTGAAAGGAATGCCTATGCCGGTATCAGCCACCGACACTCTGACAAAATCTCCCGAATCTTCAGTGAACAAACGGATAGTGCCACCATCTGGCGTATATTTGATGGCGTTCTCGAGCAGATTAACGACCACCTGTTCGAGACGTCCCTGGTCGGCCATTACACGAGGCAAGGCACCATTTATGGATTCATTTATTATTTCAATATTCTTTTGGACAGCACTTTCCTGAAGCAGCATACAGGCTTTGGCTATTGTTCCTGACACATCCAGGGGGTGAAGTTCAAGCAGCGCTTCCTTTGATTCAAGACTTGATAACGTGAGAATATCATTTACCAGGTTGGCCAGACGATCCGAATGGCTGGAGATGATTTCAACGAAACGGATGGCCCGGGCCGGGTCGGATTCCAGAATACCATCCAGCAGGGTTTCTGCGTAGCCTTTGATTATCGTTACCGGAGTCCGGAGTTCATGGGATACATTGGCGACAAAATCCCGGCGCATGTTTTCGGCCTTCTTCAGATCACTGATATCGTGGAAGACCGCGACGATCCCCTGTCTGACTCCGTCAACATTAAGAGGAACCCAGTGAGTCAGCAGAGTAATATCGTTAGGTTGGAGGGAAATCTCACGCAGAAGTTCATGGACATCCGGTTTGCCCAGGTCGTTGAATGCTTCCAGCAGATCCGGGTGTCTTGATATCTCAACCAGCCGCTTTCCTTCTACATCACCAGAAATTGAAAAGAGTCGACAGAAGGCCGGATTCACCAGTGTTATAACCCCGTCCGGCGCTGTTACCATGACACCTTCGCCCATACTGCAAAGAATTGTATTCAGACGCTGTTTTTCAGCTGAAAGGTGCTGCACCTGGTCGCCAAGCCTTTCAGACATATCGTTCAGCACCGTGGCCAGCATTCCAATTTCATCTTTTGAGGCCACCGGGATTCTGGACTTACTGCCGCCATGCCCTATCCGGGCGGCGGCATCAGCCATGTCTCGCAACGGTTTGGAGGTCAGATTGGAAAGGAAATAACTGAACAGCAGTGCAATCAGTATGGTTACCAGAGTAGCCCCGCCTACCAGGCCGTGCAGGGTATTCCGGGTGGAAGTCAGGTATTCCAGCGGCATGGCAAGCCGTATGATGCCATCAACCGTTCCGCTGCCATAGGTCATGGCCGAATAAAGCATGGAGGTCCGCAGGGTATCGGAGTAGCGCAGAGCACTTCCGCTCCCGTTTTTTAAAGCCTCTTGCACTTCCGGGCGCTGAAGATGATTCTCCAGCTGAGACAATCCGGCCTGTCCCACATCCGAATCGCCGGTCACCGACCCGTTTGGAGCAATCAAAGTGACTCTGGCTTTTATGACTGTTCCGATTGACTCGGTAAGTTGCTGCGGCGCAACAAGCTGTCTGCTGTTCATCACCAGCAGGCGGGCCAGTTGAGTCTGGCTTGCCAGGTTGGCCCGGCTTTCATTAATCATTGCTTTTTGCAGGGTATTGTCGAAATAAAGATAAAAGCTTCCGGTAATCAGCACGATCAGGAAGATGTAGGACAGTACCAGCTTCGTTCGGAATCCCATTATTCCACCTCGATCTTGTAGCCGAAACCGCGGACTGTTTTGATGATATCGCCAGGCAGTCCCAGCTTTCCCCGTAGACGTGTTACATGCGTATCAACGGTTCTGGTGTCCCCGGAATTGTTGTAGCTCCAAACCTTCTGCAGCAGCTGTTCCCGACTGTGGACATAACCTTTTTTTTCAGCCAGGTAGAGCAGTAATTTAAACTCCGTACTGGTTAGATCAACTTCACAGCCGGCGCTCTTGACAATATGTCGCTGCTTGTCGATGACAATATCACCGACCGTTAAAAGATTGGTGACCTGCAACTGTGCCTCAGGTTCACTGCGTCTCATGACTGCTTTGATTCTCAAGGCCACCTCGCGCATGGAGAACGGTTTAACAATATAATCGTCGGCACCTACCTCAAAACCGACCACGCGATCTATTTCGTCGCCTTTGGCTGTAATCATGATGATCGGGATATGAGCGCTCTTCGGGTCTTTGCGGAGAGCCTTGCAGACCTCGGTACCCAGCATACCCGGGAGCATCAGATCCAGAAGAATAAGGTCGGGAGGCTCGGCAACAGCCCGTTCGAAACCGAGCTTGCCATCATGAATACACGAGGCGGCATAGCCTTCCTTCTCAAGATTGAAAGCCAGCAATTCCGCCAGGTCTTTTTCGTCCTCGATAATCAGCACTCTCTTCATGTCATGCTCCCGCTTCAGACTCTCTATGGCCCGGATATAATACAATCTTGCACGAAGTTTGTAACATAGAATTGTTACAAACGTGTTGCAGACAGATAAAGATTAGGTAGAAATATCTGTGCGAACGTTTCTTCGATAGAGTTTACAAAAGTTTTATCAGAGCTTCACACGATTGTAATATTGGCCTGGTATAGTGAAAGAAAATTACGATTGGGAGGAACTGCTATGAAAATCAGGCTGAATGAGGATTATTACTTCTGGTGTTGCGATTGGTGCGATACCGAAAATCTGGTGCTTTGGGTAAAGCTGCAGGAAGGTACGTATTGCGGCGCCTGCCATAAGCCAATGAGCCTGCCGGATATGAACGGGGTTGTCATTAACGGTACAATAGCTGCCGGGCTGTGCTAGATACGTGTGAATTGTTGAGACTAATTTAGTTTTTTGAAAATGCCTTCTTGAAGGACGAGGTTCTGCTTTTGCCTGGAACTAGATACCAGAGAAAATTGGCCGGTTTGTCTTCTGCGTCCGGATCAAGCTTCAAAGTCACACAGGCACTTTTTTTCAATTGTATTGTCTCTTCTTCACGGCCAAGCAGTGCCGCG
>CAZUGI010000187.1:0-3374 GCA_964619855.1 uncultured Geobacter sp. | reverse complement strand
AATACAACTTCTATTCCGAGGCTCACGCCAAACTCCGTCCTGTTGAATGCGCCACGGCCGGCATCTACCTGGCCGGTGCCTGCCAAGGGCCGAAAGACATTCCCGAAACTGTCTCCCAGGCCTCTGCTGCGGCCGCCAAAGTCATGACACTCTTTGCCAAGGATAAGCTGGAGCGGGAACCGATCGTGGCCCGCGTGCGCGAAGCCGGTTGTGTCGGTTGTTTCGCCTGCAAGAAGGTTTGCGCCTACGGTGCCGTGGAGGAGAAGGAAATTCGCGATCGGCAGGGCAATCTGATTAAGGTTGTCGCCTATGTCAACCCTGGAGTCTGCGGTGGCTGCGGCACCTGTCAGGCCACCTGTCCATCCAAATCAGTTGAGTTGGATGGTTACACTGATGAGCAAATTGTAGCAATGATAGAGGCGCTTTGATATGCACCCTGAAAAATCCAAACACGACTTCGAACCTAAAATTATCGCCTTTGTCTGCACGTGGTGCACTTATGCCGGGGCCGATCTGGCCGGTACCAGCCGCATGCAGTACCCGTCCAACGTGCGGGTGCTCAAGTTCCCCTGTACCGGTCGCATAGACCCGGTTTTCATACTCAAGGCCTTTCAGCAAGGAGCCGACGGAGTGCTGGTCTCCGGCTGTCACCCTGGTGACTGTCACTATATCGCCGGCAACTTTCACGCCCGGCGCCGGTTTGCCGCTTTCCGTAAACTGCTTGAATTTGTGGGGGTTGATCTGAATCGCCTGCAGTTTTCATGGGTCTCGGCCGCCGAAGGTGGCAAATGGGTCGAAGTGGTCACCGATCTGACCGAAAAAGTGCGTGCCATGGGGCCGATGATGGAATTTAAAGAATTGGCTATGGAGGAACAGTGGTCCGGGGCAATAGACACTCCTGAGTTGAAAGAAGCGTATAACTCCATCTGATGGGAAGCCAATGACACAAGCAATCGACACATCCATCTACTCAGCTGTAACCGAAGCCATCCAAGACGAGGTCAAACGTATACTCACAGAAGGGCTGGTCACCGCAATTGTCGGATACTCTTCAGCACGCCGCAAGGGCTCGGCCCAGCCGGTTGTCATCACTGATGTCGCCGACGCTGAAAAACTGATCTTCACCCCGGCCTGCGTCAACAACCTGGCCGTTTATCTTACCAAGGCCAAAAAAGAGATCCCCAAAACCGGCAAAATCGGGGTTGTAGTCAAGGGCTGTGACCTGAAAGCCTTGATCGGGTTGATGGGGGAATCCCAGCTCAAACGTGAGAACCTCTATCTGATAGGTGTTCCCTGTGCCGGCGTTCTAGCATCCACTATCCAGCCTGAAACCGCCCTAACTAGCGACAGTCTTGCGCCAAAATGCACCGAATGTGACGCCCATCTGCCGGCCGGCTGTGACTTCGTCCCGGATATGAAGCCGGTTACTCCCGAACTGGAAAAGAAATACGCTGTCGAGATTGCTCGCCTGGAAGCCATGACCCCGGCTGAGCGTTGGGCTTATTGGAAAGAGCAGTTCAGCAAGTGCATCAAATGTTATGCCTGCCGACAGGTATGTCCGTTCTGTTTCTGCGAGCAGTGTCTGTGTGATCGCAACAAGCCGCAGATGGTTGAAACTACTCCCAGGCCGGCCGGAAACTTTGCTTGGCATGTGGTTAGAGCCATGCACCTGTCAGGGCGTTGCGCCGGCTGCGCCGAGTGTGAACGGGTCTGCCCGATGGATATTCCGCTTAACCTGCTGAATCGCAAGATGGCCAAAGAGCTGAAGGAACTTTACGAATACGAGGCCGGTTTCGAGGTGCAGGACAAGGGGCCGCTGACGAGTTACACCGACAAGGATGATCAGAGCTTTATCAAGTAAATCAAAATCGTAATAACACAGAGCAACGGAGCAACAGAGAACGTCAAAGGCTGGAAAGAAGGGAAAAACAAAAATGAAGGCGTTAAAGTTTTAACCCAGAAAAGATTTCATATTCTTTGATTTTTCTCTAAAACGATTTTGATTCTCTTGCTTTTCTCTGTTGCTCCGTTGCTCTGTGTTTCAAAGGTGTTTTAATGCAAAAATACATCTCAGAAAAAAACCTGAATATCCTGCTGGACTCTCTGATCAAGGACGGTAAACGCGTAGTCGCTCCACGCCTGAATGCCGGCACACCGCTCTATGAGCCGCTCAGGAACGCAGAGGAAATGGTAACCGACCAGTTGCCGAGAAGGTCCGGTAAAGAAGCCTTTTTCCCGCTTTGCGAAGATATCATGTCCTACGAGAAGGAGGGGCAGAAGGTCAACCTCAAGGATATCGATCCGACCCTGTTTCCAGAAACGGTGCTGGTGGGTGTTCGCCCCTGTGACGCAGCGGCTATTCCGGTGCTGGATGCGGTTTTCTCCTGGGACTACAAGGACGAATTTTTTCTGGAGCGCAGAAAGAAGACCACGGTTGTCGGTCTGGCCTGCACCACGGCTGATGATGCCTGCTTCTGCACAGCCGTAGGAATATCTCCCGATGAATCCCGGGGCAGCGACCTGTTCCTGACTCCTCTGGAGGGTGGTGGTTATGCCTGCCAGAGCTACAGTGAGAAGGGTGAAGCGCTTTTCAATAGCCATCCGGAGCTGTTCACGGAGCCAAGCGCTTCAAAGCCGCTGCCTCTCGCAGAACCACATACAGAGAAGTTTGATCTGAAGAAGGTGAAAGCCTGGCTGGACGAGCATTTCGAAGATCCGGCCTGGGATTCAATCGCCACCCGCTGTGTCGGCTGCGGCGCCTGCGCCTTTGTCTGCCCGGCCTGCCACTGTTTCGATATCGTAGATGAAGGGACTGAGAAGTCCGGCAAGCGCAGAAAAAACTGGGACGCCTGCGGTTTCTGGAAGTTCACCCATCACGCTTCTGGGCACAATCCTCGTGATCAGCAGCCCAAGCGCTATCGTAACCGTATCATGCACAAATTCAAGTACTACGACGACAAGTTCGGCCAGACACTCTGCACCGGCTGCGGCAGATGTATCAGGCTATGCCCGGTCGGGATTGATATTGCCGGAATTATTGAGGAAATAAACAAGAAAGAAATTTAACACAGAGACACAGAGGCACTGAGAAAAGCAGAGTCAAAATCTGAGGGAAATTGAAAAGGCAATAAAACTTTTACCCAACAATTGTTTCCTCTGTGTCTCCGTGCCTCTGTGGTGAAAAGAGTTGTAATATATGTGTGATCACACCAACAAAAACATCTATCTCCCCTATCTGGCCACTGTCGAAGAAGTAATCGACGAAACTCCGGATGTGCGCACTCTCAGACTTGTCTTTCAGGATGAAAAAGTGCGCGACAGTTTCTCTTTCAGAGCCGGCCAGTTCGGCGAGTACTCGGCTTTCGGGGCCGGAG
>CAZUGI010000186.1:0-3397 GCA_964619855.1 uncultured Geobacter sp. | reverse complement strand
AAGAAATAAAACCTTTTGCAGAATTTGTTGCCAAGTCGATGAATGTTCAGTAAACGTGCTATTTACAGGCTTCACACACTAATTTGACGAGAGGTGTGGGAGATAAGCAAGCCATCGTTGCAAGTATTAAGTGTTCTATCTCGCGCAATTCATCAGAAAAAGGTTGTCAACATAACATACCAGTCTCTTACTAGCGGCAAGACTTCACGCGAAATTATTCCTTTCACTCTGATAGATAATGGATTGCGTTGGCATATCCGTGCATATGATCGAAAACGTGCAAGATTCACAGATTTCGTAATAACTCGTATCTCCGATCCATTCATCGTTGAAAGTATCATTGAAGACCATGAGACACGTGAATCAGACATTCAATGGAATCGAGTTGTTGAACTCGAAATAATTGCCCATCCTCGTCTTAATTTTCCTGAAACTGTGGAGATTCCTGCAAAGTCTTAATCTCTCAGCAAAGCTCCTCCATGCCACGAATCCAGTCAAATGAAAAGTTTTCAAGGATCAATAGCTTCGGAATCATTGAGGTAATCTGTTTGCCTTGTTGACGTTGCAAACGTTGCTCTTAATAGTATATAAAAACACTTGACTGTCCAATAAAGACGCTGTTATAAATGGAATGACTATTCATTTCTGTCTGTATAGCAGAGGTTAAACATGTCCAAAACTGATAAGCGTGAGTTGATACTGCACGCAGCTCTGGAACTTATTGCTGAAAATGGCTTCCATGGTGCTCCCATGTCCACGATTGCAGAAACGGCCGGAGTAGCGGCCGGCACTATCTACCGCTATTTTGAGAATAAGGATGACCTGATTCGAGAGATTTATAGCTCCCTGGAAGATACTATCTGGTCGGCTATCAAAGAACACTACCCCGAAGGGTGCCCGATTCGCGAGCGTTTTTTGCATATTAGTCAAAGCTTGATTGGATACCTTCTGGCGTTTCCCATGGAGTTTCGCTTTATTGAGCAATTTCAAAATTCACCGTATGGCGTTGACTGCAGGCGGGAAAAGTTTTTTGGCAAGAAAGACAAGGATATCGTTACAGAGCTCTTTGAAGAGGGACAGCAGCAGCAGATCATTAAGGATTTGCCGCTGCCGATCCTCTCTGCTCTCTTTTTTGGCCCACTGGTTGATGCGTGCCGGGATCATATTCTCAAGTTCATTAATCTTGATGATGACCTCATTGCCCGAATCATAGAGGCAAATTGGGACGCGATCCGGAGGTAACTTGCTGCTCAATAACGCTCTATTTTATTTATATTTAAGTATGCGAATGAACAATCAGTTATTGGTAGTGTTTGTAACAAACAGGTGACCCATGCACTTTAAAGTAATCGCAATCACCCTCGCCGTCATTTTTATCATTATTCTCATACTGTCATTTCTGCTCAGGGAAAAATAATTAGTTGTAAATACTCTAACTTAGTCGAGGTATCACATGTACAAAGATTCGAGAAGAATACTTGTTTTAATCACAGGGATACTCATTTCCGGGATGTTTGTCAGCGGATGTAGTAAGCCGAAATCCGCTGGGCCTCCTCCAGGTCCTCCTGAAGTTGGGATTATTGTGGTCAAGCCGGAGAAGGTCTCCCTGACTACGGAACTATCAGGGCGAACTGCTCCCCAATTCATTGCTGAAGTGAGACCTCAAGTGGGTGGAATTATCCAGAAGCGGTTGTTTACAGAGGGTAGTTATGTGAAGGCGGGACAGATCCTTTATCAGATTGACCCTGCAAGCTATCAGGCCGCCTATGCCAGTGCTAAGGCCTCCCAGTCAAGGGCGGAGGCGACGCTTGTATCACTGCGGCTGACCGAAGAGCGCTACCGTGATCTGGTAAAAATCAAGGCGGTCAGCCAGCAGGATTACGATAATGCCTCTGCCGCGTTGCAGCAGGCCGAGGCAGATCTTGCCATCGCCAAGGCGGCGGTGGAGACCGCCCGGATCAACCTGGCCTACACAAAGATTTCCGCCCCCATATCCGGCCGGATCGGTCGCTCGACTGTGACCGACGGAGCGCTGGTGACCGCCAGCCAGCCGACCGCATTGGCAACCATTCAACAGCTCGACTTCATGTATGTTGACGTGACCCAATCGGCAGCAGAACTGCTTAAACTGAAACAGAACCTGGCCAACGGGGTGTTGAAAAAGAGCGGTTCAGCTCAGGTCAAACTTCTTTTGGAAGATGGATCCAGGTACCCATTAACAGGTACTCTTGAATTTTCCGAAGTTACCGTCGACCAGAGTACTGGCTCCATCACACTGCGGGCAATTTTCCCGAATCCGAAGCAGACCCTGCTGCCAGGCATGTTTGTACGCGCGGTCGTGGAGGATGGGGTCAGCGAACAGGCACTCCTGGTTCCGCAGCGGGGAGTTACCCGCAACCCGGCCGGCAATGCCGTGGTCATGGTGGTAGGGGTCGAGGAGAAGGTAGAGCCCCGGATTATCAAGGTTGAGCGGACGGTTGGCGATAACTGGCTCGTGAACGAAGGGCTCAAGGCGGGTGACCGCGTTATTCTGGAGGGGATACAGAGGGCGCGGCCAGGAACACCGGTCAAGGCTGTGCCGTTCGGCAGCAAACCGGTGGAGGGCGCTCCCGGCGCATCCGGACAAAGTGCGGCTCCAACGGCTGCTTCGAAACCCGCACAGCCAGCGTCGGCAAAAAAATAATCTAGCCGACCTAGCTGGTCGAATCAGTCTGATTTAATTTTTAAGGAGCTTCTCAATGTCCAGATTTTTTATAAACCGCCCCATCTTTGCCTGGGTTATCGCCATCATGGTCATGCTGATTGGACTTCTGGCGATCAAGACCCTGCCGGTCTCCCAGTATCCGCCGATCGCACCGCCGCAGATTACCATCAATGCCATGTATCCCGGGGCGTCTGCCCAGACCGTGCAGGATACGGTCACCCAGGTGATCGAGCAGAAGCTGAACGGCATCGACAACCTGATCTACATGTCATCCAGCAGCGATTCGGCCGGTGCCGTTGCCATCAACTTGAATTTCAAGGCCGGCACCGACCCGAACATCGCACAGGTGCAGGTGCAGAACAAGCTGCAACTGGCAACCCCCCTTCTGCCTCAGCTCGTTCAGAAGCAGGGGATCCAGGTGGTTAAGTCAACCAGGAATTTCCTGATGATCGTCGGCCTGGTGTCGGAAGACGGCTCCATGAGCCGCCCTGACCTGACCGACTATATGGTAGCCAATGTCCAGGACATCATCAGCCGGACGGAAGGGGTCGGCGAGGTAACGGTCTTCGGCTCCCAGAATGCCATGCGGATCTGGTTGAACCCCGCCATGCTGAACAACTACCACCTCACCACCAACGACGTCATTGCAGCGGTACAGGCGCAGAACGCCCAGGTCTCCGCCGGCCAGTTCGG
>CAZUGI010000185.1:0-3614 GCA_964619855.1 uncultured Geobacter sp. | reverse complement strand
GAACGCTGGCCATGACGGGGGATGGTCCCGATCCGCTGATGTATACCGCCGGTTTACGTGTTATCCAGGAGAATGGTGGGCGGGGCATTCCCATAACAAAACCACGTGACCAAGCCCGCATCATTGCCAATCTCCGCCAGGCAGAGGATGCGGGGTGTGTCGCCGTAGGGATAGATGTTGACGCCGCCGGCATCTTGCCAATGCGGGCTGCTGGCCAACCGGTGGAGCCAAAGACGGTGGCGCAACTGAAAGAATTAGTACAAAGCACGCGGTTGCCGCTAATTCTGAAAGGGATTATGTGCGTGGAGGACGCCTTAGCCGCGCGAGAGGCTGGAGCTGCTGCCATTGTTGTCTCCAATCATGGTGGGCGGGTGCTGGATCACGTCCCGGGGTCCGCTGAGGTCTTGCCGCAGATCGCCCAGGCCGTGCGCAGCGATATAGTGGTGCTTGCCGATGGGGGTGTACGTAGTGGCGCCGATGTGCTCAAGATGCTGGCCTTGGGCGCTCACGCCGTCCTGGTAGGCAGGCCGCTGGCCACTGGTGCCATTGGGGCGGGTGCCGATGGCGTGCGGTTGACCCTGGAACAGATGTGCAACGAGCTCAAGGTGGCCATGATCTATACTGGATGTGCCAAGGTGTGCGAAATCGGAGCGGGCGTGATCTGGAGGTAAAGAAACGGTCAAAAGCAGCTCGGAGTGCCAAACTTGAAACGGGTGTCAATGGTAGCATGGATGCCCTGGATATGTTTCGCGCCGAACCGGAACACTTCGATCTGATTATTACGGATATGACTCTCCCCAAAATGACTGGTATCGATTCAGGGCTTGTGATTCGCTAGTCGTCACCTTTTCGGCAGGAAGAATCGCTGGAAACAGGAGGTGGAAGCTATGAAAGGGAAAGATTTGGGATCAGAGCACACACAACCGGAAAATCGGCTGTTCCTGTTGAACCAACGGTTGAACCAGCTTGTCGAAACGATTCAGAAACTGGCACAGGCCCGCGATCTGGAGAACATTATGGGCGTGGTTCGCTCTGCCGCCCGTGTCCTGACCGGTGCAGACGGCGCAACCTTTGTGTTGCGCGAGGGGGACCAATGTTATTATGCAGATGAAGATGCGATCCAGCCGCTTTGGAAAGGCCATCGCTTCCCGATGAGCATGTGTATCAGCGGTTGGGTCATGATGAACCATGAGGTTGCGGTCATCAAGGATATCTATGCAGACGCGCGCATACCTGCGGAAGCATACCGTCCCACCTTTGTGAAAAGCCTGGCGATGGTACCCATTCGCAGCCGGGACCCCTTGGGGGCAATTGGCAATTACTGGGCGAATCCCCATTCCCCGACCCAGGAGGAAATACAACTACTGCAAACCCTTGCCGATGCGACGGCTATTGCTCTGGAAAATGTCCGTTTATTCAACGAACAGGAACAGCACCTCATCCACCAAAAGCGGGTGGAAACGGAATTGACCACGGCGTATGAGAAACTGAAAACACTGTGGGGTGTTGCTTCCCTGATTGATACAGATATCAAGACCATTTCCGATTATATACTGGCCTCGATCACGCAAATGACCGAAAGCCCTTACGGCTTTTATGGTTTCGTTAACGATGATGAGTCCGTTATGACGATCCATACCTGGTCCGGCGAGGCGATGAAAGATTGTTCGATGGTGGACAAACCGCAGCAGTACCCCGTCTGTCAGTCCGGTGTGTGGGCAGAGGCCATCAGGCGCAGGGAACCGCTCATTATAAATGACTACGCTGCACCGCATGAGGCAAAAAAGGGATTGCCGGAAGGACATGTGCCCCTGACGAGCCTGCTGGTCGTCCCTCACTTCTTTCAGGGGAAGATACGCTCGGTGGCGGCGGTGGGAAATAGGGAAAAGGATTATGGCCAGGAAGATATTACCGAAATCACGGGATTCCTGGGAAGCGTTCAGGCGATTGCTGATCGTAAGCAACACGAAGAGGCGCTGGAAAGAATCAAGAATTTGCTCAACGAAACCAGTAGAGTTGGAAATGTCGGCGGCTGGGAATTTGATATTGATACCGGAAAACAGACATGGACGGAAGAGGTCTATCGCATTCATGAACTTGATTATACGTATGATCCCACAGTGGAAAAAGGAGTCGGGTTCTATACCCCTGCTTCCCGGCCAGTTGTTGAACGAGCAGTGCAAAGGGCGATTGAGCATGGTGAACCATTTGATCTGGAACTGGAAATCGTAACCGCCAAAGGCAATCTTCGCAACGTTCATGCCATAGGAAAAGCGGACCTGGAAAATCGCAGGGTCTATGGCTTTTTCCAGGATATCACCGAGCGGGAACAGACGAAGGTGGAGCTGCAAAGGAGCGAGCAGAGATACCGCCTTGTTGTAGAAAACACCAACGAAGCCATTGTGGTAGTACAGGATGGTCGGGCCAAGTTCACGAATCGCGGGATCGAGTGGGCTGGTTACACGCCGGAGGAATACATGGCCATTCCTGTCATGGAGACCATCCATCCGGAAGATAGAGAAGTCGTGGAACAACGATATCTCGAAAAGATTAGTGGCCGTGCGGAGCCGACCCGATATACCTACCGGGGCTTGAGCAAGAGCGGTCAGATTCACTGGATCGAGGTGAGCTCGGTCCTGATCGACTGGGAGGGACGGCCAGCGACGTTAAACTTGATCACGGACATCACCGAGCGGAAGCGGGCAGAGGAAATACTGCGGGAAAGCGAAGCAAAATTCCGTACGATCATAGATGTTTCCCCTGTACCATTTGCCCTGAATGACGATAAAGGAAATATCGTCTTTCTGAATAATGCCTTTATTGGCATTTTTGGATATACCATGGAAGACATTCCAACGCTGGTGGACTGGTGGCCCAAAGCCTATCCGGACCCAGAATATCGCCAATGGGTAGCTACCACCTGGCAGATGCATCTGCAAAAGGCAAAGCAGGAAGGCGCCGCCTTTGAGCCTATGGAATTATCGATAAAATGTAAGGATGGCCAGACACGAACTGCAATAGTGGGTGTTGCCGCATTGGCGGAGTCATTTAAAAAAACGCATTTGGTCATTCTTTATGACATCACCGAACGCAAGCAGGCGGAGGAGGATAAGAAAAAACTCGAATCCCAGAATCGGCAGCTCCAGAAGGCCGAAAGCCTGGGCCGCATGGCCGGCGCCATTGCCCACACCTTCAATAATCAGCTCGGTGCCGTGATTGGAAATCTGGAGATGGCTATTGACGACCTTCCGAAAGGTTCGGGACCAGCCCACAACCTACTGACCGCAGCCATGCGGGCGGCAAATAAGGCAGCGGCGGTAAGTGGTCAGATGCTGACCTACCTCGGTCAATCGTTCGACAAACATGAGCTTATGGATCTTGCCGAGGTCTGCCGTCGGAACCTGCCCATTCTCGAAGCCTCCATGCCGGGAAGCATGGGGCTGAATAGCGATTTGTCCTCTCCCGGGCCTGCCGTCATGGCCAACACAAACGAGATCCAGCAAGTGTTGACCAACCTGATCACCAATGCCTGTGAGGCTGCCGGTACTGGCCGGGGTTCCATTCACCTGAGTGTCAAAACAGTTACCACGGCGAATATCCCCACAAAGCATTGC
>CAZUGI010000184.1:0-3697 GCA_964619855.1 uncultured Geobacter sp. | reverse complement strand
TTTGATTGCGACTTTGTATCAGTCGTCAGTCAGTTTAAACAACACAAGGAGAAGAGCCCAATGAAAAAAGCAGCCATGCACATAGTAACCCTAACTGTCATATCAGCGTCTGTATCCACGGTCCTGGCAGCGGGAACCAAAACCGGCAGGGGCGAAACCCTGTTCAATGATAAATGCGCCGCATGCCATATGAACGGTGACAATTCCATCAATGACAAGACCTTGAGAACAAAGGACCTGCTCAAGGCCAATCTGAGAAACAAAAACGATATCGTCAGGTTCCTGCGTGACAACAATACATCGATGCCCAAGTTCTCCAAAAAGGAACTGCCTGATAAAGATGCAAGTGAAATTGCCAAGTACATCCTGAAAACCTTCAAGTAAGCACGGATAAGAAAAACTCTTACCGCTGGTTTCTAAAAAATATATTTGGGGGTCTGAACGCAAGGGTAAGCGGACACCTGATTTTCGATAATAAATGAACTGATTGGAGATAACGGTAATGAAAATAAGCTATGAGACCGCGGGATCATGTGCCACGCAGATCGAGATCGAAATAAAAGACGGAATTATTGTCACAGCTGATTTTATAGGTGGCTGTCCCGGCAATACCCAGGCTGTTGCCGAACTCGTCAAGGAGATGTCGGTATCGGAAGCCGTACGGCGCTTGAAGGGTATCGAATGCAAGGGGGATACATCCTGTCCCGATCAACTGGCCCGCGCATTGGAAACGGTAGTGTCAAGCAAGCCGCTCGTAATATGAAAAAACGGGGAGTAATTCATGTGCCTGCTATCCTTTGCCATCGATAGTCATCCCCGCTATCGCCTGGTGCTTGCGGCCAACCGCGATGAAAACTTTGTTCGCCCTACGGCAGCGGCCCACTTCTGGGAGGACACACCCGAAATACTTGCCGGTCGTGACCTTGAAGCCGGGGGAACCTGGCTGGGTGTTTCCAGAAAAGGCCGTCTGGCAGCCTTGACCAACTACTATGGACCTAACGAATACGCCCCGGACAAACTGTCGCGCGGATGGCTGATCAAGGACTTTCTCAACGGCGACCTGTCACCGAATGGCTATCTTAAACACCTCCATCAAACAGGGTATAACTATAACGGCTTTGGAATTGTCTTCGGCGATACAACCGGCCTCAACTACTATACCAACCGTGGTCAGTCGGTCTGCGGTATTTCCGCCGCCGTCCATGGCCTCAGCAACCATCTCCTGGATACCCATTGGCCGAAGGTGATCAATATAAAGTCCGGTCTGCAGCGCATAATCGAGAACAGCGACGCAATCGACCCGGAAGACTTATTCACCCTGCTCTCGGAGCGGACCCGCTATCCCGACCTCCTGCTTCCCGACACCAGCGTCGGGATCGAGCGCGAGCGCAGCCTTTCATCCATATTCGTCAGCCGCGAGGAATTCGGCACTCGCTGTTCAACCGTCATATTAGTCGACCGGGACAACCGGATGACCTTTCTGGAACGCAGCTTCGATGCGAATCAGAACAACACCGGAACGGTTGAATTTAATCTTGCCCCGGACCAAAGCGGTATACAGTTTTGTTGATTCCGGCATGTTCTGCTTTGGGGAGAGCTACCGGCCGCATCCGCCGCCCTTGTCGTGACTGTCGCACCCACCGCATTTACCAGGAATGAACTGAGAAGGAAGGACCTCGCCCGGCTGCTTGATTTTGAAGAGCCTCTGTTTTTTGCCGTAAGCGGACAGCGCCACATCAACCGGTCCCGACAGGGCAAAAGCCCTGGTGCCTCGCCCCTCCAGGGCTCGGGTCGGCCCGGTACCGATCCGGCTGACCAATACGACATCCACATCGGGAAGCTGTTCAATCGTGGCAGCGGCATGGTTGGATTCCCCACTGGGCCCTAGCGGAGTAATTTCCCGTTCTTCCAGATGCTTGTAGCTTCCGTCCAGGGCAACATCAAATATCTGGAACGAGGTCGCCTGGCCAAAATGGACGTCAATGTTTTTGCCGTCACTGGTTGCTACTGCTATTATTGCCATATTTGTCTCCTTTCACACAATTTTGCAGGGGCGATCCCTTGTGATGCAATAAAAAAGGCCGGATGATCTCGCATGAGATTGTCCGGCCTCCAATTGCTATGGTCAGCTCGCTGTAATTTTTTATTAAAGTATCCTTGAATGTAATAGCTGTCAATCACAAATCCGGCACGATTCAAAAATGGGTTGACATGTGAATCCGCTCCACTGTATAAAAACTGCATAATTTATAGACTAAATGGCTAATCGATTTTTATTATTCAGTAAAGATGAACCAATCGGGCTGACCAGAAATCTGGAGGCTGGGGATATTTCCTCAGCCTCTTTTTGCTTTTTACGCCTGTGTCGGCTGAAGGGTGATCAATGACATTAAAAACAGCTTCGGGCATACCTGCCTGGCTGCAGAAAAACCGCCTTCTGGCAGCCTTCCTGGCGGTCAGTATAACCGCGGGCAGCTCAGCCGGCATCATGCAGCTTGTGTTGCCCCTGTATGCCCTCAACCTGGGCATCGGTGACGCCGGGATCGGCCTGATACGCGGTATGGGGCCGATCGGCGGTCTGCTGACGACCCTACCCGGCGGTTTCCTGATTGACCGTTTCGGTCCTCGCCGAGTTTACATAGTCACTGGACTGCTTGATGTTTTGTTTATTGTTCTGCTACCCACTGCGACCAACCGTGAGATGCTGATGGTCTACCTGTTTATCGGTGGCGGCGTCGCGACAATGCGCTGGACGGCTCTTAACTCGTCTTTTCTGGAGCGACTGGATCATTTCGGTCTGGTCAGGGCCGGCTGGATGAGGGCCGCCATGGCGGTCGGACTGAATTTTCTTGGCCCCCTGATCGGCGGGCAGCTTGTGTACTACACGAGTTATCCGGTGTCGTTCGGCGTGATAGCAGCCTTCATATTCCTCCCACTCTGTTTTATTCCTGGTTTTAAAACCGGTGAACCGCAGCGGACACTCGCTCATCACAGCAGCAGCGACCTGCCGATCCTGTCCCAGTTTCGCCAGCTGGCCAGCAATCGTCTGCTGTTGCGGACCGGCATAATGCAGAGTGTCGCCATGGCCTGCAACCATGCCTTTCTGGTGTTCATCATAATCCTGCTGGTCAAGAGTCTGCATTATTCTCCCCAGGTTGCATCCCTGGTCGTCTCGGCACAGGGGGTCGGTGCCGTGCTGATCATGTTCTGGGGAGGTGACCTGGCCGACCGCTTCCGGATGCAGCGGGTGCATGTCGCCTGCTTCTTGATGCAAATATTCGGACTGGTTGCAGCCGGTTTCTTCAGCAGCATCTGGATAGTCGCCACAGGGGCGGTGGTCCTGGCCATGGGAGCCGCATTGCTGATGGCTACCAGTTACTCGCAGCTTGCCAGACTAGAGGGGAGGAAAGGTAAAATTTCAGGTTTCTTTTTCCTGATTACTGGGACAGGAGTGGCCATCGGCCCGGTTTACAGCGGCTACCTTGCCTCATTGTTCGGCATCAGGGCCGCTTTCACCGGCTTCCTGCCGTTGGCAGTCGCTGCGCTTGCTTTCCTGGCACTCACATGGAAGGCAGAAAAGCGCAGGGTTCTCCATCTGAAAAATCCGGAAAAACATGAAGCGATCACTACAGATGAAACCGCCTCGCTGCGTTCGGACAGCGACAAGCGGGGCCTTGTTCAAGTGCCCTGGGGAATG
>CAZUGI010000183.1:0-3790 GCA_964619855.1 uncultured Geobacter sp. | reverse complement strand
GGGTTGTGGCTGGCGGTTATCATTACGCCTGCTCCGGCGCCAGATTCGCGTACTGCCCAGGAAACGGCCGGCGTGGGTGCGTAATCTTCCGTAAGCCGCACCTTGATTCCATTTCCGGCGGCAATTTCGGCCACCCGCCGGGCAAAGTCCCGCGACAGAAACCTGCGATCGTAGCCGATAACAAGCCCCTTATTCCCAAGCCCTTCACGGTTCAGATAATCCATGGTGGCCTGTGCCACCAGAGAGAGGTTGTCAAAGGTAAAATCGCGGGCTATCACTCCCCGCCAGCCATCAGTGCCAAACTTGATCTGCATCTTTGCTCCTCCATGGTCTCAATCTACACATGTTCATTCTCCATCGCATACAGCCAGACCAGGACTTCCGCCACCGCCCGATACAGTTCAGGAGGGATGAACTGATCGCTGTCCACCTGCATCAGCAGCTTGACCAGTTCCGGAGATTCGTGGACGTAAACTCCCGCTTCGTGGGCGCAGGCAATAATCGCCTCCGCCACGACCCCTTTACCTCTGGCAACTACGACCGGTGCATAATAGCCCTGTTTGTAGGAGAGGGCCGCCGCACGTCGTTCATCGTCACGGGCCGGCATTTTGTATAACGATTTCGGCCGGTGTCAATCCGGCCGCTTCAAGCTGCTCGGCCAATACGGTTCTCCCGGCTTCAAGGACAGGTACCGTGGAGTTTTCCTCTGCGTGTATGGTCAAGCTGACCCTGGTTCCGTCAAGGCTGAGCTTGACACCAACCGGCCCCAGACGTGCCAGGTTCAGATGTACGCTGGTTTCCCAGCTGCGCTCTCTTTCGCCGGATTTATTCCGATGCGCCTCCCGCTCGGAAACGGCCCATTTCAGCTGTTGGCCCGGGAACAGGTCGCCGCGGAGCATGAGCTGGCTGTTCTGAAGCGATGACAGCTGTTCACTCACAACCGGCAGTGTGCGTTGATCGGCAATTCCTTCATGGGTCATGCTGGTGCCGGCCCGCTTGAATATGTTTTCCATAATGTCTGCGGTGCCGGCCTTGATAGTTGTCCGCAGCAGATCTTCCGTAGCAGCCCCTGCGGGGGGCGGTATCTGCTGAAGCCGGGGAGACAGACGGCCCTGAGGCTCTTTCAGGAGGTCTTCCAGCGTGTATTCCCCGCCGAACCAGCGAGCCAGATGCGATTCATAGAAAAGTCCGCTCTCGCGCAGCCCCTGTTGCAGTATCCGGCTGACCTGCGAAGCATCCGAGGGGGGGGCGGAGAGCAATGTACTGAAAATATTCAAAGCGGCCTGAGCTGAGACCCGTTCCTGAGCGGTGGCAAGAAAACTGCTCAACCAGCGGCCGGTTTCGCTGACTCTGGAGTCACTCAGACGCCCGAATCGGGCCATCAAAAACGTGCCATGAGGTTCTTCGGTGATGAAGAACAGGTTGATCGTATCGCCCCGTCTGATGCCTTTCGGCATGCTGAATTCCAGTGACTGGCCGGCGACCTGAACCAGAAACCGGCCGCCACCCAGAGCCGTAAGCACCTCCCCCTTCAGCTGCTGTCCCGGCATCAGACCGGTCGGCAACGCCTGCTGGCCGAGTGCTTCCAGCAGTGCCAGTCGGTTGCCTTTAATCACGGCCTGAAGGAGCTTGGCCATATCGTCGCTTAATTCAATGCCGTTTCCTGAGGGGGGTGGAGTCTGCGGCGCAGCCTGCAGAGACACCTGCATTTCGGCCGCACGGTCTGGTGAAACTGGTCCGCGCGGGGAGTTCCGGTACGTGATCGCTTCATCCTGTATGGCCGTGAAGGCGGGCGAATCGGGCGGCAGGCTTTTCAATACGGTATTCAGGCGATCCAGCACGTAGGTCTGCTGGTCGGATACTCCTCCAGGACTGTGTTCCAGGACGCTCAGCCAGCGCCCGGCTTCGCTTAAGGAGGCGGGAGGTGCATCAGGCTGTGCCCTGGGTATGGCAAAGGTCGGTTTTGGCTGCGATGAGATATAGGTCAGCCTAAGTATCTCACCGGTCTGAGCCGCTCGCGGCAGTGACAGTTCCAGAGCTGACCCGGCCACCTGTACAAAGGCTCTGCCACCGGGAAGAGTTCCTACGACAGTAGCGTTAACCTCCTCACCAGGCAGAAACGGTAATGGAGTCAGCGGCTGGTTGGCCGCTTCCATAACGGTAAATCGAGAGTTGTGGGCAATGCTTTTCAGAATTTGGGCCGCATTGGATTCAAATGTCATTAATCGCGTCCGGTCCTGGGAAAGCTTACGGGTGCCTTGCTGAGAGGCGGCGTCCTGCTGCACCTCCGGCCTCCCGGCTGTGTCACCGCGGGCCTGTGAATGTTCTTTGCCGCTATCTGGAAGGGAGCTGTATGTCAGAACCTCGTCCATAAGGTTGGCCAGCACTCCCGCCTCACCTGATGAGCGCCGCAGCATCTCGCCGATACTTTGCAGGGATGATCTGACACCCGGTTCGGATATCCGTTCGCTGGAGACCAGAAGGCTCAGCAGGCGGGAGGCATCGGAAAGGCTTACCGGCGGAGCGGTGCCCTCCCGGCGGGTGATGGCAAAAGTGGAGCGCGGCTCAGCGGAGACGAAAGTCATCTCCAGAGTCTGTCCCGCCCGCACCGGCATCGGCAGATCGAGGTTGTAGCGTTCGCTGCCCACCCGCACCTGAGCGCGGTTATTGGGCAGCGTTGTTAAAACCTCTGCATTCACCCGCTGGCCGGGGGTAAGGCCAACGTGGATTCCGGACTCCTGATCGGCACTGACAAAGGAGACATTGGAAGCGCGTGAAAGCAGGTCGAAGACCTGTTGCTGGATGTCAGAGGTTATGGCCATAGAGTATCAAATCATCCCCAAATCAAGTAGCCAGGCTCATAGATATTTCCGAGCGTCTTGTGTTGCGGCATAACTCTCAGCATGAAGCCGTGTCGGCCACAGAACCGGCATTCGAAGACGCCGCCGAATTCGTAGACGCCGTTGCCGAGCGCACCCTTTATTTCTAGTGCAACCGTCTCGCCGCCCTGAATATTGCCGGTCGAGTCAAGCACTCCGAAATATCCCTCAACCGAGACTTCATCGGCCGGAATCTCGCCCAAGGCAATTCTGGCTGAAACAGGCACCACACTTCCGACCGCGACTGAGTCAGCAACCTGGGCCTCGGCCTGCTCGATACGAACCTGTGGCCAGGCTTTGAAAATGCGTTCCTTCCAACGGGCCAGATCGAGAGCCAGCGCCAGATCGTTGTCCACCAGCTGTTTCCACTGACTGTAGGCCGGAATATAGGAGTGGCCGGCGTATTCCTGAACCATCCTGTCGGTGGAAAAGACCGGGCAGAGGCTCTGCATGGAGGCCTTCATGGTGGCAACCCATGACCGGGGAACACCATCACTGCCTTGGTCATAGAAATGCGGCACGACCTCTTTTTCCAGGAGATCGTAGACAGCCCGTCCCTCTACCTGATTCTGATATTCTATATCTTCGTAAACTTCGCCTTTGCCGATGGCCCAGCCGTTATTGCCCTGGTACCCCTCGCACCACCAACCGTCCAGAACGCTCATGTTGAGACCGCCGTTAAACGCCACTTTCATGCCACTGGTGCCGCTGGCCTCCATTGGCCTGAGCGGGGTGTTGAGCCAGACATCGACCCCCTGAACCAGATGGCGTGCCACCTCCATATCGTAATCCTCGATAAATACGATACGATGGCGGAAGCGCTCCTGATGTGAAGCCTGCACGATCTGGCGGATCAGTTCCTTGCCCTCCTGATCCTGGGGATGGGCTTTGCCGGCAAAGATGAACTGCAC
>CAZUGI010000182.1:0-3888 GCA_964619855.1 uncultured Geobacter sp. | reverse complement strand
CATATTCCTTTAAAGGATTGCCTGCCGGTATCTTTTCCGTAAGAAGCTCCGAGTATCCGGAAAGCACGCCAAGAACATTGTTTAGATCGTGGGCAACGCGTCCCGCCAGCTTACCCATCATCTCCATTTTCTCAGCTTGTTGCAGACGCTCTTCAATGCTTCGCTTCTCCGCCTCCGCTTGCTTGCGCTCTGTGATATCTTCGGAGATACCCAATAGGTATTCTGGTTTTCCGTCTGTATTCAGGATCGGAACTTTCTTCGTATGCAGGGTACGCACTCCCTTGCTGCGAGTCTGAAGAGGTTCTTCCTGAATATCCACAACTTCCTTCCCCAATAGTACATCCCGATCTTTCTTTGTAAAGAAATCCGCCTGCTCTTTCGGGACAAAATCATAATCGTTCTTCCCCCGCAGGTCATTTCTGGAATAACCCGTCAGATCCTCTCCCGCGCGGTTAAGCAAGACGAAACGGAGTTCCTTGGCCTCCTTCAGGAAGATCGTGTTTGGGATATTCTCAATAATAGCGCTCAGGAGAATATTGCCCCTGCGTACCTCCTCCTCCGCTTGCCCTCGCTCGGTGATGTCCTGCACGGTACCGCGCAATTTGACCAGTTTGCCATTATCATCGGTGTATCGTTTAGCCAACTCGTGAACGAAGCGGACTTCACCGTTTGGACGGATAATTCGATGCATGACATCGTGCAATCCCGTCTGCTCCGAGCGCTTTTCGACTTCAAGCACTATGCTCTTATCGTCGGGGTGGACAGCCTTATGAACTGCACTTACGCTGGGTTTGATAGATTTAGAATCGAAGCCAAAAATATCGAATATTACTTGTGACCAGTAGAGCTCGTTGGTAGATAGATCTGCCTCCCAGTTGCCAATCCTTGCGACTATTTGGGCGTCTGCTAAACGTTCGTTGCTTAATTTTAGCGCCTCCTCCGCTTGCTTGCGGTCTGTGATGTCCACGCATGTACCTTCCAGCCAGGTCGTTTTCTCAGCCTCATTATTGACCGTCCGAACATTAATCGATACCCAGAACGAAGTTCCATCTTTCCGTCGTACTTGTGTTTCAAATTCTCTGACCGTTCCCTCCGATGCTTGCATCAGTGTCAGCAATCGTTTGCGGTCTTCCGGATTAACGTATAATTGCTCTCCGATATTTGTTATTGCAGATTGCATTTCATCGGGTGATCCATACCCGGCCATAGATGCAAAAGCGCCATTAACATTATTATATCGGCCCTCCGGGGTTGTCTGAAAAATACCTACGATTGCATGGTCAAAAATGTTGCGGTATTTTTTTTCACTCTCACGCAACGCCTGCTCGGCCTTCCTACGTTCCGCGATCTCCCGTCTCAAGGTGATCAACCAGAAGGCCCCTACCACCAGCAACAGACCCAGGATGCCTATAATAACGGAATAGGTTTTTCGCACAGCCTGTTCCCGCGTCTGGACAATAATTTCCTTTGGTCTCCATTTTTCGTTGATCCGTTCTATTGTGCCGTCAGCCTGCAATGACCGGAGCCCATCGTTGATGGCGGCAAGGAGTGCAGTGTTGCCTTTTTTAACAGCGAGGGCCGAGGCCAGATGTGCAAACGGTTCACCACTGGTTTGTATACCCGTGATCATCTTTTCGGCAAGGACATAAGAGCCCGTCCAGAGGTCAGCGAGGACGGCATCCACTTTCCCGTCCTTCAGCAATTCGAAACCTTGAAGATCATTAGCGATGAGAGTTAATTTTATCTGCGGATCTGCCTTCGCATATTGATGCTGGACACTTGCAGTCCAGACCGCGACCTGCAACCCCCGCAGGTCGGACAAATCATTAATCCCCTGCTTGCCGGTACGCACAAAGATAGAAAAATGCAGATCGTGTGCCTGGTCGGAGAAGTCATAGATCAGTTTGCGGGGTTCGGTGATGGTCAACTGGCACAAGGCATCAGCCTTGCCTTCGGCGACCATCGCCTGTGCCGTTTTCCACTCCATCAGGCGGATGTCTATCTGCCGTCCCATCCGTTCCCCAAGTGCGCGCACGATGTCGATCGCCAATCCCTTGGGCTTTCCGCCCTCTTGATAGGAAATGGGAGGGTAGTTGTCATTACCGACGAACAGGAGTGTCTTATTCTCGGCTGCACAAGTAGGGCTTGCCAGCAATACGACCAAAATTACATATGCAAGGATCACCCCTAATTGCTTTTTCAGAATATCTATGTTGTTCATCCCCGGTGTCGTGGAGTACATAGGCTTGTCCGATTCGACCCCCGCACATCCTGCCGTGCTCATTCAAGATTGAAATGTTACCGAAGAAAGGACTGAAAAAGGACTATGTTCTTACATCGATGAATACTGTTTGAAAGTTTGTATTTCGTCGAACCTGACAATTTTATTGATTATAGGAAGGAGATGATACCACCTCCCGCCAAAATAATCACGCTCAAAAATCTGCAACTTTCATCTCGTACTGCATACAATCTGTCAACATAGACCCCTCTCGTTGCCACGAGTCAAGCATGGGTCAATTGGTAAAATATTGAGTATTTCCGTTCGTACTCATGATATGCAGACGTCTATTTTCTAGCAAGTTCATCCCTAATAGCCACGCCGATCTTTTCCATCACATAGGGCTCCCTGTTCGCTGCTGAGGTTCTCACTACTTATTCCGCACGAACACTCGTAGCTTCTTCACGACATAGCTACCGGCATTGGCCTTGAACGTCCAGTCGCGATGCTCGCCGGAGCTGTTGCCGATGCCGATGTCCGCAATATTGCCGGCCTTGAAGTTGTTGATGGCCAGCAGTGTCTGCTTGGTGTCATAGTTATGCACCTGCATGCAGCCGTAGCCGTCCTTAGGGTCAAAAGGATGGTCGCCGAAATCGCAGATCGTTTCGCTGGCGCCGGGCACCAAACCGCTATTGGATGGCACGTAGTTGTTCGGCCAGAACTCGATGTTGCCGCCTTCCACGAAAGTGCCGGAAGTGACGTCCTTGACGTTCGTCACCACGGTCAGGTTGGCCACCTTCTGCTGGAAGATCGCGTTCGAAGCCACCGTCGGCACACTGATCTTCTTCACGTCGTTGGTGAAGGCATCCATCGAAGCCCATATGTAGCACACCGGTCTGCCTTCCATCTGTAACTCCAGCAAATAGCCCACACGATCGAAGGCCTTCACGTTCACGCTGTTGTCCTTGTCGTAGGCGATGTTACCGCCGAGGCGCTCCAAGTTTAGTTCATAGACGAGATCAAAGGTCTTCGCCTCATCAATTTTAGGCAACGAGTCCTCATAAGGCACGCCATAACCGGCCATGAACGTCGTGGTCGGCAGGCCGGCGCCATTTACCAGGTTCGGCTCGGCCAACTTGCGCCAGGCGAAGCGTACCGAGACCGGCTTGGCCACCTGCGGTGCCGAGACCAAGACAGTCTCCCCGTCGATGGTCGCTTCTGCTTTGGTCCACTCATCATCCTCATCCAGGATCTCGAACCACGTCAATGGCTTGCTGTCGCTCAACTTCAGACCGGCGGCGTGGTCGAACTTCACGCGGATCTTGTTGCTTTCGACCACCATCTCCTTGAAGAGCGGGCCAGTGTACTCAATGTCCTTCTTACCGTAGGTTCGGTTGAGCGCTATCAGCGCCAGGCGCCGGCCGACTTCCTGCTTGTTGCGCGGGTGGATGTCGTGCAGATTACCGATGTCGGTGATCACCGCCTGTCCGACGTTGGGAATGGCGGTACTGGCATTCTGCGCCATCCAGAAGCGCGCCAGTACCTCAGGGTGTTCGTCGCCGTATGGGTACGGTGCAATCTGGACGAAGTTGAACGGGAAATCGCCGATACCCCAGACCTTGCGCCAGCTGCTGACCAACGCCTTCATCTTCTCTGTGTAGAGAACC
>CAZUGI010000181.1:0-3946 GCA_964619855.1 uncultured Geobacter sp. | reverse complement strand
TTTGAAACATGGGGTAAGATTTCATTTATCCGAGTATTGCAACTAAACGGTTCGGCCGCCGCTATTGAGAGGAAGACTTTATGAGCAAGGGTAGATTCATGATGGTTGCACTGACATGATCCAGTCTCCTTCCTTCATGGCACGTCTGCTGCGCAACATCGGTACAACGCTGCTGTGCGTTGCTGTCGCCATGCTGGTCCGTAAATATCTGCTCGACGCGCTCGAACACCGGATTATCTGGGTAACCTTTTACCCAGCAGTTGTTGTCGCATCGGTTATCGGTGGCTGGTTTTCCGGGGTGCTTGCAGCCGCCTTGTCGTGTCTAGTTGCGATCTATGCCTGGCCGCTGTTTGTGGCTAAGCCGTTCATCAAGGATTATGGCGACTGGCTCGGTCTAGGCGCTTTTTTTGTGAACTGCATCATGATCTCGGCAGTGTCGGAGATGATGCACCGGGCTAAGGCAAAGGCTGAAGTCGCCAGAGAACAGGCCGAACAGGCAAATCATGCCAAGAGCCGGTTCCTGGCCAACATGAGCCATGAGATCCGAACCCCGATGAATGCTGTACTAGGCTTTGCCCGCCTTGTACAGCGCGACCCAACACTTTCGCCTCAGGGGAGGAATAAAGTCGATACCATCATGAAAAGTGGCGAGCACCTCCTTGCCATTATCAACGATATTCTGGAGATGTCGCGCATAGAGGCTGGACGGGTTGAGCTTCGGGAAGAACCGTTCGACCTGCCTGGATTTCTGGACGAACTCGCCGTCATGTTCCGGCTGCGGGCAGAAGAGAAAGGGGTGTTGTTCTCTCTGGATGCGGCTCCGGATCTCCCGCGTTGCATCATGGCTGATATGGGCAAGCTGCGTCAGGTGTTGATCAATCTCTTGGGCAATGCGGTCAAGTTCACCATGCAGGGATCAGTCACCCTGAGAGCCGTGACGGTCGGCAACGGCAGGATCGCCATCGAAGTGCAGGATACCGGCATCGGCATCACACTGGAAGAACGGGATAAAATTTTCCACCCCTTTGAGCGGACCTTGAAAGCCGAACTGTCCGCAAGCGGTACCGGACTCGGGTTGGCTATCAGCAGAGAGTATGCCCGCCTAATCGGTGGAGATATTACCTTTGAAAGCAATGACTCCGGCAGCTGTTTCCGCTTCGAGTTCCCGGTGCAAGTGGCAGAAACGGCAACTGAGAAGTACGTTGAAACCTGCCGGTTTATAAGGCTTGATCCCGGCCAGGGAGAAATTCGCCTGTTGGTGGTTGATGACATCGCCACCAACAGAATGCTGCTGCGTGAAACCCTTGAACCGCTCGGCTTCTTCGTAGATGAAGCCAGCAATGGCAATGAAGCGCTTGAAGTGGCATCCACCCGGCCGCCCCGCATCGCGCTGATGGACATGGTCATGCCGGGTATTGACGGAATAGAGACGACGCGGTTGCTTCGGGAAAATCATGGTCGGGAATCCCTGGTCATCATCGGCATCAGCGCCAGTGCCTTCGAGGAGGACCGGCAGCGATTCCTCAGCGCCGGTGCCAACGCTTTCATCGCCAAGCCATTCAGAGATCAGCAACTGCTGCAGCTTATCTCTGAACAGGCCGGGCTTAGGTTTGAAACAGAAGAACCGACCAGAGCGGAGCCGGATGCTTCTAACCGTGAGCCGATAGATTTTTCCGCCGTACCACTGGAACTGATCAGCCGGCTCGACGAAGCTGCCGCCCGACTCGACCTGGCGGCAGTCCGTGATATTGCTGATCATATCGGCCGGCAACAGCCGGAAGTCTCACGCATGCTTCATGCCTTGGCCGAACAGTTCCATTTCGACCGTATCACTGAACTTTGCAAGCAGCGTAGCACTGGAGATTGCCATGAATGATACTGCAAACATCCTCATTGTCGATGACGATCCCAAACAGCTGCTGCTGCTGCATGAACTGCTCGGAGCTGAGGGATACACCGTCCGGCCTGCCTTGTCCGGCGAGATAGCTCTGCAGACAGTGGCGGTAAGCCTCCCCGACCTGATCCTGCTTGATATGCGCATGCCGGGCATCGGTGGCCTTGAAACATGTCGGCGCCTCAAGGCGGACTGCATGACTCGCCTTGTACCGCTAATCTTCATCAGTGGCGCTGATGATCTCCACGACAAACTGGCGGCCTTCGAGGCGGGCGGGGTCGACTATGTGGTCAAGCCGTTTCAGGAGGCGGAAGTTCTGGCCCGGGTGCGGACCCACCTCAAACTTGCCACTTTCGAGGTGCTGAAGCACGAGATAGAAGAGCGTAAACAGGCGGAAGAACAGCTGCGTGCCAAGGAACGCTTCCTCCGGACGCTGACCGACAATCTCCCCGGCATGGTCGGCTACTGGACCGATGAACTGCGCTGCGGCTATGCCAATAAGGCATACCTGGAATGGTTCGGAAGGACAACTGAACAGATGATTGGTACCACCATTCAGGAAATGATGGGTGAAGAGCTGTTTCACAAGAATGAGCAGTACATACGCAGGGCCTTGCAGGGAGAAACGCAGCGCTTTGAACGGACACTGGTGAAGCCTTCCGGCGAAATCGGCTACTCCTGGGCCCATTATATCCCGGATATGGTTGACGGCAAAGTACACGGCTTCTTCGTGCTGGTTGCTGATGTTACTGAACTCAAGCAGGCTGAAGCGGAACGACTCAAACTCTTACAGAAACACCACGCCATCCTGCAGTCGGCCATGGACGGTTTCTGGCTGGTCAACACAGAGGGGCGACTGCTGGAGGTGAACGAAGCTTACTGCCGCATGAGCGGCTACAGCGAGCAGGAACTACTGAACATGCATGCAACAGACCTTGATGCCCGGGAATCAAGGGAGGATACGGAGGCCCACATCCGTAAGGTTATGGAAGCCGGACGGGACCGGTTCAAGTCGCGTCACATGAGAAAAGACTGCAGCAGCTACGATGTGGAGGTCAGCGTTCAGTACCGTGCTGACGAACCGGAAGAGTTGGTGGTGTTCCTACGGGACATCAGCGAACAGATCAGAATTGAAGAGCAGCTCCAGCAGGCCCAGAAGATGGAGTCGATCGGTCGCCTGGCGGGCGGCGTGGCCCACGACTTTAACAACATGCTGAGCGTTATTCTCGGCCACGCCGAGCTGGGGCTGATGCATATCGAACCGGATCATCCACTTGTGACTGACCTGAAGGAAATCAGCAAAACGGCCCAACGTTCCGCCGACCTGACCCGGCAGCTGCTGGCCTTTGCCCGCAAGCAGACAATCCTACCGAAAGAGTTGGATCTCAATGACGCAATAACATCGATGTTGAAGATGCTGCAGCGGCTGATCGGTGAGGATATCAAACTCAACTGGCAACCGGCGTCCGGACTCTGGCCGGTCAAAATGGATCCCTCGCAGATCGACCAGATTATGGCCAACCTCTGCGTCAACGCCCGGGACGCCATTGCCGATACCGGACGACTTAGCATCGAAACGGAAAACCGCATCATCGATGTCAATTTCTGTGCCGCCAATCCGGAAGCGATACCAGGGCACTATGTGCGGCTTATGGTAAGCGACGACGGCAAGGGAATAGACAGGGAAACGCTTCCCCACATTTTTGAGCCGTTCTTCACCACCAAGGGGGTCGGTGAGGGGACCGGTTTAGGCCTTGCCACGGTCTATGGTGCCGTCAGGCAGAATAACGGCTTCATCACCGTCCAGAGCGAAACGGGACAGGGCACGAGCTTCTCGATCTATCTGCCAAGACATGCGGATGCTTCCGGCGAGACACAGATGAAAACGGTGAATGCACCGGCTCCGCGCGGTCAGGAAACAATCGATCAGGTGGAAGATGAAGCCGCGATTCTGAACATAGCGGCATTACTGCTGGACAAGCAGGGTTATCCCGTGCTGACAACCGGAACGCCCGGAACGGCAATAGCGCGGCGCCGGGCGACAAGCGGTGG
>CAZUGI010000180.1:0-3981 GCA_964619855.1 uncultured Geobacter sp. | reverse complement strand
AGTGTCCATGTCCTCTCTGGGTCTCAGCACCAAGCGGATTTTTTCACCACTCTGCAAGTGGGCTGGTTTACCAGCATAGATCTCTTCAAGCTCCTTGGTGGTGATGTTACGCTTGTTAACTTTCTTTTCGGTTATGATTGCCAGCGCCGTCCGCCCGTACTCCCTGGCTTGAGCCCCTTTTGCAATCTCCTCAGGCTTGAGAGTTCTGCTGCTGACAACCACATCCAGAGCATCGGCCAACAGTGCCTTAATGGCGCCGGAACTGCCAAGCGGCTTTCCCATTTCAATCTGGATCTCTCGACTATTTTTCCGATACGCCTCAACCAGCGGCTTCAACATATCCAGGGCGCTTCCGGATCCGTTTATCCGGACCGTCTCAGAAGCAGGACTTCTGTCTGGAAACATGACTAACAGGGCAACCATGCATAGAGTCGGCAATGCCGGCAAAATTTTCCGCATATTTGTCGCGCTCCTTGTTCCTGATGTCACAGTTTAATACGGTAGTTGTGAGAATCTACTTCTTTTGTACTATCCATGCAAGTATTTAGGACGTGCTCATAAGTGTTCCATCCGTATTTTCTTGAAGCTCATCCTTGCTTTGGGTAGAATCCGCCGAAGACGAACATTTTTTTGCAAAATGAATGCGAACCCGCGGAGTTGAATATGAATACTGCAGACAAGGTCAGAAAAATAGCCCGGGATGCCCGCCAGGCCTCACTGGTAATGGCTCAACTTCCAACCGGCGTAAAAAATGAGCTGCTGATCAAAATGGCTGACGCTCTGGAAACCTGGACAACACATCTGATTGAAGAAAATGGGAAGGACCTGGAAACCGGACGCCAGAAGGGGTTGTCTGCTGCCATGCTGGACCGGTTGATGCTTGACGAAAAACGGATCGGCGGCATTGCCGGCTCTCTGAGGGAAGTGGCAGCCCTGCCGGATCCGGTCGGAGAGATCGCACAGATGCGAAAAAGGCCAAATGACCTGATGGTCGGCAAGATGCGCATCCCGCTCGGCACGATCGGTATTATCTACGAGTCGCGCCCCAATGTGACCGCCGATGCAGCCGCCCTCTGTCTCAAGGCAGGCAATGCCGTTATCCTGAGAGGCGGATCGGAGGCGATCCATTCCAACCTGGCTATCGCAGCAGTTCTGCAGGGGGTGATGAAAGAAATGGCCGTTCCTGAAGCTGCCCTGTCGCTGATCCCCTTCACCGAGCGCGAAGGGGTACTGGAGATGCTCAAGCAGGAAGAGTTTATCGACCTGATCATCCCGCGCGGTGGCGAAAGCCTGATCCGCTTTGTGGTCGAAAATTCACGCATTCCGGTCATCAAGCATTACAAGGGGGTCTGCCATATCTTTGTCGACCAATCGGCCGATTTCAACAAGGCCGAACAGATCATCATCAACAGCAAGACCCAGCGCCCCGGCGTCTGCAATGCCCTGGAAACCCTGCTGATCCACAAGGATGTAGCCGCCGAATTCATTCCGCGGATTGCCGCCACGCTGACTGCACTGGGTGTGGAGCTGCGCGGTGATGATACGTTCCGCAACTACGCGCCGATCGCTACGCCGGCAACGGAAGAGGATTGGTATGCCGAATACCTGGGGCTGATCCTGGCCTGCCGTGTCGTGAACGATATGGACGCCGCCATTGCCCACATCAATCAATACTGTTCGCTGCACACCGAATCGATCATCACCGGCGACTACAGCCGCGCCCAGCGTTTCATCCGCGAGGTCAACTCCTCCTGCGTGATGGTCAACGCCTCGACCCGCTTTTCCGACGGCGGCCAGCTCGGCCTGGGGGCGGAAATCGGCATATCCACCACCAAGCTGCACTCCTTTGGCCCGATGGGACTGGAGGATCTGACAACAACAAAGTTTATTGTCTATGGGGACGGACAGGTACGGGAATAAATCGACCAAACGGAGAATAAAGTATGACAATCCAGCAACAGATCGAAACATTTCTGGCCTCTTCGGCCTTCGGAGTTATCGGCGCTTCGGCTAACCGTGATAAATACGGTAACAAAGTACTGCGCTGCTACCTGCAAAACGGCAAAAGTGTTGTACCGGTTAATCCGGCAGAAAGGGCAATAGAAGGGATTAACTGCATAGCCACGATCACGGATCTTCCTGACAGCGTGGCAAGCATCTCCATGATCACGCCGCCCGCAGTGACAGCAAAGCTGGTGCCGTTGGCAATTGAAAAAGGAATCAGGAACATCTGGATGCAGCCGGGCGCCGAACATCCCGAAGCGGTGGCTCTCTGCCGCCAGCAGGGAGTTAACGTCATTGCCGACGGCAGCTGCCTGCTGGTAGTAATGGGATATCACGACCACTGAACGCAATAACCGGAAAACTGAAATTAGATTAGATGCGGGAATTATCGTTTTACAGATTGCAGTCCGCCCCCGTAATGTATAATCCATACAAACTTACTTCAGAATTATTTCATAATAATATCGTACTATTGAATCAGCATTTATTATAAAAAAATGTTTTGATATTTAGCTTTATTTGATTTATGGTGTGGTAACTTAATTAAACTGACAAAGCCGATACAACGGTTGAACATATTGTAATCAGGAGTCGTATCGTCATGGGTCAACCTGCACATTCATTGGAGCAAAGCGGTTTTGTCGGCGCTGTCAGCGGAATGTCGCTGGCCGACATCATTCAGGTCAAAGGCACCAATAGATACTCGGGATGTCTGGTTGTGGAGCACCTTGGCCATAGCGGCATGGTCTTTTTCCGCGATGGCGACATCATACATGCCGAACAGGGAGAAGCCGACGGCGAAGAGGCCTTCTATGCCATCATGAACTGGGTGGGCGGTACTTTCCGTAGCGAGCCAAAGCTGGCAACCACCAGCCGGACAATTGAACAGTCCGTGGGTTTTTTAATCCTTGAGGCACTTCGTCGTATGGACGAATCAAAAATCAGATTACAAAAAACTCAACCTGCCGATGACAGGTCTTTAAGAGAGGGTAGCGGCATGAGCGACATCAACAGCAAACTTAAGGCCATTTCCGGCGTGGAGCTGGCGGTTATCATAACCAAAGAAGGTCAGGTTGTTGACGATACTTCTTACAAGGCTGAACTTCTGGGTGCACATGGACTCTATCTGGCACTTTTTGCCAGTCAAATCGCTTCCCAGTTCGGCGTGGGTGGATTAAAATCCGCAACCGTTCAGGGTTCGGAACATCACCTGCTTCTGTTTGACTCCAAGCGTCACCACCTCTGTGTTGCTGCCGACGGTAGCAGTCAGCTCAACGCGCTTGAATCAGAGGTTCGCCGGGTTCTGGCCGAAAAATAGGGGTCCGGCCGTCAGGTCAAGGGCACACCGGGCCTTCAGCTGGCCACAACAAGTAAATACTTGCCATACCAACAAAAATCTGACATATTGTCGAACCTTCGACGGGCAGCAATGCCCGTCGTTTTATTTTTACTCCGCTTTGCATTCGCGCCCATTCCGGCGTTAGCTTGTCATCGTCTCCTCGACGTACCTTCAATGTACGCCTGTGTCGTCGATTCCTCGCGGCCTTGGCCTGAACGCGAAATCAAACCGGAAACATAGACAGGAGCTTTACCCATGCAGGAACGAATCAGAAACATCGCTATCATCGCCCACGTTGACCACGGCAAGACCACGCTCGTAGACGCAATGCTCAAACATTCCGGAGTGTACCGCGAGAATGAGGCCATCACCGAGCGGGTCATGGACTCCAACGACCTTGAAAAAGAGCGCGGAATCACCATTCTGGCCAAAAACCTCTCCATACACCACGGCCCTTACAAGATAAACATTGTTGACACACCCGGGCATGCCGATTTCGGCGGTGAAGTCGAGCGGGTCCTCAAGATGGTGGACTCCGTCCTGCTGCTGGTGGACGCGCTGGACGGACCGATGCCTCAAACCCGTTTTGTATTGAAGAAATCTCTGGATCTTGGGCTGAAGCCGATCGTGGTCATCAA
>CAZUGI010000179.1:0-4094 GCA_964619855.1 uncultured Geobacter sp. | reverse complement strand
GAAAGATTGACTTGGAAAGTTTGAGAAGGGGAATCCGCGTCCGTCATTCGGTGGGGATTTTTCTGTGACAACGACCGGAACGACAATTTCTTCATGCACCCCGGCGGCATAGCTCTGTTGGACGGCATCTTCTGCGGAGGCGCGCATCTCGCCCCGGCCGCAGACTATGGCATTATAAGCCTGCTCGACCCGCTCCCAGCGATTGTCGCGGTCCATGGCGTAGTAGCGCCCCATCACCGTCGCGATTGTACCGACCCCGATCCGCGCAATCTCCGCTTCCAGCTGCGCCAGATATTCGGCACCGCTCTGAGGGGGCGTATCGCGGCCATCCAGCAGGCAGTGGATAAAAACATCCCGTACTCCTTCACGTTTTGCCAGCTCCAGCAGAGCGTAGAGATGTGTGTTATGGGAATGTACCCCGCCGTCCGAGAGCAGGCCGGAGAGGTGCAGCCTGCCGCCGCTGGCCTTGACCCTGGCAATGCAATCCAGCAGGGTCGGGTTGCTGAAAAAATCACCATCCAGAATGGACTTGGTGACGCGGGTCAGCTCTTGGTAGACGACCCGGCCGGCGCCGATATTCAGATGCCCGACTTCGGAGTTGCCCATCTGTCCTTCCGGCAGACCGACCGCCATACCGGAGCAGCTGAGCTCGGCGTGCGGATATGCGGACAGATATTTGGTCAGGTGAGGAGTTTTTGCCAGGGTAACGGCGTTGTGGGCGGGGTTGCGGTTAATCCCCCAGCCGTCTAGAATCATCAGAAGAAGTGGTTTTTTCAAGGGTTCATCCTTTCGGATCAATGGTGGTATGGTTCTCCGTTTAGTATCGTAAACGCCCGGTAGATCTGCTCCAGCAGGAAGGGGCGCACCATCTGGTGAGTGAAGGTCATCCGGGACAATGACAGCAGTTTGCCCCGCTGGCGGAAATCCTCGGAAAAACCGTAGGCGCCGCCGATGACGAAGACTACTTCCCCCGCTCCGCCGTCCCTCCGTCGTCCGATGAATGTCGCCAGACCGGGCGAATCCATCTGCTCACCCCGCTCATCCAGAAGAATGAGGGTGGCATTTGCAGGAATCTGCTTCTCCAGCCGCTGGCGCTCCCGGCGGCGCATCTCCTCCGCCCCGGCACCCTTTTCGTCGCGAATATCGATCAGCTCAAGCGGAGCATAGCGTCTGATCCGCCCGGCGTATTCGTCAATAGCTTCCCTGACCCAGGTGTCGCGGCTTTTGCCCACCCACAAAACCCTGATTTTCAAAAATCGGTGTCCTTGCGGGCCGCCCTTATCTCCGCCGACAGCTCCAATTCGGGAGCAGTGCCCCACAGGCCGTCGAGATCATAATAACGACGGAGCTGATCATGGAATATATGCACCAGTACATCACCGTAATCCATGACGATCCATTTGCCGTCCGTAGCACCCTCGATATTGTTAATCTTGCCGAATTTTTTCAGGCCGGTGCGGATGCTGTCCGCAATGGCCTGATTCTGCTTGTCAGATGCTCCGGAGATGATCACCATGTAATCGGCAATCGACGAGACCCGTGAAATGTCACGAACCCGAATGTCAAAGGCTTTTTTGTCAAAAGCCAGTTCGGCACATTTCAGGGCCCGTTCACTGGCAGAAAGACTTGTTTTTTCAACTGCTTTGGTTTTTTTGACTGGCATTATGAATAGATCCTTTGTTGCGAAATATAGGCCGCTACGCCTGATGGAACAAGATGAGATATGCTTTTTCCGGCTGAGGCAAACCGGCGGATTTCGGTTGACGATATATCCTGAGGCGTTCCATGCACAAAACGTACGGAATGACCGGAGTTATGTG
This sequence comes from uncultured Geobacter sp., assembly GCA_964619855.1. Lineage (GTDB taxonomy): Bacteria > Desulfobacterota > Desulfuromonadia > Geobacterales > Pseudopelobacteraceae > JACRCG01. The sequence continues at coordinate 2,274 of CAZUGI010000179.1, read as the reverse complement.
ACAGCCTGCGAGGCTCCGCATCATAAAGGAACTCCCCCCGGATGGCAACCGGCAGAGCATTGAACGGATCAATGATTTCGTAACCGGGCCGTTCGATGACGATCAGACTGCAGGACCGAAAGATGGATGCATAACGATGCCATAGACCGATTTCCAGAAAAGAGTCGCCTCCGATAATGAAGAACAGGTCGTCCTCCGGCGCGTGATCCCTGAATGCGTTGATGGTATCGACTGAATAGGACTTCCCGATCCGCTCACCCTCAATGGTGGACAGTTCAAAGTGCGGAGAGCCTGCGATCGCCAGATCAACCATCCGGCAGCGCACGTCAAACGGCACATCCCCTGCCAGTGCCTTGTGAGGCGGGTCAGCTGCCGGTATGAACATCACCCGATCCAGACGCTCAGCCAGCCGAGCTTCCTCCGCTATCTGCAGGTGGGCATTATGGATCGGATTGAATGTACCACCCATCAAGCCTGTCTTCATGTCATCAGTATCTTATTTTTTATGATAAGCATCTCGAAGGCCAGCGATGACTTGTGAACCAGCTTCTGCAGTTCCAGCAGACGTTTGCCGAGCGCCTCCATATCAGCCGAAACAATGACAGCTGCGACAACCTTCTTGAGCATGACGACCGGAACCACCAAGAGTGGGGTCATTTGTGAAACTTCGAAGGCTTTGAGAATCTTTGAGTTTTCAGGGGTATTAATCAACGAGCCCATTGAAAACTGTTTGGATGCAACAATATCCCTGATCACCGAAGGCTTTTCCAATGCTATGCTCAACTGTTCAAAACCCTCAATCTTCTTGTTATTTGAAATTCCACGCCAGCCGACGGCACTGTTGCCCCGCACTATAAACAGAGCTCCGTGGCTGAATTCCTGCCCCAGGTACTTGATGAAGGTGTCTGCAATCTCATCCCGCGTCTGGGCGGTGGCGAAATCAGTGGAAAGCCGGTCAATAGAGTAGCGTGAGATTGTTTTTGCCTTGGAATCAACTTTCTCATCCGGCAGATCCGGCAAGACACCGAAACCTTCGAACTCGGCCGGGATCTCTATGTGAAGGAGTTCGCCATCTTCACGGGTGAAAGAAACTTCAATATTCTCTTTTTTCGGTTCTTTACAGACCCGAGCCGAAGCAGTTGCAGCTTCCATGGCGGTCGGCTTTGGTTGGCGCCTCATGCCGTGCAGCGAGCCAGAAACCCTTAAATATCTGGAATCTCTCTTCACGTTGTAGAATTTTTCGAGGGCATAGGCAATCCGGATATCCGGGGCGATCAACGGCTGAACCCGGTAGCCGGTGGCAAAAGAGATCTCGTCGATGGCAGCGAAGTCCGCCGGATCTGACATGACCAGGCTCAGGCAGCGTTTTTCCAACGTAAGCGGGAATACTCGGTATTTTTCGGCAAGTTCCCGAGGAATAAGTGCCAACACCTCGGGAGATACCGAAGTCATAGACTTGGGATTGGCGTACGGCACCCCCAACTTGCTACCGAGGAAACGTGAAAGTTGCTCTTCACTTATAAAACCCAGCTCTATCAAACTGCTGCCAAGTCTGATCCCGAAAATGACCTGACATTTCAACGCCTCATCAAGCTGTTCCTCAGTGATGAGCTTTTCGTGTAGCAGCATTTCTCCAAGCTTGAGCGCCATGCCAGCACCTCTTTGCATTGACTAGATAACCTCCGGTTTTAGCAGCGTACCCCTGACCGGCAGCCTGTAGACACCGGGTGATGTCATGAATTTTGTCAGCAGCAGAAATACCAGCTTCTGCTTTTCCAGAAACTCTGCCCTGGGCATAATCTCCAGACTCATATTGAGCGGCGCCGTGCCTGCGTTTGCCCCGGAGGGAAGATCCCCTGACAACCGCATATAAATACCGTCACCTTCGAGCGTCAGACTTTCCAGCCTTGGCCTGCCGTCGGAAACCTTGACTATCCCCTGAGTTTTGAGACCGGAGGTGTCCGGCAGCGGAAAACTCCCCAGCCTGACTCCGGAGAATTCGAGCTGCTTTACCTCCAGCTTGACCTCTCCATTCAGCCCCTTTGTTCCACGCCGGAGCTTTCCCTGGCTCCAGATAACCCCCGCTGCTTTTGCTCCCAGAACATTATTGAAAAAAGGTATGTCTGAAAGATTAATGCCCTCTGCCGCAAAATTCACGGCATCGCTGCCATTCAGGGTGTACTGGATAATCATTTCCCCGCTGCCGAAGCCAGCCGTTCCTTAAAACACCGCCCGACCCAAAAGTAGTCGCAGCAAAAGCGGCCGTACTCACAC
>CAZUGI010000178.1:0-4122 GCA_964619855.1 uncultured Geobacter sp. | reverse complement strand
GATCAAGATACTGGAGGACCTGAACTACCGTGCCATCATGATCGGCTTCCCCCTGCTTACACTCGGGATCATCACTGGCGCCGCCTGGGCCAACTACGCCTGGGGCACCTACTGGAGCTGGGATCCTAAAGAGACCTGGTCCCTGATTGTCTGGTTCGTATATGCTGCCTTTCTGCATGCCCGTATTACAAAGGGGTGGGTCGGCAAACGCGCCGCCTGGCTCTCTATAATCGGGTTTACCGCCACCCTGTTCTGCTATCTGGGTGTCAATCTTCTCCTGTCAGGACTGCATAGTTACGGCGGCGGTAAATAATTGTTAATCCGGAGTTGTCTGGAGCACTATCCAATAAAATTATGATCAATTCATCCAAACTATCTGCTTTTACTCCGCTCCGGCGTTTTTCGCTCATAAGTCTATGTGCACTTGTGTTGTTCGGTCTGCTGTTTGGTCTGCTTGTCACCAGCTCCATAGAACAGAATATGCTGGAGCGGAGTCGCCAGTTATCGGCAGAATATATATCCAAGGTCATAACAACTGAATTTTCACCAATTGAGTTGAGTACCCCACAGTACGGAAACGATTACAAAATATTTAAGGGTAAAATCGAAAGGATTGTGCTGGGCCCACAGGTTGTAAGAGCCAAGTTCTGGAACAGAGAGCGCCAGATAGTCTGGTCTGACGATCCAGGACTGGTAGGTCAAGTATTCAGGGATAACCATGAGCTTGAAGATGCTCTCAAAGGGAACATTACGTCAGAATTAAGCGGTCTGGAGAAGAAAGAGCAAGCTTCCGAAAAACATCATGGCACATTGCTGGAGCTCTATGTCCCTATCAGGCTTGTTGTCGGTGGAGATGTAATTGCTGTTGTTGAAGTTTATCAGGGTCTGGGCAGTCTTCTTGATGATGTCTATCGCCAGAAACGCATGGTCTGGCTTGCTACGTCGTCCGGTTTTTTAATTTTGTATCTGCTTCTGTTCGGGGTATTCAGGCAGGCTACCCTTCGTATTGAACGGCAGCATCTGGAAAAAATTGCATTCCAGGAACGTCTGATAGAGGCAGAACGGCAGCAGATGGTAGCCACTATTGCAGCAAGCATAGGCCATGAGCTGAACAATACCCTGACCAGCATGCTGCTCTTTTCTGATATGGTACAAGGACCGAACCCTTCACCTGAAATAATGCAGAAGTTTGCCAAGAGCATGCCCCCGCTTATTCAGAGACTAACCTCCTTCGGTAAAAATCTGTTGACCATCGGTCATCCTCAGCCACCCGCTTTTTCAAAGCTTTACATTGATGCCCTGTTGCAGCGTGTTATTGGCCTCATGACCGAAAGCGGCATGCTCAAAAAACTTGAGGTCAAGCTCGAACTTTTTTCCGGCACCACCTGCGTTCATGGTGATCGCGTCATGTTGGAGCAAGTGATTACCAATCTGGTGATCAACGCTTCACACGCGATGGAAAGCGGAGGAGTGCTCAGAATAAGGAGTGAGGTTTTGAAGGATTCCGATTCTATTGAGATCGAAATAGCCGACACCGGACATGGAATTTCTCAGGAAAATATCGATAAGATCTTCGAACCGTTTTTCACTACCAAGGAGCCGGGTAAGGGCACCGGACTAGGCATGTACGTGGTAAAGCAGATTATTGAACAGCATGGCGGCAGCATAGCCCTCCGTTCGACTTCCCGGCAGGGCACAGTGTTCTTCATCCGGTTGCCTGTGACGGAGTCTCTTTCCCCCGGCCCTGATCAAGTGTCTTGACATGAAAGAAACTGTTTGGGTATGATCACACCATGATTCAATTTCGTTTTATTTCAGCACTTTTACTACTCGTAATTTTGCTTGTGTTTACGAGTGGCGTTGGCGCAACGGTTGCGTCACTTTTGCAGGAAGGAAGCACTTCGGCTTGTTGCGAGGCCGATGCAGAAAAAACGAACTTGCCACTTGATGCCCCCTGTTCTAAACCGAACTGTCAGTGTATTTCCTGTCTATCCTTTGTACTGCCCCCGTATTCAGAACAACCTGCCAACAATGGTTTCCACGGCACTTCATTATTTAACACTCTAGTCAAAGTACCTCCTCTAGAATATTTCAAGGCGATAGACTACCCCCCTGAATTATCCTGACGTAAACCCGGAACGTCAAACCGTTATTACCTACTATTTTGACATGATATGTGCCCTGCCATGCATCTCTGCGCGGTAACGGCTACTCATGCATAACTCACAGGAGATCCAATGAAAAAGAATATCTATTTTGCCGCCGCCCTGCTCGTCGGCATCGCACTGTCATACGCACTTTTCTTCAGAGGAGATGCTAACGCCCTTCAGGTCAATCAGCTCGCCGCCGATCCCTCTGCCTACAGCGGCACGATAACGGTCACCGGTATTACGGCCGGGACATCCCCGCAGGACCCGAGTGTATTCGGCATTTTCGACCTTAAAGAGCTGAAGTGCAATACGCCAAACTGCAACAAGATTTATCTTCCGGTCAAGAGTCAGGGCATCATCCCCAAGCAGGGTGACGAAGTTCTGGTCAGCGGCAGTTTTATTAAGACGAATGATGGACTCCTGTTTTCCGCCTCAAGCATCAAGGTAGTACGAAACCACAAGATCGGGGGCTAAATGACACCGGTCAAACTTGTCTTCAAAAATATTACCAGGCGCAAGGGACGGCTCGTCTTCACGCTGCTCGGCATAACTATCGGTATCGCCTCCTTTGTTACTTTCATGGCAATGGGGGGCAATCTCAAACGCGAAATACATCGTGAAACGGCGGCGCTTGGCGCCAATCTGCTGGTAATTCCGAAGGGGTCGTGCGGCTACGAACAGCTCTCGATCCTGACCGGCGACCAGATGCCGACCAACATCTCCGCAGCGGAGATCGCAAGTATCCGTGCCATTAAAGGGCTGACCGTGGTCCCCTTTCTGGCCCAGCAGACCGCCATCAACAATAAGCCGGTTACGGTCAGTGGCATCGAGCCGGCTGCAACACTGGCCTTCAAGCGCTGGAGTGTCAGTCAGGGTGCCTACTTCAGCTCTGCGGAGGAATCCGGTGCCGTTCTCGGCGCAGTAGCGGCTCGCCAGTTCAACCTCAAGCCGGGAGGGACCGTTATCATCCGTGGTGAAAAACTCACTGTTCTGGGAGTCCTCGGAGAAACAGGAGGGCGGGACGATGCAACTCTGTTCCTTTCTCTTCCGGTAGCCCAGCGGCTGTTCAAGTCCTCGGACAAAGTATCTTATGCGGCGATCCGAACAGAAAATCTTGACCAGTCAGAGGGGTATATCGAGCAGATCCGGGTAGCAACCGGTCTGGGGGTGGTCTCCGACAAGCAGATGCTCAAGTCGGTGCTGGGTATTGTCGGCACCGTCAACATCACTTTGCAGCTGATCGCTGCAGTTGCGGTGCTGGCTGCGGCCTTCGGCATTGTTAATACGATGATGGCAGCCGCCTATGAACGGAAGCGCGAAATCGGGATTCTTCAAGCGCTCGGGGCTAGTCAGCGTATGATATTCGGACTGTTCATGCTGGAATCAGGTCTCTACGGGATTATCGTAGGAGTAATTGGCGTAATTACCGGTTTGCTGGCCGCTTCCGCTGCAGCACCGTACATAACCCAAAACGCATTCACCACCATGGTCAAAGGCTCCGGTAGCGGTTCGCTGCTTGATCCAAAGATCATAGCCGCATCAATTCTGTTTTCAGCAATCATAGCTGTCATGGCCGGACTCTACCCGGCCTGGCGGGCGGCGCGTCTGACGCCGGTGGAGGCGATCAGCTATGAATAACATCATCCGTACGGAACACGCCGCCAAGTCCTATACGATAGGTGAAATCACTACTACCGCCCTTAAAGATGTCTCCCTGAATATTTCGCAAGGTTCTTTCACCTGCATCGTCGGTCCGTCCGGCCATGGCAAAAGCACACTCATGCACCTGATTGGCGGACTTGACCGGCCAAGCGACGGAAAAGTTTATATCGGCGACAATGAAATAAGTCGCATGTTAAACAATGAACTGGCCAGCCTGCGAGGTAAACAGGTCGGTTTCGTGTTCCAGTTTTTTAATCTTCTGCAGGGTTTGACCGCAATCGAGAACATCGAAATTGCCATGATGCTGGCG
>CAZUGI010000177.1:0-4128 GCA_964619855.1 uncultured Geobacter sp. | reverse complement strand
CCCGCAGGCCATAGTTAATGTGAAGTGCCTGGTTTAGGTATCCGACAGCGGAGCAATCGAGGCCATAATTGAGGAAATAATGGCTGCTAAGGCCGGGCAGGTGGAGGAGTATCGCGGCGGCAAGGAAAAGGTATTCGGCTTTTTTGTCGGCAAGGTCATGAAAGCCAGTAAAGGCAAGGCCAATCCTACTGTTGTGAACGAACTGCTTCTCAGCAAACTCAAGGGTTAGAACGGAGGGCATATAAATGAATCGGACCGTTATGATCGTAGATGACTCCCTTTTCATGCGTAACATCCTGCGTGGAATCGTCAAGGAAAAGGGTTATGTCGTGGTGGCGGAAGCGGCCAGCGGCATAGAAGCCATGAAAAACCTGCATACCCATAATCCGGACCTGATACTGCTTGACATTATTCTGCCGGACTCAAACGGACTTGACCTGCTGGAGTCGATCATAAGGGCCCGCCCGCAGACTTCCGTAGTGGCCTGCTCAGCCATCGGACTGGAGCAGGTTATGCAGAAAGCACTGGATCTGGGGGCCAAGGCCTTTATCCAGAAACCGTTCACTCCGGAAAAAGTTATCGAAATACTGGAAAGCCTGGGAGAGTGACCCATGGACATGTCCCAGTACCGGGATCTGTTCGTTTCTGAAGCCCGTGGGCATCTGAGCGCCTTTAGCGAGCTTATTGTCCGGATTGAAGAAGTCGGCGAGGACAAGGGTGCCATCGACGAGCTCTTCCGGCACGCCCATTCCCTAAAGGGGATGGCTGCCACAATGGGCTATAGTGCGATCACCGCTCTGGCCCACGTCATGGAAGACCAGCTGAGCCGGGTACGAAGCGGCGAACTGCCGACTGCGCCGGAACTGGTCGATCTTCTGCTCGAGTCAGCAGATGCCCTGACGGAAATGGTCTCCCAGGTGGAATCGGGGGATGAAACCATTCCGGAAGCGATTGAACTGGCAGAGAGACTTGCCAGATTTACCCCTGACGTACAGCGTGGTGACGCCCCGGCAAAGCAGGATACCGCCGGATCCGGCCCGCAACCTGCCACTCATCATTTCCGCCAGTCGGACTCATTCAAGACTGTCCGCGTTAAAACAGAGACCCTGGACCGCCTGGTTAACATTACCGGTGAATTGATCACGAACCGCTACCGACTGGTTGAATGCACCCGCCGGCTCGGAGCTCGCGATTTTGAAAACCCCATCCACCAGTTGACCGGCCTGCTGCGGGACCTGCGCGATGAAGTTTTTAAAGCCCGCATGCTCCCATTTGCCTTCATTGCCGAAAGATTTCCAAGACTTGTCCGCGATCTGGCCCGTAAACAGAGCAAGGAGATCACTTTCCATCTGGAGGGAAGAGAGATAGAGCTCGACCGCGGCATCCTGGAGGAGTTGGCCGAACCGCTGGTCCATATCCTGCGCAATGCCGTGGATCACGGCATGGAAACTCCGGATGAGCGTGTAGCGGCCGGAAAACCTTATAACGGTCACATCCGGCTGACCTTGACCCGCGATAAGGATCACGTTGATATTGTGACTGAAGATGACGGCAGCGGAATGGACCCGGAGCGCCTCAAGTCCAAGGCTGTCGAAAAAGGTCTCATCAGTGCGGAGCAGGCGTCAGAGATGTCCCGGCAGGACGCCTTCATGCTGGTATGTGCCCCGGGCTTCTCCACCGCCGAGACGGTCAGCGACATCTCTGGTCGAGGCGTCGGCATGGATGCTGTCCGCACGACCGTACACTCTCTGGGCGGAGTACTGATCATCCAGTCGGAAACAGGTCGCGGGAGCAGCTTTATACTGAGATTGCCGATTACTGTCTCAATAATCAACGCCCTCCTGGTGAAAAGCGGCACAATTGATATCGCGTTCCCGGTCAATGCAGTCAGACGCACGCTGGAGCTGACCCCGTACGAGATTGAGGAAAATGCCGGACAACAGACCGTTATGGTCGAAGGCTCATCTGTGCCGGCTAGAAACCTGAACCGTATTCTGGGACAATCTCTGCAGGCCGATCCTGATACTCCTTTTATTCCGGCGGTTCTGTGTGAAACTGGCGCTGGTCCGGTCATTTTTCTTGCAGACCGCCTGTGCGGTCAGCAGGAGATATTTGTCCGCCCCCTTGGCCTGCCGCTCTCCCGCTTGCGGGGAATAAACGGGGCTACCATTACCGGTGACGGTCAGGTTGTCTTTGTTGCCGATGCCGCCGCCCTGGCATGAGCCGGATGGATCGTACAAACGGATACATGTTTTTGGACCTCTGCCAATTGAAACGGTTGCGATAGAGGCACGCTTGTGGCAGAATCGAAAATCGTTGGCCCAGCTTGATATTCAGCATAAAGGGGTAACTCCATGAAACGATCAATCGCCACGATTGCAGCACTGGCGCTTTCCTTTCTCTGTAGCCAGTCATTTGCCGCCCAGCAGGTAAAAGTCGGACTGAACGACGTGATTGCCACGGTCGAAAAGTCGTTTAAAGCTGACTCCGGCGGCCAGCTGCCTGTCAGCGACTTCACGGCGGATTTTTTCCAGCGCACCACACTGGCAAAAGAGCGACGGGAAATGAGGGGCGACGGCCAGGTGGCTGTTAAACTGGCAACCTCTAATTCACCGCTCATGTACCGTTTTGCGTACTATCGTCCCTACCAGCAGGAGATTGTAAGTGACGGCAGTTCCCTCTGGATTTACCATCCTGAAAACAGGGAGGTTATCCTGAGTGACGTAAGTTTTATCTACAACCGTCCCGGCTTCAATCCGGATCGGGATAACGCCGTAAATTTCCTGCAGGGACTCGGGCGCATATCAAGAGACTTCCAGATCAATTTTGCCGGGGGGATGTACGATGCTGCCGGCAATTACATCCTGGAGCTGAATCCGCGCCGGGCCATGCTCAACACCCGCCGGATCCTTCTGGCTGTCAGCCGGGACTGCGTGCTGGCTTATGTCGCCTCAAAGAACCAGCCGGCGACCACAACGACTCCGACGCCTTCCCGCCCCGCTTACCAGGCACCCATCAGCAGGCCTCCGCTTGGTTCGCAACCCCCGTTCGCATCCACGCAGCCTTTCGCCGCACCTCCATCTGATCTGTTTCCAATTCTTTCAACAACAGTTGACGATCAGGAAGGAAACAGTACAACCATGGAGTTTGGCAATATCAGGATCAACACCCGTCTGTCGCAAAGCGAATTTTCTTTTATGATTCCGCCCGGAGTGCAGGTTGTCAAGCCTTCGGAACGTAACCAGCCGCGTTGATGACATTGAGAAAATACACCTTATTGCTGCTGACAGCGGTTTTTGTACTTGGAACAGCGGGAGCCGGCCTGTCCGCCGGAAAGCCTGCCGCTCTCAAAGACGTTGTGGCTGCGCTTGAGAAGGGTTATGCCGGGCTGCAGGATGTTCAGGCCGACTTCTCACAAAAGACGACCATTGCCTCCGTCAACCGTGAGCAGAAAGGGAGTGGAGAGGTATTTCTGAAACGCCCAGCCTCAGCCACCGCCATGTTCCGCTTCAACTACGCAAAACCGAAACAGCAGATCGTTTCCAACGGCAAACAGGTCTGGTTTTACCTCCCCGAAAACAAACAGGTCATGGTCAACAATGTGGCCGACATGTTCAAGGGTGGCAACTCGATCGCCCTGTCGTACCTGACTGGCCTCGGCCACGTTTCCCGCGACTTCACGGTTGCATTTTCCAAAGAGCCCCAGGACAGGCTGGGCAACCACCAGCTGGAACTGATCCCCAAAAAAGCAAGCCCGGTCCTCGCCAGACTCCAGTTGACCATATCGGCGGAAGCGGTTGAGCAGTTTCTGGCCGACGGCGATGTGAAAGACCTTTTCCCGGTGCTCTCCTCGGTTGTACATGACGCAGGCGGCAATCAGACCCGGATCGACTACAGCCGCGTGCGGGTAAACAAGGGGCTGGACAATGGTAAATTCAACTTCAAAATCCCGGAAGGGGTCGAAGTCATAAAACCGTAATCAAATACTATTTGATAACACAGAGGCACAGAGACACGGAGAACTTATCAGAACAATATCTCGGAAACTTCATGTTTATTTTGGTTTTCTCAGTGTCTCAGAGTCTCCGTGTTTAATTAGATTGGGAGGTTATCATGCCGTCATTCGAC
>CAZUGI010000176.1:0-4152 GCA_964619855.1 uncultured Geobacter sp. | reverse complement strand
GGGCGTGCGCGACTGTTCAATCCAGCGCCGCCACCAAAAGCTGATTGAAGAGGCCCCTTCTACCGTCGTGACACCTGAAATCAGAAAGGCGATGGGGGATGCCGCTGTCAGGGCTGCCAAGGCGGTCGGATACAACAGCGTCGGCACGATTGAATTTCTGGTCGACAAAAGCAACAATTTTTATTTCATGGAAATGAACACCCGCGTTCAGGTTGAGCACCCTGTGACAGAGATGGTTACCGGCGTAGACATCGTTCGCGAACAGATCCGTTCAGCTGCCGGTCTGCCACTGCGCTACAAACAGGAGGATATCCAGATCAGGGGGCACTCCATAGAATGCCGGATCAATGCCGAGGATCCCTTTAAATTTACTCCATGCCCCGGTAAAATAACCGCCTATCATCCACCGGGTGGCCTGGGAGTCCGTGTTGACTCATTTGTATATGATCAGTATTCGGTTGTGCCACACTACGATTCACTGATAGGTAAGCTGATCGTGCATGCTGACACCCGCGAGGAAGCCATCAAGCGGATGGCGCGGGCCCTGGATGAGTACATTGTTGAAGGGATCAAAACCACCATATTTTTCCACAAGCGGATCATGGCCCATAAGGATTTTATCGAGGGTAATATCGACACCTCATTCCTGGAACGGATCGTACTGGAGTAGCCGCCATGGATTTTCCCGAAGAGTTGAAATATTCAAAAGAGCATGTCTGGGTAAGGATTGAAAGGGGATCAGCAGTAATCGGCATCACCGATTTTGCTCAGGAGGAGTTGGGCACTGTCAGCGGCGTTGAGCTGCCTGACGAAGGTGACGAGGTGGAACAGGACGATTCGGTCGGTTCTGTGGAAGCCAGAAAGACCGTGGCGGATATCTATGCTCCGTTCAGCGGGACGGTAAAGAGCGTCAATCACGAAGTGGTCGACAATCCGGCGCTGGTCAATGACGACCCTTACGATGGCGGCTGGCTGGTGGAGATATCGCTTGATGATCCTGATGAGCTGAAAGGCCTGATGTCGGCTGATGATTATGTCGATTATGTAGAAAACAGGGATTAATGTTTCACCTGGAACGGTGTCAGACTTATCCCGTACGCGGGGTAGGGGCGAGGTGAGGTATGTATCTCGCCCTGTTTTGTTGAAAGGAATCATATTGTGTATCTGTTGAGCCTGTTGTCTCTTATGCTACTGACCCTTCCGGTTGTAGTCCACTCCGCCGGCGAACCTCTCCCTCTGCCTTTGAAAGAGGCCATTCGCATGGCCGTTGAGAAAAATCTGGACGTGCGGGCCGAGTTGTATAACCCGGCTCAATTCGAAGCCGACATAAACCGCAACCGCTCTATTTACGATCCGCTGCTGACACTGCAGACCAGTTTTACCGATTCAACCACATCCACTGCCAGTAATAAGAGTGGAAGAGACAATGAGTCAGTATCCTATCTGATAAATTCATCGATCAGCCGCCTGTTCTGGACCGGAGCCACAGCCGCCATTAATTTCAATAATAATTACACCAGCACCAACTCTACTGTCAGCATACCAAACTACTGGCAGACCGGGTTGGGTGCCAGTATCAGCCAGCCGCTTCTGAAAAATTCCGGTCGCGAGGCAACCGAGGTTGCCATTAACGTTTCAAGGCTGTCAAAATTTGCTTCGATGGAACGTTTCAATGCCCGTCTACTTGGGACGGTAACCCAGGTTCGCAATGAGTATTACAAGCTTCACAGCCTGCGTGAGGAGAGCGAGGTCAAAAAAGTTTCACTTGAACTGGCCCGTAAGATTCTGACCGATACACAGGCCAGGGTCAAGGCCGGCGTCCTCCCGGCCATGGAAGTTCTCAACGCGGAGTTCGGTGTAGTGTCTCGCGAGAAAGATCTGATCGATGCCGAGCGGGCAGTCAGTGATCAGGTGGATGTGCTTAAGCTTCTTCTGCAGGTCGGTGGTCAAGTAGGTGATCTGCGCACGGTTGATCTGCCGACCAGAGATCGGATCGAGGTTTCAGAGGAGGATGGGATTCGTAAAGCCGTCAGCCGTCCGGACATACGCGAATTGAAGCATAATCTTGAGATCGCCGAGCTTAACACACGTGTTTTCAACAGTAAAACCCGCCCTGATCTCTCCTTGACAGCCTCGGCTTCGTTGACCGGCCTTGACAGCACCTATCAGCGAAATCTGGACAAGGCCTTTACTTTTGACTATCCGGTCTGGAGTGTCGGGCTTAATTTTGTCTATCCTCTGGGTAACAGCGCCGCCGAGAACGACTATCGCAAGAGCCGTCTGAAAACAGAGCAGACCGCGCTGCAGATTCGCAGCCTGGAGGAAGGGGCTGCTAATGAAGTCAGGGCGGCTATCCGCGCCATTACCACCGGCTTCAAGCAGATCGAAGTTGCCGACAGGGGTACGGCCTTTGCCGAAGAGCGGCTGCGTTCATTTATCCGCAAAAATGAAGTCGGCCTGGCGACCACCAAGGATGTGCTTGATGTTGAAAATGACCTGGCAACCTCCAAAAGCAATCAGATCAAGGCGGTTGTAGCTTACGCCAACGCCCTGACCCGTTACTGGCAGGTGACCGGTGAACTGCTGGAGCGGGAAGGCATCCGTATTGTCGAGGGTGATGCGGACAAGCTCTATACTTCAGTTCGCTGATGCTGAGAATCGGCCAGATAGAATACGCAAATTGCACCCCCATTTACCACCTGCTAAGAGAGCTGTTTTCCTGCTCTGAATGTGAATTCATCAACGGTGTACCGACAGAGCTTAATAAGCTTCTGCAACAGGGCCTGATTGATGTATGCCCATCATCCTCAATTGAATATGCCCTGCATCATGAAAAGTATCGCATCCTTCCGGAACTTTCCATATCCAGTGATGGTCCGGTCGCAAGCGTTCTGCTTTTCTCAAAAGTACCAATTGAAGAGCTTGACGGCAGGCAGATACTGCTCAGTTCGGAATCCGCTACCTCTGTGAACCTGTTGAAGATCCTTATGGCCCAGCGCTATAAACTCTGCTGCAGGTATGCCGTTACTTCTCAGCCATTTCCTGAGGTTCTGGGCGATTCACCTGCAGTGCTGCTGATTGGGGATACGGCTTTGCGGGCTTCACTTTCCGGATCAGGTCTCTTTTCGTATGATCTGGGAACACTCTGGCGTGACTGGACCGGCTTGCCTTTTGTTTTCGCACTCTGGCTCTGTCGGTGTGAGGCCGCGGAAAGGGCGGATCTATTGCGACTGGCCAGCACTCTTGTTCGGGCAAGAAAGCTGTTGCCAGATCATTATGAAGAGATTGCAGGACTGTCTCCTGAGGTAGATTGGATGGGACCTGACAGGCTATTGAGCTATTGGCGGGACAATATCAGGTACGATCTTGATCAGAGTAAAATATCGGGCTTGAAGCTGTTTTATGAAAAGTGCTTTGAGTCGGGGCTGATTGCAGCTGTGCCGGTTCTTTCATTTGCCTTTGAAATGGCGTAATCCGCAAGAATCCGGGCATGATCAAAACAGAGCTGTTCCGGAAGTGCATCCAGCTGAAATACGGCAAGATTCGCAGCATCGTCAGCAGCAAGCGGCACCCCGTACCCGGTACCCACAAAAACCGCTGAAATAGTATGCATCCGGCTGTCCCGCCCGGGGTCAGAATAACAGCCCAACAGCCTCAGATTGCGAACTTCAAGAGACGTTTCTTCCTTTGCCTCCCTGATGGCCGCACTCTCCAGGCTCTCACCGTAATCCACAAATCCTCCCGGCAATGCCCATCCCAAAGGTGGATTCCTGCGTTCGATCAATACGATGCCGTCACTGATCTCGATGATAATGTCAACTGTCGGAAAGGGGTTGCGATAGCGCTTAATATCGGTATTGCAGTTGGGGCAGGTCAATGTGTCGAAGGACATGGAACCTCCATGAATAAAAAAAGGGGGAATGTGGATTCCCCCCTGAGTGTGAAACTGAAACGGCTTTGTGTGCTACTTCTTCTTGCCGCCACCGCCGGAAGCCTTCTTGGAGGCCTTGAGCGGATTGACTTTGGTAGTGTCAACCTTGATCTCGATCTTGACGTGAGATGCAAAATTACAGATGCCGCCGATCCATTTTTTTGCCGGTGCAGGATACGCACTGCAAACCTGGCCGATGCTGCCGGTTACCACCCGGTCAC
>CAZUGI010000175.1:0-4158 GCA_964619855.1 uncultured Geobacter sp. | reverse complement strand
GGAGACGCCGGCGTTCTGATTGCCGGCTTGGCCAACGGCTGCCCGTTCAACAACCTGTTACCGGAGTGGAATGATCTGGTCTATCGCAACCTCTGGCGCCAGGCGCTGGACAGGCTGCTCAAGACCAATAATTTTCCGGAGTTCACCGGCCGTGTCTGTCCGGCCCCCTGCGAGGGCTCCTGCACTCTGGCCAGCATTGACCCGGCTGTCACGATCAAGAACATTGAAGTCAGCATCGTTGAGCGCGGCTTTGAACAGGGCTGGATCACACCCGCCCCACCGGCTGTACGCACCGGAAAGAAAGTGGCGGTGGTCGGCTCCGGACCGGCCGGGCTGTCAGCAGCCGCACAACTGAACAAGGCCGGCCACACGGTCACCGTTTTCGAGCGCGCTGATCTGCCGGGCGGCCTCCTGATGTACGGTATTCCCAATATGAAGCTCGACAAACGCCAGGTGGTTCTGCGACGCATCAAGCTGATGGAGGCTGAAGGAGTTACCTTTGTCTGCAATACCGAGGTGGGTGGGGATGAACTCCCGACCGCGAAGCTGCGCCGTGATTTTGATGCCGTGCTGCTGACAACCGGCGCTACCCTGCCGCGTGACCTGCCGATCGATGGCCGTGATCTGAAAGGGATCCATTTTGCCATGGAGTTCCTGACGGCCAACACCAGGGCCCTGCTGGCCGGCAGCGATGATTTCATATCGGCCGCGGACAAGGATGTCATCATCATCGGCGGTGGCGACACCGGGACAGACTGTGTCGGAACTTCGCTTCGCCATGGCTGCCGAAGTGTCACCCAACTGGAGATCATGCCGCGTTCACCTGACGAGCGTGCGGATGATAATCCCTGGCCGGAATGGCCTAAGACTCACAAAGTTGATTACGGCCAGGAAGAGGCGGCCGCCAGGTTCGGAGCGGATCCCCGTGTATATCTGACAACCGCTACACGCTTTGAGGGGGATCAGGATGGTAATGTCACAACGGTTCATACCGTAGAAGTCGCCTGGGAAAAGAATGAAAAAGGGCAGTTTGTCCCGCAGCCGGTTCCCGGAACCGAGCAGACCCGTCCGGCTCAACTGGTGCTGCTGGCGATGGGTTTCCTCGGGCCGGAGCAGCCTCTGATCGATTCCTTTGGCCTGAAAAAAGATCCGCGCAGCAACATCAAGGCCGAATTCGAGAAGTACAGCACCAACATACCGGGTGTTTTTGCGGCTGGTGACTGCCGTCGCGGCCAGAGTCTCGTGGTCTGGGCCTTTAACGAGGGGCGTGGTGCCGCGCGTGAATGCGACCGCTACCTGATGGGGAGTACGGAACTGCCATAACGGTCAGTCTTACGATGGTTGATTCACCGCTGAAAAAAAGCCCGGCCTGAAGCCGGGCTTTTTTGTGGCCGCAATGATGGATGTTAGCACTTGTTTCACCAGGAACAGTTCTATATAATCCCACATCATCATTGTCTTATAAAGGTCACCATGAAGCTCAACGCCAGGCTTGTCATCATAATGCTCTCACTGCTGGTTCTGGCCATGCTGACCCTCTTTACACTCAACCAGTACGCCCAGACCGACCTTGTGAACGAGATCCAGGAAAGCTCACAGGAGATCTCCAAGGCCGTCCAGATAAGTATCGCCGATCTTACCTCCGATGTAGAAACCTCCCGCCTGACCGAATACCTCAGCAAAGCCCGGGATAAAGGGATCAACGAGATCAATATCATCAATATCGAGGGTGAGATCATCGACTCCTCCGATCCGGACAAGATCGGCAAGAAGCGCGAAATCAACAAACTCGAAAAAGGTGTCCATGCTGTGCCGCGACAGAGTAAAGGGGCTACAGTCCTCTCCCAGAAACCCTACGAAGTGCTGGTGCCGGTCATAGTCGGTGACGAACAGCTCGGCTATGTACAAATCAACATGCTGCTGGACAACATCCGCGACATCCAGCACGCCAATTTCATCCGGCGGTTGTTTGCCACCTGCATGATCTTTGCGGTCGGTATCGCCCTGACTATATTTCTGGCAAAGCGCTATACGTCACCGATTCATAATCTGGTTAACGATTTCAAGAAGGTTTCAGCCGGGGATCTGTCTGTTACCATTCCGGTTACAAGCCACGACGAGATCGGTGAACTGGCCGACGGTTTCAACAACATGGTCGAAAAGCTGCGTGAAAGGGAGGCACTCGAGAAGCGTCTCAACGAAGCCGAGCATCTTTCCCGCGTCGGGCAGCTGGCCTCCGGTATCGCCCACGAGATCCGTAACCCGCTCAATTATATCAGCCTGGCCATCGACCACTTGAAGGCTGAGATGCTGCCTAACTGCGGCGGCAAATCTGCCGAATTAATGGAGTTGACCGACAAAATCAAGGAAGAGGTGCGCCGGGCCAACTACATGGTTCTTAACTTCATGAATTACGGCCGTCCGCTCAAACTGCGGCGGGTCCTGACACCTTATCCTGAGCTGCTCGACCGGGTGCTGCCGGTGCTGCAGGGTCGTTTGCATGAGCAGAATATTTCAGTCGAACGCAATATTGATGCTGATTTACCGCCGCTCTGGATTGATCAGGAACTTATGCGCAACTGCATCCTGAACTTTGTCAGCAACGCCGCCCAAGCCATGCCGGAAGGAGGCAGGATAACTCTGGGAGGCGAACTGGTTCAGGAACAGGTGAAGTTGACCTTCGCGGATCAGGGCGGCGGCATTTCTGCGGAGGATATCAGCAAGATATTTCAGCCTTATTTCACTACCAAGGATCTGGGCATCGGCCTTGGTTTGGCTATTACAGAGCGAATCATCAAGGAGCATGGCGGCGAGATTCTGGTAGAGAGTGCGCCGGACAAGGGAACGCTCTTTACGGTGCTGTTACCGCTCAAGCCGCAAGTAGCCTAAAATATTCAAACAGGAGAGTTGAACGTGTCTGGTACGCAGGGTAGCATACTGATTGTTGATGATGAAAAAGGGCAGCGGGACATCCTGAACCTGATTCTTAAGAAAGAGGGCTATCAGGTGGTGGATGTTCCGGGTGTCCGTGATGCACTGGCCCAGTTGGAGCGGAGAGAGTTCGACCTGATTATGACCGATCTGAAGATGCAGGGACAGAGCGGGCTCGAACTGCTTGAAAAGGTTCTGGCTGATGATCCGCAGCAATGCATCATCATGATGACCGCCCATGGGTCGGTTGATTCAGCAGTGGAGGCCATGCGGAAAGGGGCCTTTGATTATCTGGAGAAACCGCTGGAGCGCGACAATCTGGTGCTGACCCTGCGGCGCGCCTTCGAGCGCATCGGCCTGCTTCGAGAAAACCGGGTATTGCAAAAGCGGATCGAATCGATCAAAACCATACCCAGCATGCAGGGTGAACACCCCAAGATGAAAGAGGTCTTCCGTGTCGTTGCCAAGATTGCTCATTCCAATTCGACCGTATTGATAGTGGGCGAGTCCGGGACCGGCAAGGAATTGATCGCCCGGGCCATACACGAAGGGAGCCCGCGCGGCGAAAAACCTTTCATGGCGATCAACTGCGCCGCCATTCCGGACACCCTGATCGAAAGTGAACTGTTCGGGCATGAAAAAGGGAGCTTCACCGGGGCAAACGTTCGTGAAATCGGCATCTTCGAGGCCGCCAACGGTGGTACGGTATTTCTGGATGAAATCGGCGAGATGAATGTGGCCATGCAGGCCAAGCTGCTGCGCGCCATCCAGGAAAAAGAGATCCGCCGGGTGGGGGGCAAGGTCAATATCCCGCTGGATGTAAGAATTCTGGCTGCCACTAACCGCGGTCTTGAAGAGGAGATCAAAAAGGGCAATTTCCGCGAAGATCTCTTCTATCGCCTGAATGTCATCCGCATCAACCTTCCGGCGCTGCGCGAGCGGGGCAATGACGTCAAAACTTTGACCGAATTTTTCATAAAAAAGTTCAGCCAGGCCTCCGGCATAGCAATAGACGGCATTTCCAAACCGGCACTCAAATTGCTTATGAACTACACCTGGCCCGGTAACGTGCGGCAGCTGGAATCCGTCATCGAACGCTCGGTGCTGATGGCCGAGAGCAACTATATCGAGCCGGATGACCTGCCGGTCGAAATAACCGCCCACGCATCCATGGCGGGCGGCATACCCATCGACCTGCCGCCGGATGGCATTGATTTCGAGGCGCTG
>CAZUGI010000174.1:0-4198 GCA_964619855.1 uncultured Geobacter sp. | reverse complement strand
TTCTCCGTGAAGCCAACTCCCCAGTGGAACAGATTACCATGGACCGCGAAGTAATGCTTATCCGCGACAGCCTTATTCCGGAATATGCCAAGCAGATCTACGCCGGCTACTGGTTCTCTCCAGAGCGCCAGATGCTGCAGACGCTGATTGATGACTCCCAAAAATGCGTCAACGGCGTAGCGCGCGTTAAACTCTACAAGGGGTTGTGCCGCACGGTCGGCCGCAAGTCCGAGTCAGACTCGCTCTTCAATCTTGACTTTGCCACCTTCGAGAAGGATCAGGTCTTCAACCAGGCCGATGCCGAGGGCTTCATCAAGATTAATTCCCTGCGGCTCCGCATCAGATCGCTGATGCAGGCCAACAGAAAAAAATAGACCGGGGTAGTCATGTCAAAAGACAAACTGTGGGGGGGGCGTTTCACCCAGCCGACCGATAAATTCGTGGAGGAGTTCACCGCCTCGATTGAATTTGACAAGCGCCTCTATCATCAGGACATTCGCGGCTCGGTGGCCCACGCCCGCATGCTGGGGAAGCAGGGCATCATTCCGCTGGAAGATGTGGAGCAGATTGTTCACGGGCTGCAGAAGATTCTGGAGCAGATTGAAGCCGGCGAGTTCGATTTTTCCGTCAGCCTGGAAGATATCCATATGAACATCGAAGCCCGCCTGTCGTCTGCCATCGGTGAGGCCGGCAAAAGACTGCACACCGGACGTTCACGCAACGATCAGGTCGCGCTGGATATTCGGCTCTATCTGCGGGATGAAATAGTAGAAATCACCACTTATCTGGATCTGCTGATTGACGCACTGCTGACCCAGGCTGAAGCCAATATCGATACGCTCATGCCCGGATTCACTCATTTGCAGACGGCACAGCCGATCCTGTTTGCTCACCACCTGATGGCCTATGTGGAAATGTTCAAACGCGACAAGGCTCGCCTGGATGATTGCCTGAAGCGGGTCAATGTCATGCCTCTGGGGGCCGGTGCCCTGGCCGGCACGACTTTCCCAATAGACCGCGAGTATGTGGCCGAACAGCTCGACTTTCCGGCCATCACCCGCAACTCGCTGGACGCGGTTTCCGATCGCGACTTTTCTCTTGAGTTTCTGTCGGGAGCCTCGATTGTGATGATGCATCTTTCCCGATTTTCGGAGGAGTTGATCCTCTGGTCTACCAGCTCATTCCAGTTCATAGAGCTATCAGACGGTTTCTGCACCGGTTCATCAATAATGCCGCAGAAAAAAAACCCCGATGTACCCGAACTGGTGCGCGGAAAAACCGGCCGTGTCTACGGCAACCTGATGGCATTGCTGACCACCATGAAATCGCTCCCTTTGGCCTACAACAAAGATATGCAGGAAGACAAGGAACCGCTCTTCGATACCATTGACACCGTTAAGGGCTGCCTTAAAATTTTTGCAGACATGATTCAGGAAATGAAAGTGAATACTGCCGGAATGCGCAGGGCTGCCGGTCTTGGTTTTTCTACCGCCACCGATGTGGCAGACTATCTGGTCAGAAAAGGACTCCCTTTCCGAGATGCCCATGAAGTAGTCGGTAAAGCGGTTGCGTACTGTGTAGAGAATGAAATGGACATTACATCTCTCTCGTTGGCCGAGTGGCAACTCTTTTCGGGCAAAATCGATAATGATATCTTTGAATGCATCACGGTTGAAGCCAGCGTCAATGCCCGCAATGTACCGGGTGGGACCGCCCGGGAAAGGGTCTGGAGTGAAATCCAGAACGTGCGGGCAGGGAGATGATTTCTGATGTACTGTGACTTCTTCGGATTCAGCGAGAAGCCTTTTACCATCACCCCGAATCCTCATTTCATGTACCTGAGCACCATCCACCGCGAAGCGTTAGCACGTCTTTTGTACGGTGTTGACAGCCGTGCCGGTTTTATCACCCTTACCGGCGAAGTCGGAACCGGCAAGACAACCATGCTGCGCACGCTGATGGAGCATCTTGATAAAGATAAATATCGAAGTGCATTGATTTTGAATCCTCATTTTTCCCGCGTCCAGCTACTGGCAAACATCTGCAGAGAATTTGAAATAAAAGTATCGCAGAAAAATTCGGCCGGCTATCTTGAAGCGCTGAACCGATTCTTGCTCGATCAGAATATTCAGGGGAAAAATGTAGTACTGGTAATTGATGAGGCTCAGAATCTTATACCGGAAGTACTGGAGCAGGTTCGCCTGATTTCCAACCTGGAAACGGAACATGACAAACTGATCCAGATTATTCTGGCTGGACAACCTGAATTTAATGATATTCTAAAACGGCACGACCTGCGGCAACTTAATCAACGTATAATAATCAGATGTAATCTGGCAGCCATGGATTTTTTTGATACGGCAGAATACATCAGACATCGCATTAAATTGGCGGGCGGACGCAATCCTGAACTGTTTTCAATGAATGTAATCAAGAAGATTTACAAATTTTCCAAAGGAATCCCGCGTCTTATCAACGTGGTCTGCGAACAGGCTCTGGTGATGTCCTGGACAAAGGAAAGCCTGATAGTCTCACCCCGGACCGCTGCAACTGTTATTGCAGAAGCTGAGGGTAACTGTGGCTGCACCGGCTTATGGGGAAAAGTAACTGACTGGTACAAGCGGGGAAAACAGCAAATTCTATGAGCTATATCCTTGATGCTCTAAAAAAAGTCGAACATGAAAAAATAAGGAAGGCATCCGCGACCGGTATGACGAGCATATCCGGCGACCTGTTTCAGGAAAGGGTTGTAAAACCATCCGGCGGCAGTACCGGAAAAATAATTGTAGTCCTTGTGCTTGTGGCTCTGCTGACCTTTATCGTAACCTGGTTTATGTTGAAGGGCGATAAAAAGAAGATTGCGGCTGTGCCTCAGGAAATACCGGCAGCTGTCGCCACCCCTGCAACGCCTTCAAAACAGGACAAGCCTGTCACTGCAGCTGCGCTGCCGCCCCTCCAGACGCCCTCATTACTCTCACCTGCGGCAGCCGCCCCTGTATCGCCACAACCAACAACAGCTACTAGAACTATAGCGGCGCCGGCAGACATAAAAGTAACCGGAATCGCCTGGCAGGATGAACGGGCCGCCAGACGGGCTGTTGTCAACGGTTTATTGATGCAGGAGGGGACGGTCGTTTCCGGGGCTACAATTTTGGAGATTACCCCGGACCGGGTTACATTCAAGTCACCAGCGGGAACTTTTGATGTGCGCATGGACGCAGCCGCCCTGCCCGGCACTTCATCAAAATAGGGGATTACAATGCGCAGCACATTTCTTATAGCCACACTGATATTTGTTCTGACAGCATGCGGGAAAAAGGGGCCATTGATCTACCCCGATATGCTGGCACCGGCCTCTCCCGCCAATACTGCCGTGAGTCAAATCGGCAGTACGGTAAAGCTCCAGTTTTTACTTCCGGCCACCGATCGCTCCGGCCGTAAACTGCTTGATCTTGAGGGTGTTAAAATCTATAAGCTCGAAAATGATCTGCCTCGGGAACAGACCTGCAGCTCGTGCATGACAGAGTATCATCTGTTTCGTAAACTTTATCTGGACCTGCTGCCAGATGGTGCCGAGAGATATGGCAACCGCATGATCATTCTTGATGATGACGTGAAGCCTGGGAGGTACTATACCTATAATGTCGTGCCATTTTCCAAAGGCGGTATTGACGGCCTTGTATCGCCTCAGGTTTCGCTTAAAATTGTTCAGCCGGTTCTTCCTCCGGTTCTGCAGGCGGAATCATTTCCAACTGAAATCAGGATTTCATTCGTAGGCTTGCCACCGGTAGCAGGTCGTTTTGTCGGTTATAATATCTACCGGACCACGGAGCAGGATAAACTGCCCAATCTACCGGTCAACAGGGAACCTGTTGCGGAGAAAGTTTACATTGACAGCGGACTCGAGCGTAACGTGAAATACCACTACATGGCACGTACGGTCATAAGGCTGGAGTCAGGGACGACAGTTGAAAGTCCGGCTTCAAATGTGGTGGATGGTACAATGAAGAACGACGAATAGAATAATGCAGCGAAATACAGATACAAAAAAGGCATCCGATCATGGATGCCTTTTTTGTATCTGCGAATGCAGAGATTACTTGGCTACGGTTTCTGCCAGCTTGAGTGCGATGTCCTTGTAGGGGTTGGCAAACAGGATGATCAGTGATACGACCAGCGCATAGATTGCCAGAGACTC
>CAZUGI010000173.1:0-4205 GCA_964619855.1 uncultured Geobacter sp. | reverse complement strand
GGCGCATGACCGTAGCAGCACTGATGATTAACACTTTGATTGCCTATCAAAATAACTTTAACCTGGCATGAACAAGCCTGCCCCCAGGTCATAAAATGTACCAAACGGCTGGCATTCAGAGGGTTATCTCATGTAACTAATTTTTTCGAATTAGGAGCTCTAACTAGTCATGAAAATTGTAATCTGGTCGTTTCAAGTTGCGGTTTTTTACCTTTGCACCCTTGTATTCTCCCTTCTCCCAGCCAGCCTTGTTCGCCCAACCGGAAACTATATCGGAAAACTGGGTGCGTTCATAATTTCTAAACGGCGGCGCATAGCTGTTGAAAATATCCGTATGGCGCTTCCAGCCATGATGGAACACCCCGACTGGAATTTTTCTTCTCATACACCAGAGGAAATAGCACACATGATGTTCCGTCATTTGGGAATATCATTTGTTGAGACGTGTCGACTGTACCACGGGCGGGGTAAAGAGATATTGGAACGAATCGAAGTCAGGGGATGGGAACATCTGGAAGCTGCAAAAGCCCGTGGCAAAGGGGTTATTCTTCTTTCTGGGCACTGTGGCAACTGGGAATTAGCAGCTTTGTCAATACCTCTGCTCTTTAGTTGTACCAAGTCAGTGGTTGCCAAGCGTCAAAGCAATCCCTACCTTAACAGCATGGTCGAAAAAATACGTCTGAATTACGGCAACCAGATCATTTACAAGAATAATGCAATAAAAAACATGCTGACGGTTTTCCGTAAGAACGGCTTGGTTGGGCTTCTGGTCGACCAGGCAGTGTTTCCCACGGACGGAGCGCTTATCGATTTTCTCGGACGCAAAGCATGGGCTTCAAAAGCCCCGGTTCTTGTAGCACGCAGGTCGGGAACCGCAGTAGTTCCGGCCTTTATCCATCGTGAAGCTGACAGGCACATTATCGAAATCCATCCTGAACTTGTTTTTTTCGACGATACCTCCGAACAGGGAATTGCCGCAGATGTGAAAAAGTATTCTTGTGTCATCGAAAAATTTATAGTTCGTCACCCGGTTGACTGGTACTGGGTCCATCGCCGGTGGAAACAGGCTGGTGAATTAGTTGGTGAATAGATATCCGGGTTCCTTGCAACGGGTAGTGATGCTGCCGTCGAAAAAACGGGTATACTCAACGGAGGAGGACGCCATGAAACCATCAAGAATGGCTCATTACACATATTATTGCCCTGATAGCAGGGGTGACCGCCTATATATCCTGGCCAAAAGGAACCTCCACCTGACTGGCCCATAAATCTGATACACCTGCTGAGCCTCTTGTTTTGCAATACGTTAGATAGGGGGTACCATGAACGAGCAGTGGAAAAAATGGCTAATCAGAGTTGCCGCATTGCTGATTTTAGCCGTTGGTGGCACAGTTGCATGGCAGAAGTTCAGCACTAACGGCAAGGACTATGACCTGGTCAGTGGCAACGGTCGCGTCGAGGCGGTGGAGATCGATGTTTCCGCCAAATCGTCCGGACGGGTGAAGGATATTCTGGTTCGCGAAGGGGATTTTGTCACTGCCGGGCAGGTGGTGGCAACAATGGACACCGAGACCCTGGAAGCTCAACACCGCCAGGCCGAGGCTCAGCTGCAGCAGGCGCAGAGTTCGGTTGCTACCACACAGAGCCAACTGGCCCAACGTGTGAGCGAAAAGGTGGCGGCCCTGGCGGCAGTCAGGCAGCGGGAGGCCGAGCTCGTAAAGGCGCGGCAGCATTCGGCCCGCTCAACAGAATTGGTCAAGGGGGGCGCGATTGCGAAACAGGATGCCGATGACGATTTCGCTCAACTCCAGAGTTCCGAAGCAGCAGTCAACTCCGCCCGAGCCCAGGTAGCCGCTAGCGAGGCAACTGTCATGGCCACGCGCACCCAGATTGCCGGGGCACAATCGGCAGTCAACGCAGCCAGAGCCAACGTCGAGCGCATCCAGGCAGACATTCGGGACAGCTCTCTTAAATCTCCCCGCGATGGCCGGGTTCAGTACAAGGTAGCTCAACTCGGTGAGGTTATCGGAGCTGGTGGCCGTGTACTGAGTCTCGTTGACTTGAGCGATGTCTACATGACATTTTTCCTGCCGACGGCAGAAGCTGGAAAAGTTGCGCTCGGCACAGAGGTGCGGCTGATACTCGATGCCGTTCCCCAGTATGTGATTCCCGCGAAGGTATCTTTTATTGCCGATGTGGCTCAGTTCACCCCTAAAACCGTTGAAACTGCAAGCGAAAGGGAAAAGCTGATGTTCCGTGTTCGCGCGCAGATTCCGGTGGATTTACTCAAAAAACATCTCACTCAGATTAAGACCGGCCTCCCCGGTATGGCTCATGTGCGCCTTGATTCCACCACGCCGTGGCCAGCCCACCTGCAAGTGAAGCTCCCGCAATGAGCGAGCCTGTTTCCTCAAACGCCGCCCCGTCATTGGCATCGCCCGTGGCTCGACTGCACGGAGTCGGACTGTGCTACGGCAAAACCAGAGCCCTTGGAGCGATCAACCTTGAGCTGCCCTCCGGCTGCCTGGTCGGTGTCATCGGGCCTGACGGCGTGGGTAAATCCAGCCTTTTCTCACTTATTGCCGGTTCCCGTGCCATTCAGGCCGGACAGATTGAAGTGCTGGGGGGGGACATGGCCGACAGGCATCACCGCCAGGCGGTCTGTCCCCGTGTGGCTTATATGCCTCAAGGCCTTGGTAAAAACCTCTACCCAACGTTGTCAGTGTTCGAAAATGTGGATTTCTTCGCTCGCCTGTTCGGTCACGGTCGCCAGGAACGTGAACGCCGCATCGCCGAGTTGTTGCAGGCCACAGGACTGGCGCCTTTCGCAGGTCGTCCAGCCGGCAAGCTCTCCGGTGGCATGAAGCAGAAGCTGGGACTCTGCTGCGCACTTATCCACGATCCCGGACTTCTGATCCTCGATGAACCCACCACCGGCGTGGATCCGCTTTCACGGCGTCATTTCTGGGAACTGATCGATCGTATACGCGCAAAGCAACCCGGTATGAGCGTGATGGTGGCCACCGCCTACATGGAAGAGGCAGCTCGCTTCGACTGGCTGGTGGCCATGAACGCCGGAGGCATACTCGCAACTGGTACGCCTCAAGAGTTACTGACCCGGACCGGAACCGCCTCTCTTGAGGAGGCGTTTATTGCACTGTTGCCACAGTCCCAACGCGAGGGGCACAAAGCGGTCAATATCATACACCGAGAACCTGATGCCGACGGAGAAGCTGCCATTGAGGCTCACGAGCTGACGATGCGTTTCGGGGACTTCGTTGCCGTGGACCACGTAAGTTTCCGCATCGAGCGCGGTGAGATTTTCGGCTTCCTGGGATCAAACGGCTGCGGCAAGACCACCACCATGAAGATGCTGACCGGCCTGTTGGCAGCCAGCGAGGGAGAGGCCAGGTTGTTCGGCCATCCGGTAAACCCCCATGACATCGCTACCCGCCGCCGTGTCGGCTACATGTCCCAGTCATTTTCACTCTACACCGAGTTGACGGTCCGCCAGAACCTGATGCTGCATGCCCGTCTGTTCAGCATTCCGGGAGAGATAATCGTCTCACGGGTTCAGGAAATGGCCCAACGCTTCGACCTTGGCCAAGTTATGGAGAGTCTGCCCGATGCTCTACCGCTGGGACAGCGCCAGCGTTTGTCACTGGCGGTTGCAATGGTCCACGACCCGGAAATGCTGATACTGGACGAACCGACCTCCGGGGTTGATCCGGTGGCGCGGGATGCCTTCTGGCAGATCATGATCGACCTCGCCCGCCGGGACAAGGTCACTATCTTCATCTCTACCCACTTCATGAACGAAGCCGAACGTTGTGACCGAATCTCGCTGATGCACGCGAGCCGCGTGCTGGTCAGCGACACGCCTGCGGCTCTGATTGCGTACCGCAAGGCGGATACGCTGGAAGAGGCTTTCATCGGATATTTGCAGGAAGCGGGCGACGAAAATGATCGGACAACATTGTCCGTGGATGCCGCTGTTGTTCTCTCTCCACCGCTCGAACTGTCCACCGTCGCTGCGAAAGCGGCAACGAGCCGTTTCAGTTTGCGCCGGCTGTTCAGCTATACCAGGCGGGAGGCGCTGGAACTGCGCCGTGACCCTGTGCGGCTTACACTTGCTCTGCTGGGCAGCGTGATCCTGATGTTGGTCATGGGCTACGGCATCAACCTGGATGTGGAAAACCTTTCAT
>CAZUGI010000172.1:0-4226 GCA_964619855.1 uncultured Geobacter sp. | reverse complement strand
CGATACGCGGTCACGGCCTGGATCACACTGGCAGCAACCTGACAAGAGTCACACACGAACACCGTACGGAGGAGTCCTGACATGGATGATCCGCTTCAGATTCAAAACAGCGAAAGCTCCCACCAGCGCTACAAGGGCTACGACCGCATCATGGGCAATATCTCCTGGCTGTTGATTGCACTTGTGGCGCTTGATGTCAAGCTGATGCCGACCGACCATTCCAGCATGGCATTCCTGGCTATTTTTTCGATACTGCTCTTCTTTTATAACCTGAATGCCCGCTACGGCATGATGTCCCGTAAATTCAGCCCCTTCAAAACATTTATAGACCTGATGGTTTTTCTGGCCTTTATCGTGGCAGTCTGCTGGTACACCGGTAAAATGACCAGTCCCTTCATGTCACTGATCTATCTGATCCTGATGGCCAGCGCCCTGACTCAGGGGCGACGGGTTACCTACTTCATGGCCGGACTGGCCATAACATCCTACGTTTTGCTTGCGTCAGTCGATTTCCGCGAGCTTAACTATTATCTCACCCATATTCTGGAATTATTTCCCTTTATGCTGATAGCCCATCTGGGAGCCATGCTGGCCGGAGAGAGCGAAGCGGCCCGGCAGGAGGTTGAGCGCCTGTCGCTAACCGACGATGTGACCGGCATCAATAATATGCGCAACTTCTTTCTTTTGGCCGAGGCGCAGGAAAAGCTTGCCAAACGTTATGTACGACCATTTGCAATCTGCATGCTGGATGCCGATAACCTTAAAAAAGTGAATGATAAGCATGGTCACTTTGCCGGAACGCTCCTGATCCAGAAGGTGGCCGGCATGATCACTGACAACATCCGCAGTTCAGATATTTCGGCCCGTTACGGCGGCGATGAATTTGTCATCATGTTCAACGAAACCAGCAAGCAGGACGTCATCAGCGCCGTTGAAAGGATCGTCGCCGGAATGGCCTCAGCACCGTTCGAATTTGAAGGTGAATTGATCACAACCACGCTCTCGGCCGGTCTGGCTGGATATCCCGAAGATGGTGAAGATGTCCGTTCAGTTATGGCCAATGCCGATGAAGCCATGTACGTTAGTAAACACAGCGGAAAGAACCGTCTGACGGTATTTAGCGAAAGCATGAATCCTGAGCCAGTCGGCCGGCCGGAAGAAGCGCCCAAATGAGCGGCCTCAGGGATTTCCAGAAACCCGGAGTGGCGGCATGAGAATTTTTGTTGCCGGAGGAACAGGTTTTGTTGGCGGGCATCTGGTAAAGGAACTGCAGAAGGGCGGTCATTCCGTCCGCCTGCTGGTTCATCGGCGTGGCGCACTCCGCAAAGATGTTGAACAGTCAGAGGGTGACATAACCCGGCCTGATAGTTTTGAACAGCAGCTCGCAGAGTGCGATGCTGTTATTAATCTAATCGGTATCATCCGTGAATTTCCTTCACGAGATATAACCTTCGAAAAACTGCATGTACAGGCCACTGCCAATCTGGTTGCGGCTGTCGGTAAGAAAGGCGTTCGCCGCTATCTGCAGATGTCAGCGCTTGGAACGCGGCCGGATGCGGTCTCCGAATATCATAAAACCAAGTGGCTGGCAGAAGAACATGTTCGAACGAGCGGGCTTGACTGGACTATATTCCGGCCATCCCTGATCTTCGGGCCGCAGGACGCCTTTGTAAATATGCTGGCGGCACAGCTGCGCCTGGCTCCGGTCATGCCGGTCATCGGCAACGGAAGCTACCGTCTGCAGCCGATCCATGCCGATGATGTGGCGCGCTGCTTTACACGTGCGCTTGAAATGCCGGAAACGTTAGGTAAAACGTATGAACTTTGCGGAAATGACCGGATGAGTTATGTAGAACTGCTGGATGCAGTGGCTGATGCCATGGGGCGCTCACGCCCGTTCAAGCCGCACCTTCCGTTGGGGGTTATGAAGCGGATTATCCCGATCATGCAGAAAATCCCGCAGTTTCCGATCACAATGAATCAGTTGCAGATGCTGCTGGAGGAGAGTGTATGCGAAGGCGTCTGGCAGGAAGTCTTCGGCATCAGGGCGCGTGGCTTCAGAGAAGGAATCAGCGAATATCTGCAGACTGTCTGATTCAGACAGAAAGAGCGTAATTACGATGGACACGTCCCGAAAAGGAGTGTCCGTTTTTTATTTCGATACAGGCCGTATTTTAATTAACTAAATTGTTGAGTTGATGCCGTAATCAGGTATAATCAAATCCTGTTTTACGATGTTGTCACTACCCTCCGGAGATCTTTCATGATTCCTGAAATTGTCGAGTCCAGTCTAAAGTTTCGAAGTTTATTCGAGACCATGAGCCAAGGGGCGGTGTACCAGAATGCTGACGGAACCATAGTTGACGCCAACCTGGCCGCCGAAAAGATTCTCGGGCTGAGCCATGATCAGATTCTGGGTCGTACCTCGCTGGATCCTCGATGGCGCTGTGTCACCGCAGACGGAAATATGCTGCCGGGGGAGGAACACCCTTCTATGGTGGCTCTGCGGACCGGTCAGCCGGTCACAGACTTTCTGATGGGGGTTTTTCATCCCGAACGCGAACAGATCAGCTGGATTCTGGTTTCTGCTGCTCCCCTGTTCAGAGAAGGCGAGAGTTCTCCCCATCAGGTAATCGTAACTTTTACCGATATCTCCGATCGCAAAAGTGCCGAGGATGCCCTACGGGAGAGCGAAATAAAGTACAGGAGCCTGTTTGAAAGCATGCAGGAGGGCTTTGCCTACCATGAGGTCGTTTTTGACGATTCCGGCAAGCCCGTTGACTACCGCTATATTGATATTAACCCGGCTTTTGAAAAACTTACCGGGCTTGCTCGCGAAAAAGTCGTTGGAAAAAGGGTCAGAGAGGCTTTGCCGCAGATCGAAGAGCTGTGGATCGATACTTTCTGCGGGGTGGGTGTGACCGGTGAGCCGGCTGAACTTGAAAACTACGTCAAAGAGTTGGATCGTCACTATAAAGCACGGGCTTTTTCGCCTGAACGCAACAGGTTCGTGGTTATATTCGAGGATGTAACCGAGCAGAAGCAGGCCATGCTGGCGCTCATGCAGCGTAAAGAACAGCTGCGGGTGCTGTTTGAAAGCTCGCAGGCCGGCATTATCATGGTAGATTCGCAAGGTGCTGTAACGCTTGCCAACAAGCGAGCCGAAGAGATGTTCGGGTATGGAATGGAAGAGCTGCTGCAATGCAGCTATCCGGATCTGGTGCACCCTGATCAGCGCGATGCCGGCAATGAGCGTATGCACAGAGTGATTAGCGGCGAAATTGATCGTATAACCACCGAGCGGCATTACAGACGCAAGGACGGATCTGATTTCTGGGGATACATTTCCGTGCGTCGGCAGGAGAATATGGATGGAAAGCTCGTCAGTGTGGTGGCTCATATATCCGATATTACCGAACTCAAACGGAAAGAAGAGTTACTGGAGGTCAGCGAGAAAAAGTTCCGCATGCTGTTCGAACACTCGGCCGACCCGAGTCTGTTGATAGCGGGCAACTCTTTTGTGGACTGTAATCAGGCGGCGGTGGATATCCTTGGAGCCGGCAATAAGGAGGACGTTCTAAATTCCCATCCGTCTGAGCTTTCACCGGAATACCAGCCCGATGGACGGCTCTCGAATGAAAAGGCCGATGAGATGATCGCTACGGCGGTGCGCAATGGCTCACATCGTTTCGAGTGGATGCATCGCCGGGTAAACGGGGAGCCGTTCCCGGTTGAAGTTTCCCTGACGTTGATTCAAGAAGCCGGTCAGGCAATGGTCTTTACGGTGTGGCGTGATATTGCCGAGCGCAAGCGCTCCGAGGCTCTGATCCGGGAGAGCGAAGCACGCTACCGGACTCTGGTGGACAACATCCCGCTCGGCATCTCGCTTATTGACCGCGATCACCGCGTCATTATGACCAACAGGACCCAGGCCGACATGTTCGGGCATCCGGCGGACTGGTTCAATGGCAAGTTCTGCTACGAGGTCTTTGAAAAACGGCCACAGATATGTTCACACTGTCCAGGCACAGTCTGCATGTCCAGCGGTGTACTCTCCCAAGCCTATACAGTCGGTGTTCGCGATGACGGCAGCCGCTTTGACGTCCATGTCACTACTGCACCGCTCCTAGGGGACAGTGGGGATCTTTACGGATTTATTGAGGTGGTTGCGGACATCACCGAACGTCTGCGTGCCGAAGATGAACGGACCAAACTCGAGCAGCAGC
>CAZUGI010000171.1:0-4231 GCA_964619855.1 uncultured Geobacter sp. | reverse complement strand
AAAACCTTCCATGATGTGCATAACTGTTTTCCTCTTGGTGATTCTGCTTCACAAAAATGCAACAAAAAAAGTCCGCATCTGCCGAAGCCGGATGCGGACTTTTCGTATTCAAAGTCACGTAACGTCTGTTTCACTCGCCCTTACCACGGGGAACTGTTGAGTGCTGGAATCATGGCAGGTCTTCTGGCTCGCGATTCAACCTCAGGGCGCCTTCCCGGTCTGGATTGACCAGTGACATCTTGCCCTTTGTCCTCGCTTACAGCGGCGGGTCCGCGGGGGAATTACACCCCTCTTCCCTATCAAGCCCGTGCGGGCACCGTGATCCGTTATTCAATTATCAAAATTACATGGGTTGGATACCATAGGCCGGCTTTAAGAGTCAAGTGCGATTGAGGCATCATATGTTATTTATCACGTATAGATAATTCCTTGTAAGGCCAGCCCTGCATCCCTTCCTTAAGGATAAAGATTCTTTTTTCGTCGATTCCCTTCTCCTTCAGGTAATCGTATGTATTTTTTGCACCGCCGCCACCTCTGGGACAGACAACAACAACGTCGTTTTTGGATGCTGAAAGTTTTGGCAGAACACGGTCAAGTTTTTGTTTGTCCGTTGCTGATTTCACCGGATAGGCATTGGTCTCAATAGACCCTTTGAAATGATGTACCTGAAACTCAGCAGGTAGCTGGATGTCAACAATAGCTATATCCTTTCCTTTTTCCAGCCATTGTTTGAATTGATTTGGATCGACGTAGTTGTAGTTTGCGGCCATGGACGCGGTGGCAGTTGCGATAAGCAGCAATACCTGCAAAATAATTCTACTCATATCTACTCCCTCTGAAAAATAATTTTGATCAGTATGGGAGTGGGCCAGACATTAGTCAAATTCGTAGATATGATAAACAATTCAAATTCAATCGTTTTTTTGAATAATCAATGGCCTTAAGATCCGTGACATGCCGGGTATGACGGATGTTTTACTAGATAAGGAATGGGAAATATTAGAAAAGATAAGATGTGGATTGTCCAGACAGCACATTCATTCTATGCTCAAAATGGATTCACATTATAAAAGGATGTTGATAGGCGGCGTTAGGCCGCCTATCCTGTTTTAGGCGATCTGCGTTCTCCGTTTTAGTATGAAGCCGATCAGAAATGAAATCGCCAGAGTGATAACTCCGCCAACCAGGCCGGAAACGCTGGTGCCGAGTTTGCTTCCTTCGACTTTCTTCTCTTCCGGTTTTTGTTCCACTCTCACAGAGTTTGTGTCCACCGGTTTGACCTCAGCAGTCTTTTTAAACGAATAATCCGGCAGAAATGACAGCTTTTCCTGAATCGCCGCCAGTGTGCCGTGGATTCCCTGCTCCGAGCCTTTCAGCTCTTTTTGTCCGGTCACTTTGGCGATAGACCATTCCAGGCCGTCGGGATGTTCGGAGGCAAACCAGGATAAAACACCACCGGCCAGAACTGCAACAGCCAGAAATGTAAGTGCAACGTTTCGAATTGGATGGGCGCCAACGGGGCTGGATTCCAAGGCACTTTGCAGAATTTCCGGCTTGGCATTATATACAAAAGAGATAACGGAAGCGGTCACCAGACCTTCTACAATACCGATTGCCAGATGGATCGGCTGCATGATGACGACGAAAGTGGAGAAGGGGAGTGATGAGACTCCGGACAACACAGTTTCCAGTACCACCCCGAAGGCTCCCAATTGCAGACCAACAACCGCAGCGATCATAGAAGCGATTGATATCTTCACCGAGCTTGGATTATTTCCGACAATCTTTTTATAAATCAGTGGGTAGGCAATAAAGGCTGGAAAAAAGCCGAGATTAAAGATGTTGCAGCCCAGGGCCAGTAGGCCACCGTCGGCAAAGAAAAGTGCCTGAACCACCAGCACTGAAGCGATAGTCAGAAAGGCAGCATACGGGCCCAGCAGAACGGATAGTATCATTCCCCCTCCCAGATGTCCGCTGGATCCGGTGACCGGGATGGTGAAGTTGATCATCTGGGCCGCAAAGATAAAGGCCCCCAGTACACCCATCAGCGGAATTACGCGATCATCCCTCTCCGTGCGGACTTTTCTGGAGCAGTAGGCGATGGTTGCGGCCGAAGTGACCCACATGGTTCCACCGACTGCTGGTGATAATAATGCGTCTGCCATATGCATATTGCTGGCCCTCGGTTATCAGGTGAAGCGTATCAGAACTTAACAGTAACGCCGAAGGTGCCGGTGAGGTCCGTTTCAGGTTTGGTAAGTCCGACCTTGACGCCGCCACTCAGGTCAATATTCTTGTTGACCGAATAAATGGCGCCGACGAGACCGAAGAAAGGCATTTCGTTGACGGCTTTGTCTCTGTTGGTCGCGGCCCCGAAATCAGCTGCAAGCTTTAGGTTTTTGATGACTTCGTAAGTGGTTGCCAGTGAAAAGTTCCAGATGCTGCTACGGTTGGCGTCTCTGACCGATGCCAGATTATAGTCCCTGTAGGTATAGCCAATATTCAGATGAACAGCGAGCGGCTCAAATTCTTTTGAGAAGATCAATGCTGTTCCATAGGAAGCGGTGTGATCATCTTCCGGCACATTCACTGTGGATGAATATCCAAGCTGTGGTTTAATGGCAATGCTGAATCCTTTGTGCTCATACACCTGCCACTTTACAGCAAAATTGAAATCTACCGATCCGGCACTGTTGAATGCTGTTCCGTCAATATCTCCGCTGCTCCAAGGACGGGTAATGCCGAACGACAAATCAAGCTTATCAGTAACACCGACACCCACTGCTGTTGCGATCTGGACTCCAGAAGTCTTCGTAGTAGAGTTGTTTGCCGTTTCCTTATCCGTACTGATATCGCTGTTCAGCTCAAACTGCACGGTTCCCTTTCCCAGAGTACCGGCGTCATCGCTTACCAGCGGGTGAGCCGCAAAGCTAGTCCCTGCTGAAAGTAGCAGTATGGTCACATAGAAAATTAGTCTTCGGCACATTGTCATAGCTAGTTACCTCCAGTATTTTGATGGATGTATGAACAGGACACACATTTTTATTTGTAATCGCCATGTAACACGAAACTAAAAATCGTGCAACAAATTCATGGTTACATCAGGCCTATTTATCAGTTGCCAATTGGATACAGTTCCCGCTATAGTGCGTCGCAATTAATGCCACTCTCCGAGTCGTACAGCCTACCAGGGAAAAATCCTCACGGCCTGCGACCTGCGGGTGTCACCGGAAACGGTGCCGCCCTCCTTTGAAAAGGGGAATTCGTGCTTAACGTGCCGCCGTTATGGCTTGTTTGTGCCCCTTTTCTTTCGAGAGAAGGGGTTTTTTGTTTTGAAATTTTGAAAATGAAGGGAATAAAAATGAAGCAACTGAAGGGTGTTAAACTGGCTTTGCTAGCGATCGGCTTACTCTTAGCAACTAAGGCACATGCTGAAAAAGGGTTTATTCTTCTGGCGAGCACTATTGGCCCGATAGACGCAGGAATTGTGTCAGCTCTTGAAGATGATTTTGAAAAAGAGACCGGTATTCGTGTGCGGCATGTGGGTGCCGGCACAGGAGAAGCTCTAAAAACGGCTGAAAAGGGGAGTGTCGACCTCGTGATGGTTCATGCCCGCTCGCTGGAGGAAAAATTTGTTGCCGCCGGATTTGGAACCGGGCGGATCCCCTTCATGTATAACGACTTTGTCATCGTCGGCCCTTCAAGCGATCCGGCCGGGGTTCGCGGTATGAAATCAGCAACCGCTGCACTTCAGAAAATTGCAGAAAAATCTGCGCCTTTTGTCAGCCGAGGAGACAAATCCGGAACTCATGTTGCAGAAATGGAATTGTGGGGTAAAGCTGGATTGAAACCCTCCGGTGTCTGGTACAAGGTTTATGAGAAGGGGAGCGAAGGAAATGTTCCGACTCTGCGTTTCACCAGCAATGCAGTTTCCTACACATTGATTGATCGTGCCACCTATTTATCGATTCAAAAGGAAGTCAAACTTGAGGTACTTGTTGAGGGTGACGAGACCCTGCTTAACCGGATATCGCTGATCCCGGTAAATCCAAAGAAGTTTCCGAAAACCAATTACGAAGATGTAACCGTATTTGTGGAGTGGCTTACGAATCCGGCCAATGGTCAGAAGATCGTCACTGAATTCGGTAAAGAGCGTTTCGGGGCGCCGCTGTTTTTCCCTGATTCATTAGAGTGGCACGCGAAAAATAAAAAATAAGGGTATATTTAGCCA
>CAZUGI010000170.1:0-4255 GCA_964619855.1 uncultured Geobacter sp. | reverse complement strand
AATTGTTCGGCCACAGAAAGGGTGCTTTCACCGGTGCCGACTCGGACAAGGTCGGACTTTTTGAAGCTGCGGACGGAGGCACCATTTTTCTGGACGAAATCGGCGACATCACTCCCAAGCTCCAGGCGGAACTGCTGCGAGTTCTGGACAGCGGCGATGTCCGGCCTGTGGGCGGAACACATACCAAAAAGGTCAACGTGCGCCTGATTGCCGCTACAAACAAAAATCTGGAGGATGGAATTACGAAGGGGTGGTTCCGTGAAGATCTTTATTATCGCCTTAATGTATTTACAATCACGACTCCTCCGCTACGCAGCAGAGTTGAATCAATACCGGTCCTGGCCCAGCATTTTCTTGAGAAAGCCAGTGCCAAACTTAACAAAAAGATAGTCAGCATCGAAATGCGGGCCATTAACGCAATGCTGCAGTATCCATGGTCCGGCAACATCAGGGAGATGCAGAATATTATTGAGCGGGCCGCCGTCCTGACACTGGATGATACCATCAGACTGGAACACCTGCCCCACTCTTTCTCCGAAAACTACAGTGAGGGGGGTATTGACAAAACTGCAGCACAGACTTCGTTCCAGGCCGCACGGGAACACCACGTCGGCAGAGTTGAAAAAGACCTCATCCAGCAGTATCTCGCGGAAGTAAACGGGCATGTATCAAAAGCGGCACTACTTGCAGGCATACCTCGCCGAACGTTTTACAACCTGATGAAAAAATACGGACTAAAAGGGCGGGAGATAAAGGCCCGCCTGAAAACCGGAAGCGCTACCAAAGCCGGCTTTCAGAGCTACTGATTTTAATTGTGTTTTAGCTTGGTTTTTTTCTTCTTCTGTTTGAGTGACTCTTTCTGACGCCGTTCGGTTCTGGCTATCAAAAGACTGTGACTGCCAGAGACAATGTCGACATCCAGAGGTACCCTTTGAACGTAGCTGCCGTCAGCCAGCATATCCCAGGCAGAACGCTGGTCTGCAATATGAGTATCAAAAACGATCCTCAACTCCCTGACCAGGGCCGGTGATTCCACCGGACAGAGGACCTCAACCCTTGCTTCCAGATTGCGCTTCATGGCATCGGCCGAAGCGATAAAATACTCTTCCATTCCCCCGTTGCGGAAATAGTAAATGCGCGAGTGTTCCAGAAAACGCCCGACCACACTTATAACGCTGACAGATTCCGAAAGGCCCGGAATTCCCGGACGCAGGCGACAGGTATCTGTGACAATCAGATCGATCCTGACTCCGGCCATTGATGCCCGGTACAGTGCCTTGACAATATCTCCATCTTCAAGGGCATTCATCTTGAACTGAATCAGCCCGCCCCCCTGTCCGTGATGCAGGGCAATCTCTCGGTCAATCTTTGAAAGAAGCGCTTTTTTGAGCAGTCTGGGCGCCGGAATCAGCTTCTGATAGTTGCGTTTAGCCATGAAACCGGTAGTGAGATAATTAAACAATTCGGTCACATCCTGGCCTATCGTCTGATCACAGGTCAACAACCCGACATCGCTGTAAAGCCGGGCGGTGTCGGCGTGGTAATTACCGGTGCCGATATGGATATAGCGCTGCAGGCCGCTGAAATCCTGGCGAACCACCATAATCACCTTACAGTGTGTCTTGAGTCCAACTACGCCGTACGTAACGTGAATACCGGCCTCTTCCATCCGTTCTGCCAGGCGGATGTTGGTTGCTTCGTCAAAACGCGCCTTGAGCTCGACCACAACAGTCACCTGCTTGCCGTTCTGGGCAGCCAGCAGCAGGGCGTCGATGATGCGACTCTGGCTGGATGTGCGATAGAGCGTCATCTTGATACCGCGAACTTTGGGATCGACTGCCGCTTCGCGCAGAAAGCGTTCGACCGAGGTCGAGAAAGATTCATAGGGATGCTGCAGCAGGATTGAACCGGCATCGCGGATGATATGAAATATATTACGCTGTGACAGCAGCAGCGGATGATCAATCGGATAATGCGGCTGGTCATGCATCCGGGGATAATCGAGCTTCACCAACTCAAAAATGTCACGCAGAGCCAGCATGCCCGGCACTTCGAAGACATCGTTTTCCTCATCCAGTTCAAGTTCTGCCGCCAACCGGCCACGATGGAGCGGCTCCATTCCGGAGGCGATCTCCAGCCGTACTATCGGGGCAAACTTGCGCTCCTTCAGCTCCGACTCGATCATAGCCATCAGATCATCGGCCTCATCCTCATCCTTTTCGGTATTTGCATTGCGGGTTACCCGGAATATCTCGCAGGACACGACTTCCATTCCCGGAAACAGCATATCCAGGTTATTCATCATAACATCTTCCAGGCGCACAAAATGATCGCCCTTGCCGACGCGTATGAAGCGCGGCGATCCGAGCCCTACCGGCACCTTGACCCGCACAAGCGACACATCCCTGGCTTTGGGGTAACGCACCGCCACCAGCAGGTTAAGGGACAGGTTTGAAATGAACGGAAACGGATGGGCCGGATCAATTGATTGAGGTGTAAGGAGCGGAAAAATGTTGGCGTAATACTGCTCGCGCAGCAGCTTGCGCTCTTTGGGCATCAGATCATCATATTTTTCAATCAGAATGTTTTTCTCTTCCAGCAATACGCAAACCTGCCTGAACAGCTCCTTCTTCCGCGTCTCAAGCTCACGGATCACGGCGTAGCATTCATTGACCTGCTGCCGGGCACTGCGACCGTCCAGCGTCAGCTCGCGCATGCCGGCTCCGATCTGCTGCTTCAGGCCGCCGATGCGTTTCATAAAAAATTCGTCCAGATTGGCGCTGACGATGGCGATAAACTTGAGGCGCTCCAGAAGCGG
The DNA here is from genome assembly GCA_964619855.1 of uncultured Geobacter sp. GTDB lineage: Bacteria > Desulfobacterota > Desulfuromonadia > Geobacterales > Pseudopelobacteraceae > JACRCG01. The sequence goes on along the minus strand of CAZUGI010000170.1, from coordinate 1,437 downwards.
CGTGCGCTCGTCCTCGGCCTCGTGCAGAACCCGCTGGTTGAAGGAAAGCCAGGTCAGCTCGCGATTCAGGTACCACTGGCTGTCGGTCAGGTCAAACTGGGTGGCGCCCGGTGCTGATAATTCGCTTTTCGCGCCGGAGACCGACTTCACTTTAACGGATACCATTTTAGTTGGTTTCAGCTTGGCACTCTTCGCAGGGGTTGTCCGGGGCTTGCCGGATTTTGATTTGGCGATTTTGGCTTTGACTGACTTGGATTTAGAGGTCTTTTGTTTGGCCGATTTAGGTTTTACGGCTTTGGGATTATTGACTTTGGGTTTGGCTTTCTTGCTCTTCGGCGATTTTGTAGGGGAGCTGATAACAGAATCTGAAGTTTTTATACTTCCAGCCATTTCAAATGACGTGGTAAGCGACTCGGTCTTTATCGTTGCTGTCACAAAAATACTCCCTGAAGTTGATGGTGTTTAGCAATCTTACTTGATATTACATCATTTTTCTGCTGCTGCAACTGGATTGCGCGGTTTTGTACTAAATTTGCGCTGACCGGCTCAGATATGATACATCTCGAGTTATGAAACGACTCAACCCGCCGCAGCAGAGAGCTGTCAACAATACCGAAGGAGCCCTGCTGATTCTGGCCGGGGCCGGCTCCGGCAAGACCCAGGTTATCACTACCCGTATCGTCCACCTGCTGAAAGACAAACGCGTTCCGGCCGAGAGCATTCTGGCGGTGACCTTTACCAACAAGGCTGCCCGCGAGATGAACGAGCGGGTCAACGGCATGGCGGGCCAGCTGGCCAAGGGAATCGCCATCTCCACCTTCCACTCGCTGGGGGTTCGCATTCTGCGACGTGACATCCGGGCGCTCGGCTTCAAGCCCAACTTTTCGATCTATTCCAGCTCGGACCAGGCCGGAGTCATCCGGCAGGCCGTCCGTGAACAGGACATCGATCCGAAAATCATCGATCCGGACCAGATTCTCTGGAAGATCTCGGCCCTGAAAAACCGCCTGATCGGGCCGAAGGATTTTTCTCCCGACCGGAATAATCCTCTGGAGCTGGCCACCGCAGTCGTGTACCCCCGCTACCAGGAGCTGCTGAAAGGCTTCAACGCCATCGATTTCGATGACATCATCATGCTCTCCGTGCAGCTGCTGCAATCTACCACGTCCATCCTCAAGCACTGGCAGGAACGTTTCCGCTATATCATGGTGGACGAATACCAGGATACCAACGCCTCACAGTATCTGATGATTTCGCTCTTGGCAAAGTGTCATGGCAATATCTGTGTAGTAGGCGATGATGATCAATCCATCTACGGCTGGCGTGGTGCGGAGATCAAGAATATCCTCAATTTTTCCGGTGATTACCCCGACTGCAGAACCATCAAGCTCGAGCAGAATTACCGTTCCACCGGGGCGATTCTGGAGGCAGCCAACA
>CAZUGI010000169.1:0-4285 GCA_964619855.1 uncultured Geobacter sp. | reverse complement strand
GTTTGTTCAATAGGTCCGGTAGGACATTTTCCATCAAGTATCACGGTAACCCCCTTAACCTTTCAGAATTCCAACAAAAATTGACAGCGGGATGGCAACGTAACCCAGGAACAGGCACAAAGCAACCAGGGTACCGGCCTTGACGATAATCGGCTGGCTCTTGTCACAACTCCATCCCATAGTCTGGAAGAAGCTCTGAATGCCATGAGAAAGATGCAGGAACAGAACAATCATGGCCCCTACGTAGATGAAAGAACCGAAAAAGCTCTTAAATCCGGACACAACCATTCCAAGTACATTGGGAACCAGATTGCCATGCAGCGGAACCAGGTTTTTCAATGCTGCGGTCTGAGGATCCGTGACCTGGAAAGTAAAATGAGCCAGATGATAGAGCAGGAAGAGTCCTAGAAGAAGACCGGTCCAGATCATGTTTTCACTGGCAAAAGTGGCCTTCTGGGTAGACTTGACCGCGTACTGCTGGGGGCGGCCGCCACGATTCTCAAGCGTTAACTGGATGCCGAACCAGATGTGGATACACACCAGTGCCAGCATAACCAGTCGGAAACCGATGATGATTGGCAGCGGCATGCTGTGTAGGTGTTCGGCATAGGCGTTGATACCGCCGTTCAGCCATCCGAAGATGGAACTGTTGCCGAGCAGATGGATGACAGCGAACAGGACCATGGCCTGGCCGGAGATCGCCATCAGGATTTTTCTGCCGATTGAAGACGTGAGCAGTTGCATAGCATTCCTTCCTTTTTGAGATTTGATACTGCAGGATTGACAAAAATTGTGGAGGATATTTTCAGCAGGGCATACTAGACATCATTGAAAAAAAATGCAACCATTTTATGTATACAGCATACAATTTTGTAGGTGCTAATCAGTCATACCAGCGGCGCGATTGCTTTAAGCAGCACATTCTGTTAATAAGGCTCTGCAGGTAATCGCGCGACATCGATGATTTGAGTTTGGAGAAATTATGGAATTCAAGTTGTTAAAAAAAGATCGTCAGAGCGCAGCACGCCTTGGCGTTGTCAGCACCTCCCGGGGTGACATCCAGACCCCTATTTTTATGCCGGTAGCCACCCACGGAGCCATGAAACCGCTTACGCCGGCACAGATAACTGAAACCGGTTCACAGATCATCCTTTCAAACACCTATCACCTGCATCTGCAACCTGGTGAGGGGCTGGTAAAAAAAGCCGGAGGACTTCATAAATTCATGGCCTGGGATAAACCGATTCTGACCGATTCTGGTGGGTTCCAGGTATTTTCACTCCCCAATAAACGGATAACTGAAGATGGCGTTTTCTTCCGGCACGAGATTACGGGAGAAGAAGTCTACCTCGATCCGGCCAGCGCCACGCGCATTCAGCAGGATCTGGGGGCCGATATCATCATGGCCTTTGATGAATGCATCCCCTACCCTTGCGACAAACTATATGCAGAACTATCAACCAGAAAAACCATCCGCTGGCTCAAAGAGTGCCAAAAGGCAATGGTCAATAACGGGCAGGCACTGTTCGGAATAGTGCAGGGTAGCGTTTACGAGGATCTGCGGGCCATGTGCGCCAGCGAGATGCGCAAGCTTGACCTGCCCGGCTATGCCATCGGCGGCGTCAGCGTCGGTGAAGGACTGGAATTGCTCAAAAAGGTCGTCAGCTGGACTGCTCCGCACCTTCCGGAGGATAAGCCGCGCTACCTGATGGGTGTCGGCCTTCCGGAGGATATCCTGGAAAGTGTCGAGCGCGGTATTGATATGTTTGACTGCGTCATTCCGACCCGCTATGCCCGCAGTGCGACACTCTTCACCCGGCGCGGCAAGATCCGTGTGACCAACAAAAATTACAAGCGCGACTTCTTTCCGATCGACCCCAGCTGCAGCTGCTATACCTGCCAGCACTTCAGCCGGGCCTACCTGCACCATCTCTTTGCCGCCAACGAAGTATTGTCAGCAGTTCTTTCAGCAATCCATAACGTGCACTTCTATCTCGCCATGATGGCAGAGATCCGGCAGTCAATCGCTGATGGAAAATTTATTGCGTACAAGAATTCATTTCTGGCTAAGTATCAACAGGGTGAAAAACGGAAATAGCGAAAGCGGGGATTCTATCTTCTGATCTTCTGTTCCAGCTCCAGATCGAGTTGCTTCAGGCGCTCTATACTTTGACGCAGTTCTTTATTGTCACGGCTTAAAGACAGGTTCTGATTGCGCAGATCTCTGAGCTCCCTCTGTTTTGTCCGCAAAGAAAATGCTTCCTGAAGATACGCGACCAGCGGGGATGCCTGCCTGGCCCAGATACTGGAAGGAAATTCAGTTATAAGCCTGTTAAGCAACGTCCTTGCCCTGGGTTCGCCCTTACCACCCTCATCGCGTAGATGCAGGAGTGCAAGACGAAAAATGGCCTCGTCGGTCACCCCGACTCGAGGTCTTGCATCAACAACGCGCTCGAAAAGCTCTCGTGCAGCGAACTCGTTACCGTCACGCAGATTCTGCAACGCAAACGCAAAATTTCTCTCCTCAACAGCAACTGTGCTTGACGAAGAACCTAAATTTTTCACAATTGAGCCGCACCCGCTCACAAAAAAAATAAATGTCAGCAGAGGCAGTGCAATGAGATACTGATTACTTCTCACGAATCAAACTCTCCCGTTCACTATCACGTAGTTGCTACCGGTCGAGACTTTAACCTGATCTTTGACTTTGGCAGCAGCAGTGGCAATTTCCGAGGCGTAGGAATACTCACCCGGCCGGCAGACCAGTGCAGCAATGGAGATAGAGATCAGTGGAAATTTCCTGGCCACCCCGTAACGGTCTACCCCTTCAATCGCACCGGCATTCCTGTCGTTTTCCGAGTAATAGGCCGGAATCAACGTATCTATCTCGTTAATGACAGCCTTGCAGACAGCTTCGGCTTTGTCGGCACTGACAATGACGACAAAATCATCGCCGCCGATATGTCCTACAAAAGCATCCGGATCGCCCTGCCCCTTTACGGCTTCATAAATGACTTTACCGGCGTCCTTCAATAGATCGCTTGCCTTTATATATCCGTACCGGTCGTTATATGACTTGAAATTATCCAGATCTAGATAACACATCGCAAATGTAATCTGATCCCGCAGATGGCGGCTGATGACACGCTCTATGGCAATATTTCCCGGTAGCCTGGTAAGTGGGCTTGCATCCAGGCTGATCTGTTCCAGCTCCTTGAGCCTCATAACCATCTGTTTAAAATCATCTGAAAGAGCCCCAATTTCATCCCCGGAAGGGATTCCTGGATCATAGTCAAAATCTCCGGCGGCAATCCGGTGGGTTGCATGCTGCAATTTACCGATCGAGCTTGCAAAAGAATACACCATCCACCCCGCAATCAGAAAAGAAAGCAGCACACCGGTAAATGCAAGCCCCAACGACCAGGCAACTGTTTTTTCTTCGTAACTATCTGACATCATAAGTTTTTGAGTCAAATCAAGTCGCTGATCATCACTAATGCTGTCGACAAGAGCAATTACGCTGTCAATTGCCTTCTTCATGTCGACTGCGTCGATTGCTTCTCCGGTGAAAAGACGCTTGGACAGATCAAAATAGCGCCCATAAGCCGCATCCAGTCTTGAAATTGCAGAGTTGTTATGAACCTCTCTCAGCTTGATCAGAGCGCGCCGAAACTCTTCAGTATTCTGATCATGAATGCGCTGATATTCAGGCTGCTTCAAAATTCTGAAACGACCAGTCAGCCGCTCCTGAGCAACAACCAGCTCACGCAGCTTAATGGTGATGGTCGCAGCCTTAAGATCTTTGTCGGCAATTTCCTGTTCCATCTGGTGCATGGCACCAAGACCTGAAATAGAATACACCAATGCCGTTATCAGGCAGAAACCGGACAGAGCAAAACTTAAAATCAGTTTTTGAACCAGAGTTATCCTGAATGACCGGAATTGTAACATTTGTTCCATCCTCTACTTCGAGTTCCGATTTCAAATCATAGATGCCATCAAAGCGGCGAGGATTAAGGCCACGAAGGCATACAAATCAGCATATTGAGGAGCCGAAGACGAGCCAGCAAAGATGGGGCTTTGATCTGGATTTGGTATAATCATGGGTCGATATGGTAGTACAAACCGGCACCAAATGCAACGGACAGAGCTCCAGAAACAAGAATATATTAGTTGAATTTTACATAAAAAATGTTAGATTGCTCCAGTAAACTGCTCCAATCCTCATTGACCGTATTTAGTTTCTAGGAGTTTTCATGGCCGGGTATGAACAGACCTTTCTGGA
>CAZUGI010000168.1:0-4335 GCA_964619855.1 uncultured Geobacter sp. | reverse complement strand
GAGGTCGGCCTGGCCGGTGAGGTCAGGGCTGTCACTCAGCCTCAACTGCGTATTGCTGAGGCAGAAAAACTTGGTTTCAAGCGCTGCATTATCCCGGCCGGCAGCCTGAAGCGGATCAAAAAGCGTGGTATCCGGCTGGAAGGCGTTGCAACAGTCCAGGAGGCAATGAATCTGATCTTCGAAGCATGACCGGCACAGCTTTTTTCTGGACTTGTGTGCGGATTTCCGCTACAATTCGACAGTTTAAATGAAATCAGGAGCTGGACATGGAATCGGAAAAGCTGGAATTTTTTAAAGCGGTATTAAACGATGAGTTGAAAACACTTCTTGGCGAGGCCGGCAAGACGGTAACAGAAATGACTTCTGATGCCTCCAACTTTCCTGATCCGACAGACCGGGCCACACAGGAATCCGACCGTAGCTTCGAATTGCGTATTCGCGACCGGGAACGCAAATTAATCAATAAAATTAAAGATGCGCTTGATCGGATCGAAGCAGGTGATTTTGGTATATGCGAAGATTGCGGCGAGGAAATCGGCGAAGCGCGTCTCAAAGTCAGACCGGTAACGACCCAATGCATCAACTGTAAGATGGAAGCGGAAGAGAAGGAACGCCGTCTGTAATCGACTCCCGCAAACTAGGCAGTTAGGTAAATCCCATGACAGCCGACCAAAACACCTTGCAGCCGCCTGCTGCCGATAGCCGGCTTACTGAACTGACACTCCTCTACCAGTTCAGTAATACCATGCTTTCCACTATTCGTCTAAACAAGCTTACCCACCTGATACTTACCGCCCTCACCACCGTCAACTCAAATCTCTTTGAACGCTCATTCCTGTTCTTGCGCAATGAAAAATCCGAAGTCCTGCAAGGTATGCTTGGTGTTACCCGCCAGACAGCTGAAGGACTGCAGATAATCGGTAGTCCGGATGCGCTGGGGAGCAGATGGGACATCAGTGATGAGATGATTTCGCAGCAGCGCTCCGCTAAATTCTGCAGTAAGGTTCGCAGAACCCGCATCGAAATAAATGAAGGTTGCCCGTTGATACGCCAGGTTATTGTCGAACGCTCCCTTTATTACATAGATAACACAACCTGTCATGAATGCCAGACCTGTCATTTTATCAGACAGATGTGCGGAGAAACATTTGCAGCTGCGCCTCTGGTTTCAAGGGATACAGCTATTGGCATAATTGTGGTGGATAATCCGGACACCGGACGGGCAATAAGTCAGAATAATCTCCATTTTCTGCAGTTATTTGCCAACCAGGCCGGCATGGCGGTAGAAAACTCCATACTCTACAACCGCATTGAAGATGCCCACTGCAATCTGCGTGATGCCCGCGAGCGGCTTGTACATGGCGAGCGGCTGGCGGCCATCGGTGAGATGGCTGCCAATCTGGCTCACGAACTGAAAAATCCGCTTATCACTATTGGAGGTTTCGCCGGGAGGCTTCTCAAGGGGTTGCCTGAGGAAGGTAAAGAACACCACTATGCCGATACCATAGTTAAAGAGGTCGTGCGCCTTGAAAAGATGCTGGCCGATGTCCTCGCTTTTTCAAGCAAACCGACCATCTGTTTCTCTGCCTGTGAATTGGGGGAGATATTGCGGGATTGCATGGAAAGCTGTACCACCGCTCTTGAGGACCACGGAATTAAAACAAGCGTTGCTATCGGGGATGGTCCATGGCCGCTACTGGGGGATGCCCACCAGCTCAAGCAGGTTTTTCTCAACCTGATTCTGAATGCCTGTGATGTTATGTCAGATGGCGGCCATCTTACCATTTCGGTCAGCGAGGTGGCTGCCGAAAAAAATTCTGTGATGGTCTGCTTCGAAGATACCGGCGGCGGAATAGCCCCTGAGATGCTGCCCCATATATTCAACCCGTTTTTCACAACCAAGCGACATGGTACCGGCTTGGGACTGGCCATAGCCAACCGTATCCTTTTAAATCACTACGGAACCATAGAAGCTGAGAATACGGAACTTGGCGCACTCTTCAGGGTTATGCTGCCGCTTGCCGAACATCACGAATTTACGACAGGATGATGAAAAAGCATAATCTGAACAATGAAAGGCCCACCAACTGATGCGGTGGGCCTTCTTTTTCCGAAAACTTTATTCCTTTTCAAGGATGTTATCCGATTCAATATCCAATCGGAAATGTTCGATGCCTATGTTTTCACGCAGCGTGGTGGAGTATCTTCCATAAAAATCTAAAAAGCCTCCTGTAAAACATATTAGCCTCCGTACTTCTGGCTGAAATATACCACCAGAAAATTGAAAAAACAGTCTTTTATTAATTTTTTTGGAAGAGTATAATCACGGGGTTATGTGCTGGTTTGAAGTGAGGGCACGGAAAATACTAGGGGTAACAGGAGAAAGTATGAAGAAAATTTTGGTAAGCAGCATTGTGATCATGGCCGCTGCAGCTGGCTTGGCTACGGCATCGGTTAATGTTGATGTCAATACACCCAACGTAAGGGTTCAGGTGGGTACTCCTCCTCCGCCTCCGCCGGCACCGGCACCCGAGGTCAGGGTTATTGAGAGAGAGCGGGTTATTGTAAAGGAAAAAGAAGTGGAAGAGCATAAGGACAGCGGTAAACACAAGGGGCAAAAAAAACATAAAAAACACAAGAAAGAAAAAAAACACGACGATTAGATTCTGATTCGTGAATAATGGATCGGGGCTGTAGCTCAGCTGGGAGAGCGATGCGTTCGCAATGCATAGGTCGAGAGTTCGATCCTCTTCAGCTCCACCAACAACAAATGGCTTACGTTAAATTTCGTAAGCCATTTGTTCATTCTTGAGCCATAGCTCGGTTTATGAGTAAGTCAAGGGGCGTTAGGATTTACATGCCTCTATAATTTGATTCAGCACTGAATCAGCCTGGGCATATGGTACCTGACAGGTGCCAACCTTCTTGTGCCCACCACCTCCATACTTAAGCATCAGAGATCCAACATCGACAGTGGCAGACCGGTTGAGGATGCTGTACCCGACCGAAATTGCAACAAATTCCTTTCCTCGACCATCTATCATCCTGATGGATATATTGGTGTCAGGATACAAAGAATAGACAAGAAACCTGTTAGATGGCGGTAAATCATCTGTGCTACGGGCATCAGTAATCAAAACAGGGCCATCAACACGTGAATGTTTTTTTATAAACTCCCGAGCTCTCAGGTCGTTATCAAAATACAATTCAACTCGTTCCCGGGTGTCCGGTAGGTTAATTATTTCATCAATCGTTTTAGTTCTGAGATGGTCAACAAGATCATTCATAAATGCCAGATTACTGATACGGTACCCTTTATGGTAACCAAGCCCGGTTCTGGGATCGCAGATGAAACCAAGCAGCACCCATCCTTTAGGATTGAGGATTTCATCTTCCGTCAGCTCTCCTGAATCAACCCGATCAACGTATTTTAGCATCTCGCCATATGCAGCGAATTTATCCGCTCCATAAAAATCGCTTATGACCCTGGCTGCACTCGGGGCGGGCTTGCTGCATCCTTCGTACTTACCCTCAAGTTCAAGCCGCTCATTCTCGCTGGAATGATGGTCAAACCAGAGTCCGCATCCCGGAACGTATGGCACGTTTGCAAGTATGTCATTTTTATCAACCTTGATCTTTCCATCCTGCAGGTCCTTGGGATGGGCATAAACCATCTCATCCATAAGTCCCAGCTCCTTGAACAGTACAGCACAGCAAATACCATCAAAATCCGATCGAGTTAAGAGCCGCATACCATTCCTCCTGTTGGCAAGATGATCTTATGAATTAAATAACTTAATGCCGAATCATAACACTAATCATGGAAATGACAACTGGCTGTGAATCAAATTTTTTCAAATGATTTGCGATTAGCACACATGTTATGCTTCCGTAACCATCGGCTCCGAATGGGATAAATTTTTGGAGGAGTATGAATATGAAAAAATTAACTGTTATCCTGGCAGCAGCAATCCTGTCTTTGGTATTTACCGCAAGCGTATTCGGAGGAGAGAAACAGGCGGCTGTCGTTATCGAAGTCAGAGCAGAATTTGAATGGAATACCGGGCATCTGGAAGGGGCGGTGCTGATACCTCACGAAGTGATTGCACAAGAAATTACAAAAGTAGAAAGCGACAAAAAAACCAGAATATTATTGTATTGCAAGAGCGGAAGAAGATCCGCTCTTGCTTTAGATGCTCTAAAAAACGCCGGTTATGAGAATGTTATCAATCTGGGCACGGTGGATGAGGCTGCCAAGGCCCTGGGAAGAAATATTGTTAAGTTGTAGTTGTCAAGACTTGATCTGACACTCGCTCCGTTTTAGGCTGCTGCCTG
>CAZUGI010000167.1:0-4442 GCA_964619855.1 uncultured Geobacter sp. | reverse complement strand
TGTAGGGTTTCATCTTGGGGTTCCAACGCTTGGTCTGGTGGCCGAAATGAACGCCGGCCTCCAGCAGTTCCCTCATACTGATACTTGACATGCTCTTTCTCCTTTGGTTTTTCCTCCGCCCCGCCGAATCCCCGACATCTGCTAAAATAGGGACACCACCGGATCTACCGAGGCGTGTGAATTGAATAGCGGGATTTTATAGCACAGTGGACCGAATAAAATCAAGAATAAATACAATCAATCGCTTCTACCGGACAGCTGGATAGACAGCGGCCACAACAGGTGCAACGTTCCATATTCACAATCCCGGCATGTTTGCGGTAGCGGTCAACTTCAAGAGAGATGATTTTTTCAGGACAGGCGGCCACGCAGCGGCCGCAGCCAGAACAACGTGAGGGGTTAATCTGCGGAAGGCCCGGGCGATGAATCGTCAGAGCCCCAGTTCCATCTGTTTCCAGGTAAATTCAGGTTTCTGCCTACTTTGGGTACGCTTGAAGGGGTAATAGCGGGGGCATTTTGCAACTACAGCATTAGCGACCTGTTTGCAGGTACGCCGGCATGAAGTACAAAGTTTGTTGGGAGACGGTTTGCCGACAGCTTTTTTCTGAGCCATATGAAGACCTCTGAAAAAGTAGGGGGGCAGCAGAACTGCCCCTTCAATAATATGAGCTACCCTATGAACCTGACCCAGCCGAATTCATCTTTCAACTTGCCGGTCTGGATCCCGGTCAGTGTATTGTACAGCTTCTGCGTGATTTCACCTACCCTGCCGCCGGTCAGTTGCTGCACCTCAGCCTTGTAACAGAGTTTTCCGACCGGTGTGATGACGGCGGCGGTGCCGCTGCCGAACGCCTCGGTAACTTTGCCGGCACGGATATCAGCCATCAGGCCGTTGATGTCGATCTGTTTTTCCTCAACCGTGTAACCGAGTGTCGGAGCCAGTTTAAGCACTGAGTCGCGTGTCACGCCGGACAGGATCGAACCGGTCAACGGTGCGGTGATAATATGCTTTCCATAAGCAAAGAACATATTCATGGCACCGACCTCTTCAATATAGCACCGTTCCTTTCCATCCAGCCAGAGCACTTGGTCATAGCCCTTCTTCTTGGCTTCCAGACCTGCTTTAAGCGAGCTGGCATAGTTTCCGCCGGTCTTGGCCTCACCGGTACCACCCGGAACAGCCCGCACGTAGTGGTCCTCCACCAGAATATTGACCGGATTGAATCCGGCTGCGTAATAAGCCCCCACCGGAGAGAGAATCACGTAGAAATAGTTGTGGGCCGAGGGGTGAACTCCCAGAAACGGCTCAACGGCGATCATGGTAGGGCGGATGTAGAGTGACGTTCCTTCGGCGGTCGGAATCCACTCCCGCTCTAGTGATACCAATTGTTTTATTCCGTCAAAGAACAGCTCTTCCGGCACTTCGGGGAGACACATCCGCTCAGCGGACTGATTGAAACGGCGGGCATTCATTTCAGGACGGAACAGGGCAATTCGGCCGTCACTCCACTTGTAGGCTTTGAGCCCCTCGAAAATTTCCTGGGCATAATGAAAAACCGCACAGGCGGGATCGAGAGCAAACGGTGCGTACGGTTCAATCCGGGCGTCGTACCACTCCTGGCCGGCCTTCCATTCAGCTACCAACATACGATCGGTAAAATATTTGCCGAAACCAAGTTGTGACTCATCCGCAATCTTCGTCTTCATTTTTTCAGCCGGTAAAGAGATTACCTTTATATCCATCTGGATGCCTCCGTTTATTTAGGTGTCGGCAGTTTATTTATCATATTACGGCACATTGCGGCAAGGCGAAAATCCAGCCCCTGGCAAACCGGAATATGTGCGTTAACAAACTTATTTTCTTCTCAGAATTCACCGAAAATATTTCGAACTTACTAATTGACAAAACTCAGCCAATCTGTTTAAGTGCCAGCATAATCCAATCTAACTATTTAAAATAACTGAATTATTTTAGTTTTGCTAAATATTTTCAAAGGAGATTAGAAAATGAATAAATATAAGTTCCGCAAAGTTATGGCCGCCAATCGTGGCGAGATTGCAATCCGCATCTTCCGGGCCTGTACCGAACTGGGAATTGGCACGGTGGCTATATATTCCGAAGAGGATAAACTCTCCCTGCACCGCTATAAGGCTGACGAAGCCTACCTGATCGGCAAGGGCAAAGCGCCCATCGATGCCTATCTCGGAATCGACGAGATCATCGCACTGGCGTTGAAGGCAGACGTTGACGCTATCCACCCCGGCTACGGTTTTCTGGCGGAGAACGCCGAGTTTGCTGAAGAGTGCCGGGTCAACGGCATCACGTTCATCGGCCCGACAGCCGAGATGATGCGAGCTCTGGGGGATAAAGTCTCCGGTCGGAAAGCGGCCATTGCTGCCGGCGTAAGCGTAGTCCCAGGCACCGAGGAACCGATTGAGAAGGAAGAGGATGCCCTGAAATTCGCCAAGGAACATGGTTATCCGATCATCATCAAAGCTTCTGCGGGGGGTGGCGGTCGCGGTATGCGCGTAGCCAACAACAAGAAGGAACTTTTGGAGGGACTGGTAGCGGCCGGGAGCGAGGCCAAAGCCTCCTTCGGTAATGCCGAAGTATTTCTGGAGCGCTACCTGGCCAATCCCAAACATATAGAGGTTCAGGTTCTGGGTGACAACTACGGCAATCTTGTTCACTTCTTCGACCGCGACTGTTCGGTACAGCGCCGCCACCAGAAAGTGGTCGAATTCGCCCCTTCGCTTTCCCTGACCCAATCACAGCGTGAGGAGCTCTGCACTGCGGCCCTCAAGATCGCCGGGCACGTTAAATACCGCAATGCGGGAACCATCGAATTTCTTGTGGATGGCGAGGGACAGCACTACTTCATTGAAATGAACCCGCGCATCCAGGTTGAGCACACCGTGACCGAGATGATAACCGGGCGCAACCTGGTCCAGAACCAGATTCTGGTTGCCTGTGGCCACAAACTGTCTGATCCTGAGATCAATATTCCCAGTCAGAGTGCAATCGATATGCGCGGCTACGCCATTCAGTGCCGAATTACCACGGAAGATCCGTCCAATAATTTTGCCCCCGACTTTGGAACCATGACCACCTACCGCTCGGCAGCCGGTTTCGGCATACGCCTAGATGCGGGGAATGCTTTCACAGGCGCAAAAATCACACCCCATTACGATTCACTGCTGGTTAAACTCAGCGCCTGGGGACTGACCTTCAACGAATCAGCCAACATCATGCACCGGGCACTGCAGGAATTCCGTGTGCGCGGCGTCAAAACCAACATCGGTTTTCTGGAAAATGTGGTTACCCACCCCGTCTTTCTGAAAGGGCAGTGTGATACATCCTTCATCGACAAACATCCGGAGCTGCTCCATTTCCGTGAGAAGAAGGACCGCGCCAGCAAAGTACTCTCCTTCCTGGGTGAAGTAATCGTCAACGGCTCACCCGGCACACCCCGTTCACTCAAATCAGCCGATCTGATCGAGGCAAAAGTTCCTGAAATTGACAGCAACCGCCCCCGCCCGTCCGGCAGCAAGGATCTTTTCATGCAACTGGGAGCTGAGGGGCTTTCCAAATGGATTCTTGAGCAGAAGAAACTGTTGATCACCGACACAACCATGCGTGACGCCCACCAGTCCAACCTGGCTACCCGTGTCCGCACCTACGACCTGCTAAAAATCGCCGAACCGACTTCCTATCTGGGCGCCGACCTCTTTTCGCTGGAGTGTTGGGGCGGGGCCACTTTCGATGTTTCTATGCGCTTTCTCCGGGAAGATCCCTGGCAGCGCCTGCACAAACTGTCCGAGTTGATCCCCAACATTCTGTTCCAGATGCTGCTGCGCGGATCAAATGCTGTCGGCTACACCAACTACCCGGATAATGTTGTGGAGAAATTCGTTGAAGAGGCAGCCGACTCAGGCGTAGACGTTTTTCGGGTGTTCGACTCACTCAACTGGACCACAGGCATGAAAGTAGCCATGGAGGCTGTCAGGAGAAGCGGGAAAATCTGTGAAGCCGCCATCTGCTATACCGGAGATATTACTGACCCCAGAAGGGACAAATACCCGCTGGAATATTATGTGGCAATGGCAAAAGAACTGGAGTCCATGGGTGCACACATTCTGGCCATCAAGGACATGGCCGGCCTGCTTAAACCAATGGCGGCCTACAAACTCGTAAAAGCTTTAAAAGAGAACATCGGAATCCCTGTCCATCTGCATACCCACGACACCTCCAGCAACGGCAGTGCCATGCTGCTTAAAGCCAGCGAGGCCGGAGTGGATATTGTCGATGCCGCCCTGTCGTCACTGTCCGGCCTGACGGCCAAGCCGATACTGAATGCGCAGGTGTCATCTCTGGCAGGAACCGAGCGCGTCCCGATGGTTAACGACCCAGGTCTGCAGAAACTGCAAAACTAGTGGGAAAG
>CAZUGI010000166.1:0-4448 GCA_964619855.1 uncultured Geobacter sp. | reverse complement strand
CGGTGTGTTATTGTACGCAACTCTCAAATTTGTCTGTTGTATCAACATATCAATCTATTGAGAAATTGTAGCCGTTGGGGGGTGATTTTAGATGCCGGGAGTAAAAATCAAGGACAGTGAACCGTTTGAGATGGCACTGAAGAAGTTTAAAAAACAGTGTGAAAAGGCGGGCATCCTCTCTGAAGTCCGCAAACGGGAACATTTCGAGAAGCCAAGTATCAAGCGCAAGAAGAAGGCCATTGCGGCCCGTAAGCGTGCCCTCAAAAAACAGCGTAAAATGATGGACTGAGTAGCGCCAGAGGCTTAAGCATGACTCTGAAAGAACAACTGACAGATGCGATGAAGTCAGCTATGAAGGCGCGGGACAACCTGCGCCTTTCGGCTGTTCGCATGGTCCTGTCGGCGCTAAAAAATCGCGAGATCGATCAGCATAAAGAGCTGGACGACAAGAGTGTCATTGAAGTTATTTCGACTCTTGTCAAACAGCGCCGTGAATCAATCCGGCTGTATCAGGAGGGAAACCGGCCTGAACTGGCCGAAAAGGAAGAAACGGAACTGAATATTCTGCTCGAATTTCTTCCGGCCCAGATGAGTCTGGCGGAAATCAACGATCTGGTCTCAAGAATTATTCAGGAAATCGATGCTCAGGGCATAAAAGACATGGGACGGGTAATGAAGGCCGTTACTCCGCTTACGGCCGGCAAGGCCGACGGTAAAGTTGTAAGTGATGCCGTCCGGGGCCAGTTGGCCTGAATTGCCTCCGGCACTGAGGCATCCGGCTTGCGTTACACGCACACCAAGGGGGCTTTCAGGCAGATGGCCCCTTCTTTGTAAATATATCAGGGCGCTTCGGTGAATATTATTGACATCATCATTCTGGTGATTCTCTGTTTTTTTGCAATCAAGGGCCTGGTTCGCGGACTTGTCAATGAGGCCGCTTCACTGGCGGGACTATTGGTGGGCGGGTGGCTGGCATACCGTTATTACCCGACACTGGCTGTACCGTTAAAGAGCCTCCTCCACCTGCCCGCACATCTGTCTTCGTTTCTGGCTTTCATTATAATACTGCTTTTAACCGGAATCTGCGCCCACATCATCGGAAACATTATTACAGCCGCCCTGCGACTCGTCATGCTTGGCAGCCTCAACCGGCTTGGCGGAGTGTTGATCGGTGCGGCTGAGGGAGCGCTTCTTTTGTGCATGGTCTTCAGTATTGCCATATCAGGCTTCATGCCGGAACAGGTTCGAAACAAGATTCGTTCCTCTGAGGCAGCGAACCTGCTCGCAATAACCGGCGACCGCTTCCTTTCAGAATGGCGTGAAAGCACAGCTAAAAAACCATGATTCCTGAGGAAAAAGTACGTGAGGTGGCCGAACGGATTTCGATTGTCGAGGTTGTTTCAGAGTACGTTCAACTGCGGCGCTCCGGTGGCAATTTTTTAGGCCTGTGCCCGTTTCATGGGGAGAAGACGCCGTCGTTTAATGTCAACCCCGCGCGTGAGATTTTTCACTGTTTCGGCTGTGGTGCCGGTGGGAATGCCTTCTCCTTTGTGATGAAAATGGAAGGACTCAGTTTTCCGGAATCGGTAAAACTGCTGGCCCGCAAGACCGGGATTGAGATTGAGGAGCGTCAGCTTGCCCCTGCCGAGAAGAAGTCGCAGGACGAACGGCAGCAGTTCCAAAGGATCAACGAACTGGCAACCGACTACTACCGCTCTGTTCTTCAAAAAGGACAGGAGGGGGATCCGGCTCGAAATTATCTTGCCGGACGGGCAGTTGCGAATGACATTTCTGAGGCCTACCGCCTCGGTTTTGCCCCTGACCGTCGTGACGGCCTTGTTAAGCATTTTAAGAACAACGGCGTAGACCTGGAGATTGCACTCAAGCTGGGCATTGTCCGCAAAGGGGATGCCGGCTGGTATGATTTATTCAGAAACCGTCTGATTTTTCCGATCCGCGATGCCAAAGGCCAGGTTATAGCTTTTGCCGGACGGGTGTTGGACAGTTCGCTACCCAAATATATCAATTCCCCGGAATCACCGCTCTATCACAAGAGCTCGGTGCTGTTCGGGCTTGATATGGCACTGCCAACGATAAGATCCGAAAACGCTGTCATCATAGTCGAGGGATATTTTGACCATCTGGCACTGTACCGGGCCGGAATTCGCAATGTTGTTGCAACGTGCGGCACTGCTCTGACATCAACACACGCGACTCTGATAAAGCGCCATGCTGAACGGGTCTACACCCTGTTTGACAGCGACAGCGCCGGCAAGAAGGCCACTATACGTTCGATGGAGCTGTTTCTGGAACAGCGGATACCGGCTTATGTAATCACCCTGCCGGCCGGCGATGATCCAGACAGCTTTATGGCAGCCAACCCGGTCGAGATCTTTAATGATCGCCTGAAACAATCGCGGCCGGCCTTTGACTTTTTTGTTCGCTCACTGCTGGCGGAGACTCCGCCCGACAGTGTTGATAACAAGGTGCGAGTGATCGATGAGATCGTGCCCCGTTTCCGCAAGATTGCTGATCCGGTTGAGCGGGATCTGTACGAAAAGGAAATCTGCCGCCTGATGGGAATCACTGTCCACGCCTTTCGTAAGCGTATGGGCGGAATGAGTCTGTCCGCACAGGATTCCAGGTCGGACCAGAAACGTCAATCCGGGCCTGCGGACAACGCGCAGGAGGCTCTGCTTTCGGTGCTGCTCAACTATTCCGAGGCCAGATCCGAGGTTATCCGGACCGGCGTTGAAAATATGTTCAATGGTATCTATCTGGAGCTTGCCCGACTGATACTCGATTCCATGAACGACAATGACGACCTTCAGGTCCTGAGTCATCTGGCGGACAATATTGATAATCCGGATATGAAGACAATGCTGTCCAGGATTCTTGTGTCAGATGAGCAGATGGCAGACATTGAATGGCGTGATGTGTTTAAGCAATGTTCCCGCGGTCGCGAAAAAAGAGAGCTGTCATCGATCAAGGAGATAGCTCTAAGACTGGCGGTGCTGGACCCCGGAAGCGAGGAATATGCCCTCCTCCTGAAACAGGCCGATGGTCTGCGCAACAGAAAATCCAAGCTTTAGCCGTTTCCCATCAGGATAACGGCCATACAGAGGTGAATGCATGGCAAAGAAAAATATGGACGATGTTAAGCAGCTGATTGACATCGGCAAGGAAAAAGGCTTCCTCACATTTGACGAAGTCAATGACATGCTTCCTCCCGATATCGCCACCGACCAGATCGATGACGTCATGGGAATGTTCGGCGACATGGATATTGAAATCGTCGATTCTGCCCAGAAGGTCAAGATTCCCAAGATGAAAATAGATCTTGAGGAAGATGAAGAAGCTGAAGGTGAGTCGGAGGAGGTTGAATTCGAGCCGGGCTCAATCGGCCGCACCAGCGATCCGGTTCGCATGTACCTGCGTGAAATGGGTTCTGTATCGCTTCTTACCCGTGAGGGTGAAGTCGAAATCGCCAAGCGGATTGAAGATGGTGAACGCGACGTTGCCGGAATAATTCTTAATACACCAATTACAGTCAAGGAAGTCCTGTCTCTGGGCGAACGTCTTCGCAAGTTTCAGATTAATGCCTCCGAAGTCAGCAAGGAAGTTGAAGAAGAAGAGCTGGAAGAAGACGAAGAGGATGTCCAGAAAATACGGATTCTCGAGACAATTGATTCCATTGCTGCCCAGGATTTATTGCTGACCGAGACAATTGAAGCACTGGCGGCCGCAAAATCGGCCACAAAGAAAAAAGAGCTCGAGAAGAAGCTGGGGCAGGCCAAGGACCATCAGGCGGAACTTCTGAAATCCCTGCGGCTCAAGGATCGTCATATCAACAAAGTGGCTGAGCGCTTGAAAGAGTTGTCGGTGAAAGTCGAGAAAATGCAGGAGGAACTCTCCGATCTGCACAAACTCATCCCTGTCGATAAACTAAAAGCACTGGTTGACAAGCTTCAAAATGACGAAGAAAAAGCCACAGCAGAATTCAAAAAGCTGAAACTTGATGAAGAGGAAACTCAGAAACTGGAGAAGAGACTTCGCAGTGCGGCCCGTAAACTGCAAAAGGTTGAGCAGGAATCCGGCTTTAAGGCCAGCGACCTCTCAACCGCGCTCAAAGCCATTGAAGAAGGAGAATGCAAAGCCCGTATTGCAAAAAGTGAGCTGATTGAAGCCAATCTTCGTCTGGTGGTATCCATTGCGAAGAAATACACCAATCGTGGATTGCAGTTTCTTGACCTGATTCAGGAAGGCAATATCGGACTGATGAAGGCGGTTGACAAGTTCGAGTATCAGCGCGGCTACAAGTTTTCCACTTATGCCACCTGGTGGATCCGCCAGGCCATTACCCGCGCCATCGCCGACCAGGCCCGCACGATCAGAATTCCGGTTCACATGATAGAAACCATCAACAAGCTGATCCGCACCAGCAGACA
>CAZUGI010000165.1:0-4494 GCA_964619855.1 uncultured Geobacter sp. | reverse complement strand
TTAACGTACACACGCTTTCCAGGCGTGCTCCTTCAACCGCTCGGACATCTCTCCATAAAAATTGAATGATAAATATAGTCCAAGCAAATTGGTTTGTCCAGCATTTCATATTATGATTTGAAAAGCACCGGAGATAAATGTAAAGTCCACGGCAGGAGTCGCGAGTCAATGAAAATAGCTTTTATGTGCGCCATGCCGGAAGAGTACCGCGCAGTTGCCAGCCATCTGGATGCACCTGTCACACTGAGTCTCGGCCGGTACAAGGCTTGCGGCGGCAGCACCTCATGTCATGACGTCGTGCTGCTGGAAACGGGCATGGGTTTTGATAATGCCGCCAGAGCCGCTGAAACGGTGATCAGTAATTTGCGGCCTGATATACTGATTTCTGCCGGATTCTGCGGGGGGATTACCCCTGGCCTGAATGTGGGAGCGGTGGTTGTGGCCACACGGATAATCATTGTTTCCGGGGATACAGTTGATGAGGTGCCGGTTGAGTTCGCGGCAGCCGGCCTCAATTTTGTTGTCCGACAATCGCAGTCGGCTCAGCCCGCATTCGGCGGCCTGTTTGTAAGTACTCCCGTTATATCGGCAAAAGCAGCGATAGCCGAACGCCTCCCCTCCGGGTCAAAAAATCCGGTGCTTGAGATGGAAAGTGCCGCCATTGCCATGATAGCGGCCGAAAACGGCATTCCATTTGTCGGCATCCGCTCCGTCAGCGATCCGTCCAGCGAAGAGCTGGGCTTCACGCTGGATGAGTTCTGCGACAACAACAAGCGTATCCGAATTCCGCGGGTACTGCTCACTATCGTCAAGAAACCGCATATCATTCCACAACTCTTCCGACTGGCTCGCAACAGCAAAATTGCTGAAGCCAGCCTGACCCGGGCCGTGAAAGATTTTCTAGCTTCCGCCTGATTTTTTTCCAGCCACCGACCAGGGGTAATCCTTCAGATGCTCCCCCAACTCTTCCCGTGAATAGCGATTGACCCTCCGCATAGCCAGAATAATTACGATCAGAATCGGCAGGGTGCACATCAGAACAGCGCTGAGCGCCATGAAACGTTCACCGATAATCAGCATCATCGATATGTTGAATATTAGAACAGAGAGATACAGGATCGGCCCCAGCAGGGAACGAAAGGGGAGATTAAAGCTGCCTTTGGGGGCATCGTCGAGGCGACGTAAATCAATCAGCTGAAACGCGGCCACCAGAAACAGGCTGGTTAAAAGCCAGCCGGCGTAGTTGGAAAGCGGCACCCCGAAATGGAGCCCCTGTTCACGATAGCCGTAAATTTGCCCGAGAAACCAGCGGTTGCCCTGTAAAGCTACCGGATCGATGATGACATCAAGAAAAGTCTGTAGCACTGCACCCAGCAGAAGCGCTGAAAATGATTTCCGTATTTTGCGGGTCTCCAGCGTAACCAGGTCCCAGCGCCAGACTTTGAGCGGTGAGAGGATGAACAGTGCCGTGGCGTAGCTGCAGTAGGCCAGAAAAACATAGGAGAGTGAATCAAAGAATGGAACCCCGGCAATCCAGAGTTCGCGGTCGCTGGTCTTGTCGATGTAATAATACCAGCCGTACGGGAAACCGGTATTGATTGAAAGCCACTCGGAGGCAAAGGCGATCAGATAGCCGGCGACTGTAAACTGAATCGTCCTGCGCCATCCGACATGAGGCACGCAGGCCAGCAGGAACGCTCCGAAGAAGGCGAACACATAGGGGCGCATACTGAATGTGCCGATGGCTATGTCAAGGAAGTGAGTCATTGCTATCAGTCTCTGGGAACTGCCAACATCCGGTCCAGAGCACTTTTCGCCTTGATGCGGATATCCTCCGGCACGCCGACGACCGGGGAAAGGGTCTGAAGAGAAATCAGGATATCCTCCAGTGAGGTCAGTTTCATATTGGGACAGAACAGGGCCGGCGAGGCCAATATGAATTCCTTGCCCGGATTCTCGACCCGCAGTTTGTAGAGGATGCCGGCCTCAGTGCCGATGATGAATTTTCGGGCGGGACTGGTACGGCAGTAGTCGTACATGCCGCTGGTTGAGCAGACATGATCGGCCAGTTCAGAAACTTCGGGGGCGCTTTCGGGGTGGCAGATGAAGAGCGCATCCGGGTGTTCGGCCTTTTTCTGCTGCACGGCCGCCACGGTCATCCGCTCGTGAGTCGGACAGAAACCCTCCCAGAATATGAATTTCTTCTCCGGAACAAACTTGGCTATCCAGCGCCCCAGGTTGCGGTCCGGCACAAAGATCAGCTCATCATCGGACAGCGACCTGACCACTTTAAGAGCGTTGGCCGAGGTGCAGCAGATATCAGAATGAGCCTTGACCTCGGCCGAAGAGTTGACATAGGTGACAACCGGCACGCCGGGATGCTTCGCCCGGAGCTGTTCCAACTCTTCAACAGTCACCATATCGGCCATCGGGCAGCCGGCGTCCGGACGGGGCAGTAAAACTTTTTTCTGCGGGGAGAGGATGGCGGCCGATTCGGCCATGAAATGCACGCCGCAGAAAACGATCACATCAGCATCCGTCTTGGCGGCTTCAATTGACAGTGCCAGTGAGTCACCGGTAATGTCGGCAATCTCCTGAACCTCGTCACGCATATAGTTGTGAGCCAGCAGCACGGCATTGTGCTGTTTCAGTAACTCCCTGATCTGCTGTTTCAATATATTGCTCATGCTCTTCTCTTCCTCCTGCCGGAACCTGTTGCCGGCCGAAGTTATCATATCGGGTTGGAACTTGTCGAGTGCCACGTCTGCTTAGTCCAGTGAACGGTAGAGCTTTATGTAGGACTCGGCCTCACTTACCGGCGAAAAATTCAACTGCACAAACTCCCTGGCACGGTCACCGCAATCCTTCCTCAGGACAGGATCAGCGGCAATCCGGGACAACTTTTTCTGGAAATCACCTTCATCACTATACAGCCAACCGGTCTCGCCATCTTTGACCAGCGAGCGGTTTCCGGGGATATCGGCAGCCAGCACAGGCCGGCCCAGGGCCATGGCCTCCATCAGGCTGTTGGGCATACCCTCATGAATGGAACAGTTGAGTACAACTCCGGCCCGGCAATACAAGTCCCCCATCCGGCTCTGCGGCACTTCGCCCGGCCATGACGCCCATGGTGATTTGTAAAGCATGGAACGGATAACGGACGCATACTCCCTGTCAACCTCTCCGCCGACGATAATCAGCCTCATTTTTCGGGAAGCTGCCTGAAAGCCGGCCAGTGACCGGATGGCAAACTCAACATTCTTGACAGGGCGCAAAGCTGCCGGCAGCAAAATTACAAAATCATCTTCAGAAATATCCAAGCTATTTTCACCAGTAACGGGCAATGGTTCCACACCCTGGTGTACGATTGTGATGCGTTCGGAAACCGTTGGGAAATGAGTGGCCACCTCATCCGCTTCGATGGTGCTGAAACAGACAACCGCATCGGCATCCGTCATGGCACGTCCGGTCAATGGATGGTCACGCAGTAAGGCGTCGTTGATGTCACTTCCGGTCGTGGTGATCACCAAAGGCACACCAAGACGGCGGGCCAGATTGCCGGCGATCTCACCGCAGTAACGGGCGTGAAAAGCGTGCACCAGATCAGGCGAAAACTTGAGCAGCCGCTTTTCAATTTCGCCTTGCGACAGGGCATCCAGAGGAAGCAGAAGCGTTTCAATGCCCAACTTTCCTAGGTGGCGCTCGATACGGTTGACGGTGGTGATGTTACCCCGCATGGGGCCTATGGAATAGGGTGATATCAGGGCGATGCGCATACTGACAGTATGGCTGAAACCGTGGATGATACGCAAGAGGCTTGTTGGCTTATATTTGGAACAACACGTAAAGAGCCTGAACTACCGGTAACAGGTCTCGAGGAATTAGTCGCTATTTTTTAGATAGATGCACTACCTCAACAACAAATACGTCTTATATTGGCGCCTTGATGTCTCGCGGATCTATATTGCCTCATAGCCGGTAAATAGTTCGTTGTTTATGGTTTTTTTTTACAGCTTGAACTGTCTCACCAATCTCTGCAGTTCATCGGCATTGCCACTCAGTTGGGCTGCTGCCGTTGCTGATTCATGAGCCCCTTGCGAGGTCTGCTGAACAACTTCGGTAATTTGATGCATATTACTGGAAATCTCGCTGGTTGTGGCGGTCTGTTCTTCGGCGGCGGTAGCGATCTGGTTGACCTGCATGGCCACATCATTTACCTGCGCCAGAATGTCCTGTAGCGCATGACCGGACTTGGCAGCCTCCTCCGTACCCGCTTCCACCTGACGAACTCCCTGCTCCATAGCGGCCACAGCACCTTTGGTCTCCCTCTGGATGGCCTTTATCATTTCACCAATCTCTTTGGTGGCTCTCGTAGTGCGTTCAGCCAGAGCGCGGACTTCATCGGCAACAACAGCAAAACCTCTTCCCTGTTCACCGGCACGGGCTGCTTCAATAGCGGCATTAAGGGCCAGCAGGTTGGTTTGGTCGGCGATG
>CAZUGI010000164.1:0-4605 GCA_964619855.1 uncultured Geobacter sp. | reverse complement strand
CCCGCAAGGGTACGTGCAGTTTCGGATTCCTATCGGAATCCGACAAAATCAGAGGCACTGAATTTGCCAAAACGCCTGATCTGGGTTGCCATGAGTACCAGCAGAAGGACGTAGCCGCCGGTCCAACCCACCACAAAGGCCATGGCATAATAGCCTTTCAGATAAAACATGCCCGCCAGGCCAAGAAAACTGGCGGCACTCATCCAGTTGCTGGCAATGGCGGCCCCCATTCCGATCCTTCCGGTGTAGACACCGCTCAGACCGTATTCCGATGGCTTTTTCGATCTGTGGCGCAGTCCTGAAATGATAAAGAGAGCAAACAAGCCGACCACGATGGCAAGCGGCACTATCTGTACCGTGCTTTGTACCATCTATTCGTCTTCCCCGTCGGTCGGCTTTATCCGGAAGCGTATCGAGCCATCCAGGCTGTTGGTATTGGCTGCATGACGGTCCATCCAGAAGTTGAACAATATACAAAGGACAATGAACCAGAGCGGCAGAAGCTGGCCTGTCAACCAGAAATGCAGCGGAAGATTGAAAAAAGCCAGCTCTTCCAGCAGGATTGCAGAATAGTTAACCTCGAGCAGATACACGTAAACCTGAGTGCCGACAATTGCAATCAGCCATCCTGCCAGAATCAGCTTGATGACACGGATCTCACTCCGCATGGCTGCCCCGCGCGGCCTGAAAAAGCTGAAACTCTTATTCGCAGATTTTTCGTCCATGGTTTCCCCTCGAATTTTGCATTTCACTGATCATGATTTTTTCCGGTAATGAACGTAGTATATCTGTTTGCCCTCTTCCAGAAACCGCCGCATATATTTTGAAACCGGATAGCCTTCCAGATTATGCCGGTAGCTGTCCGGAGCAAGCCTGTTCTCAAAGCCTTCCTGTCCGAGCATGAATTCCGCCACATCCAGGCCATAGTCATCAAAATCGGTGGCAAAATATAAATCGGCTCCGGGCAGCATGAAGCGTGACAGATAGTCCACAAAAGCGGTGTTGACCAGACGGCGTTTGCGGTGGCGCAACTTGGGCCATGGATCGGGGCAGTTGATAATTACGGCCTGCAGAGACAGCTGCGGAATGCAGGCTTCAATAAAACTGCGCGCCTCGGCTCTTAAAACCCGCACATTGGAAAGTCCGGCCTTATCGATCCGCTTGCAGGTCTTCAGACAGCCCTTGTTGTAGAAGTCCAGGGCGATAAAGTTCCAGCCCGGATTTAGCGCCGCCATCTGAACTATGAAATCACCCACTCCGCAGCCGATTTCAAGCGCCAATGGCCGGTAATTTCCAAATATTTCACCCCACTGCGGGGCTGGATCACCTTCGTTCCAAGGCAGGAAAGTTGGCGATTTTATAGGGATCAGCATTCAGATTCCTTTGGAAAAATTGTGCAACTGTAGCATATCTTAAGTTTGGGCGGGAGAGGTTTTAGTTTGCCCCTGCCACAAATTTAATGTCTGCTGAAAAAACCTTCACAAAGATCAGCCTAATTCATAACAGAAACAGCCCGTCAGATGATCATTGACCATGCCGGTGGCCTGCATGAAGGCGTAGCAGATGGTCGAACCGACAAATCGGAATCCATGGCGCTTCAACTCTTTACTGATAGAGTCGGAGAGCGGTGTCCTGGCCGGGATTTCGGCCATGCTTTTCCAACTGTTGCGAATCGGCTGGCCATCTACAAAACCCCAGAGAAAGTTATTCAGACTACCGTAACGGCTCTGTATTTCCAGCACGGCGCGGGCATTGGATATGGTCGAGGCTATTTTAAGGCGATTGCGGACAATGTCAGAGTCGGCCAGAAGGCGGATTGTTTCAGCGGCGCCAAATTTTGCCACCAGTTGCGGGTCAAATCCGGCAAAAGCCTTGCGGTATCCCTCCCGCTTTCGCAGAATAGTCAGCCAGGACAGTCCGGCCTGGGCGCCCTCGAGGGTCAGCATTTCAAACAAGCGCCGTTCATCGTGCAGCGGTACCCCCCACTCGAAATCGTGATAAGCAATATAAAGCGGATCACTGCCACACCAGGGGCATCTGATTATTTCTGTCATACTCATCTCCCGGAAATTTCTGCAGGACTGGTTGTATCCACCTGATACCAGGCAGTTGTACAAACCTCTTGCAACTCTGACAAGATAAATTACAATATGGGCATTTGAGATACTTTTAATTCGGGAGAGCTCCTATGAGCATTACGACTTATCTTCTGGTCTTTGGAGCCGGGCTCATTGCCGGTCTGATAATCTGCGCCATCGCACTGTTGATGCATACGGGGGAAAATTTAAGGTTTATTGACGCGCTGTGGCGACTGATTACCGCACCACTTTCTTTGTTGAATATTTTTCGCAGAGCGCCGGATACCGGCGATAAGCAGGCGGAGAGCAAGGACGATAAAGTTGACCCGCGCGAACAGCAGATCCATGACTCATCCCAGACCATCAGAAGCATACTGCTGATTCTGGCAGCCAATATTCAGCGGACGGACAGGGCGGCCAGCGAGTCGTCCCAGACACTGGGCGATGTCAGAAGCACCATTGACAGAATGGAACTTCCGGATGATTTGAAAGAAGCCCACACTCTCTTGATGAAAGAGATCGACAGGGTCATTTCCAGCAATTCCACGCTCAAGGGCGAGCTGGCTCACTCTCAGGAGGTTCTGGCAGACCAGCGGAAACAGATAGAGGACCTGCGTACGGCCGTCCGGATAGACAGTCTTACCCAGCTTGCCAACAGAGCCTATTTTGATGAGAAACTGACCGAGATGGTCAAATTGCGGCAGCGCTACGATGATGAGCCTTTTTGCATCATGATGATCGACCTCGACAATTTCAAGATGGTAAACGACACTCACGGGCATCAGGCGGGTGACAGAATTCTGAAGGGTGTGGCCCTTAAAATAAAGGCATCACTTCGTGGCAGTGATTTTCTGGCTAGGTTCGGAGGCGACGAATACGCCCTGATCCTGATCAAGACCGAAGTTGAAGCGGCAACTGAAGTGGCCTGGAAACTTTGTGAGGAGGTCCGAGCCAGCCGCTTTCTGCTGGACGATTTAACACTTTCCATGACACTTTCCATCGGTGTGGCCGAGGCTACCAAGAACGACACCGATGAGACTCTTCTGAAACGGGCTGATCAGGCGCTCTACCGTGTCAAGGAGAGCGGTCGAAACGGCGTCTTCGTAGGCAGTAACAAACCCGGTTGATAAAACCTGTAGTTACATTAGACGTTTAACTCTGTGATCCTCAATCTGGCTTCTTCAGTCATAAAAGCCCACAGCCCCAGACCCTGCAGAGTTTTCACTGTCGGAATTCCGGACTCATTCCAACCGCGCTCCTCGTAGTATACCTGTATCAACTTCCGAAGCTGCTTCTTCCGGTGGTTCATTAGCATCTCGCGCTTCTCGGAGGTGCTGTGACGCATCAGCTCCTTCATTGTCAAACCCAATGCCGTCTGGAGTTCCTGGTCGTTCTCAGTATGTTCCGCCTCATAGAGACGATCGTCAGTGGGACCGACGGCACGGTCGGGAATCCAGTCCATCTGGCCGGTTTCAGCACCGTAACACATGACGTTCATGACCCGCTGCAGGTTGATATCACGGTCGGTCTGAGCGAAGATTTCCTCCCAGGCAAGATCGGTACCAAGAATGGCATTGTAGAAATCGGCGTAGATCTCCTGGGAAGCCGGATTGATGAAGGTATCTCCGGGCCTTTCAGACGATTCAGGGTTGAACACATCCACCCAGGGCAGCTTGCAGAGCCCCATGTTGTCGTTGCCGAGCCGCACCCGTGGGTAGGTGATCAGCGCCCTGGCCTTGTCCTCGAAGGTCGGAAAAGCTCCCAGCAGATCGGCCTTGATCAGCCAGGCGGCGGCGTGGTGAGCACCGATATCACTGGCAGCAGCGTATGATCCCTGCATGGATAGTGAGCGATGGGTCCGGTAGAGCGAGAAGGGAAGCCCCTTGGTCTGCATTGCGAAAAGGGCCAGTTCGGAACTGGCATCGATCCCGGTGCGGGCCATGTAGCGGGCCACCACCCAGTCTAACAACGCCCGCATCCCCTTACCGGCCACTCTGGCCACTTCCGTCTCGCCATGCGCGAGGCGGTGGATGAAGGCCAACGAAGCGGCCTCGTTCCCCCAGGTAAGTTCCAGACCGTCGGTGTCGGCGGCAGTCAGGTAACCACGCTGGAAGCATTCCATGATAAAGGCCATGATTACACAGGTGGTAATGGTTTCGCACCCGTAGTTGTCACAGTGCCAGTTGGCTTCCATGATAAACTCCGGATTCCAAACGCCGATGTTGGAGCCGAAACCGGCGGCGGTCTCGTATTCCGGTCCATCCACCCAGACTTTGCGCCCCATGTGATTGCCGGAAACCAAGGTCACCCAGCCCCCCTTGGTGCATTGCAGGTTGCAGCCCGGGAAGCAGCCGTTCATCCCTTTATGCTCGAACAGCTTCTCGGCGTAGAATTTGCCGCAGATCTGGGGAGCCCGTGCGTCGGAACCGGCCTGGTAGTTGTTAACCGGTAGCGCCAGATACTCATCCTTGTTCATAAAGGTGATCAGGCCGGCGCTCCCCTTCTTCGCCATCTTGAGGGAATGGGG
>CAZUGI010000163.1:0-4622 GCA_964619855.1 uncultured Geobacter sp. | reverse complement strand
GGGCTTCATTCTGGCAGAAGGCGCCGGAATTGTAGTAATGGAAGAGTATGAAGCGGCCAGAAAGCGCGGCGCTAAGATTTACGCCGAAGTTGTCGGCTATGGATTGACCGGCGATGCCTACCACATGACCGCTCCGTCGGCCGGTGGTGAGGGGGCAGCGCGCTGCATGAAAATGGCCTTGAATAATGCCGGTGTTTCTCCTGACAGAGTTAATTATATCAATGCTCACGGTACTTCGACCCCATTTAACGACCTTAACGAGTCATTGGCAATCAAGTCTGTTTTTGGTGATCATGCCTACAAGTTGATGGTTTCATCGACCAAGTCAATGACCGGCCATCTGCTGGGTGCCGCAGGTGGAGTGGAGGCTGTCTTTACCTGTCTGGCAATGGAGAAAGGTGTTGTGCCTCCCACCATTAATTATGAAACACCGGATCCTGAGTGTGATCTCGATTACGTTCCGAACACGGCCCGCGATGCCAAGGTCGAGTATGCCATGAGTAATTCACTTGGTTTTGGCGGTACTAACGCTACATTGCTGTTTAGAAAGATTTAGCAGGAGTTGTTCAGAATGATAGTGATTGGAAGTGATCACGGCGGCCTGAGCCTCAAAACCGCCCTTAACAGCTACCTTACCCGTAGGGGCTTTAAAGTTACAGATGCCGGCACCAACAGCGACGCCTCCGTTGATTACCCGGACTTTGGTCAGAAAGTCGCCGAACTGGTGATAGCCGGACAGGCTGAGCTTGGTGTACTTATCTGCGGAACGGGTATCGGTATGTCAATTGCGGCCAACAAGATTCCAGGTATCCGTGCAGCCCTGGTAACAGATGTCTTCATGGCGCGCATGGCAAAAGAGCATAACAATGCCAATATTCTTGTACTGGGCGGACGTGTGCTTGACGAACAGATTGCCTGCGATCTGGTCGGCGCGTGGCTTGACGCAACTTTTGAAGGCGGCCGTCATCAGGGGCGACTTGATAAGATTACTGCTCTGGAGCAGAAATACAGTCGCTAGTTCAACGTGTTACAATAACAAACTGGAGCGGGACCTGCTGCGGCATTAGTCCCGTTCTTTTTTATCTACAATTATTTACAGCACAAGGAGTGTAATGATGTCGATTCTTAAAAGTTTCGATCCGCAGGTTGCAGAAGCCATTCGCCATGAGACTGAGCGTCAGGAGTACAGTCTGGAACTGATCGCCTCTGAAAATTTTGTCTCCGAAGCGGTCATGGAAGCCCAGGGCTCGATCATGACCAACAAATATGCGGAGGGTTATCCGGGAAAGCGGTATTATGGGGGCTGCGAGCATGTGGATGTTGTTGAACAGTTGGCCATCGATCGCGCTAAAAAGCTTTTTGGCGCCGAGCATGCCAATGTCCAGCCCCACTCTGGTTCCCAGGCCAATATGGCAGTCTACTTTGCTGCCTGTAAGCCGGGGGATACGATACTGGGGATGAATCTGTCACATGGGGGGCATCTGACTCATGGCAGTCCGGTCAATTTTTCCGGGAAACTTTTCAACATAGTTCCGTATGGAGTGTCTCCCGAGACAGAAACTATTGATTATAGTGAGGTTGAAAGGCTGGCGATTGAAAACAGACCCAAGATGATCGTGGTCGGTGCCAGCGCCTATCCCCGCATTATCGATTTTCCAGCCTTCAGAGCGATTGCCGACAAAGTAGGTGCGGTTGTAATGGTGGACATGGCTCATTTTGCCGGTCTGGTCGCAGCCGGCGTCCACCCCAGCCCGATCCCTTACGCGGAGTTTGTCACCACGACAACTCATAAAACACTGCGGGGACCGCGTGGCGGTATGATTCTCTGTCGCGAGGAGTTTGCTAAAACACTCAACTCACAGATTTTCCCCGGTATCCAGGGCGGGCCGCTGATGCATGTCATCGCTGCCAAGGCGGTGGCCTTCAAGGAAGCGCTTCAGCCGGAGTTCAAAATCTATCAGCAGCAGATCGTTGCCAATGCCAAGGCGCTAGCTGAAGGGCTGATGAAACGAGGCTTCAAGCTGACCAGTGGTGGTACTGACAATCATCTGATGCTGATCAATTTTTCTGGAACTGATATTACCGGCAAAGCCGCTGAAGAAGCTCTGGATAAAGCCGGAATTACCGTCAACAAAAATACCGTACCTTTCGAAACACGTTCCCCGTTTGTTACCTCCGGTATCCGCGTCGGTACACCGGCTTGCACTTCTCATGGCTTGAAAGAAACAGAGATGGAACTTGTGGCCGGCTTTATTGCCGACGCTGTAGCCAATATCGGTAATGATGAAAAGTTGAAGGGCATCAAGACTCAGGTAAATCTGTTGATGAAACGTTTCCCTCTTTATGCCGGCCGTTTAAAATAACAACTCGAAATCTGGATTAACTCAGCCCGCCGGCACAATACCGGCGGGCTTTTTTATTGAAACATAATTGTAGAAAGTCGTTATGGTACTGTGTATAGTGCCGAAGAAAATGAGGACAATCGTTCATTTAATCCAACCATTTATCGCCCCCTAATATTTTTGCTGAAGATGCATCACGTGGAGGCACCGTGAGTGAAGAACAGGCAAGCGAACAGGTCACAACCTCTGTTAATTATTACTGCTGGGTAGTTCTGGGTGTAGGCACATTGGCTGTTCTGGGTGCTCTAGGCCTGGGGCGGTTTGGCTACACGGCTGTTCTGCCTGCCATGCAGCTTGGTCTTGGCATGGACAATACCCAGGCCGGTTTTATGGCTTCAATCAATCTTATCGGGTACCTGACATTTTCAGTTATTGGCGGAGCATTGTCCGCACGTTTCGGACCCCGCCGGGTGGTGGTGGTCGGCCTGATATTTGTGGCGTCCGGAATGATCATGACCGGGCTATCAAATACCTTCCTGTCTGCAGCAGCATGGCGGTGTGTTACCGGATTCGGCAGCGGCGCCGCCAATGTTGCTGTTATGGGAATGTGGGGGGCCTGGTTTCCAACCAAAAGGCGTGGCCTTGCATCTGGAATTGCAGTTACCGGCTCCTCGCTGGGGTTAATCACTGTCGGACCGGTTGTGCCTCAAATTCTTGCTGCTTATGGTACCATTGGCTGGAGATATTGTTGGTACTTTTATGCCGCTGCGACATTAATAATTGCACTCCTGTCTTTTTTATTCATCCGCCAGCCCATCTCACTCAATCCGGTTGACAGGACAATCCCGACTGCCGCCAAAACCGGTTTAGCCTGGGGGCTGGTCTATCGTTCGGCTCCAGTCTGGCGGCTCGGGATTGTATATATGGCGAACGGCTTCTCATATATCATCTTCATGACTTTCTTCATAAAGCGGCTGGTGGGAGAGGGCGGATACAGCCGTGTTGAGGCCGGCTCGCTTTTTATGACAATGGGATGGGCCAGTCTGTTCTGCGGGGTGGCCTGGGGTCTTGTTTCTGATGTTATCGGCCGAAGGCGGGCTCTCATTACAGTTTATTTGATCCATGCGATTTCTTTTGCCCTCTTTGCACTCTGGCCGACTCACACCGGGTTTACTATTGCCGCGATACTTTTCGGCTTCACCGCCTGGAGTATTCCCGCCATTATGGCCGCCACCTGTGGCGATATCCTCGGGTCGCGACTCGCACCGGCCGCATTGGGATTCATTACCCTATTCTTCGGCATTGGACAGGCTGTGGCACCCAGTCTGGCCGGAGCCATGGCTGATGCCTTCGGCTCCTTCACTTCGTCCTATATTCTGGCAGCAGCTGTAGCACTGGTTGGAGCTGCCGGCTCTGCACTACTGAAACCTGCCTCGACAGAAGTTACTTCTTCGTAACTGTTGAAAGCTGACTTTCTTGACTTATCCGCCTCTTTTTGGCACTATGCGCGTCTATGAAAAAGCCTACTAGACAGATTTTTATCGGCCAGATTGCTATCGGTGGTGATGCACCCTGTTCGGTACAGTCCATGTGCTCAACTGATACCCGGGATGTCGGCGCAACGCTGGCCCAGATTGCCGGTCTGGCCGGAGTTGGTTGCGAGATTATCCGCTGTGCCGTGCCGGATATGGATGCCGCAGTTGCTTTGGGTAAAGTCAAGTTCGACAGCCCGATCCCGGTAATAGCTGACATACATTTTGATTACAAACTGGCTTTGCGAGTTCTAGAGGGTGGTATCGACGGACTGCGCCTGAATCCCGGCAATATTGGAGATAAATGGAAGGTTGCCGAGGTTGTAAAGGCGGCTGTTGATCGCAAGGTTCCTATAAGGATCGGGGTTAATGCCGGTTCACTTGAAAAGGAACTGCTGGAAAAATATGGGCATCCGACCGCTGAAGCCATGGCTGAGTCGGCTCTTGGGCATATCCGTATCCTCGAGGACTTGAATTATCAGGAAATTAAGGTTTCACTCAAGGCGTCAGACGTATCCAAAACGGTTGCTGCTTACCGTATTCTTTCCAGTCAGGTAGATTACCCGATGCACATCGGTATCACGGAGGCCGGCACTATTTTTTCCGGCACCATCAAATCATCGGTCGGTCTCGGAATTTTACTCGCTGATGGTATCGGTGACACCATGCGGGTATCTTTGACCGGAGATCCGCTTGATGAAGTCCGGGTCGGGTACGAAATATTAAAGAGCCTCGGCCTGCGCCAGAG
>CAZUGI010000162.1:0-4671 GCA_964619855.1 uncultured Geobacter sp. | reverse complement strand
ATGCCGAAAACCAGCGTCAGCATCGAATCTGCGAAATGAACCAGGACAGCTATATTTACCGCAGAATGAATATGGGAGAGATCGGAGAGTCGGATTTATTTTCCGTCGTAGTTGCTCAATGCAGCAATTCTGAGAACATATCCCAACTTGACAGTGACATAGTCACGCTATGGGCGGGTATGCTGGATGACGTCCACCCGGAGTTGTATCTTTCGCAAGCACCGGATATTACATCGTGGCACCGGGGTTTTGTTGCCGTGATCGCCGAATATTCAAAAAGAAAGAGCAGGCTCTTCCCTCTGGCCAATGTCATCGCCACAAAGATGGATCTGGCATATCCGGCCTATGATGTGATTGACAATCAATTTATCGAGAATCAGCTGGTGCCGTCACAGGAACCGCTCTGTCTGCATTATGATGAAATCTTCGACCACGCAGCCGGCAATGTCAAGGTACTATGGAGGCAACTGGAACATGCTCTCTCTACCGATGAATCGTCAGCCGCACCGTCATTTGATGACTGGAATCTGGATAATGGGCGTAATGAGCATGGCACTCTTGTATTCTGGTGAGTTATCTGAATATTGAACAAAGTTCTATTGACAGCAATCAAGGAGCATCAAATGTCGAAAAAAATCGGACACAATTATGAACGCGACCCGTATCCGTGGGATGTTGCCAACAAACGAAAAGGCGCTGAGGAATGGAGCTGTTGTGACATGCGCCTTCCGGCAACGTTTTACATCTGCCCGATATGTGAAAAAGAGCGCGATATGACCACTGACTGCATGTTGCCTGAAGTGTCGGAAGCGGCCTGAATCACTGCAGGTCTCACCGTAATATTGAATATGAATTCTTAATGCAGCATTCCATAAACCTGATACTCAAAATCCGAGCTGTTTGTTACGATTGCGTCACAATCACCTATACTTCTTGAAACATTTTCAAACAGAAGTATAGTTGACGCCATCACTATCAAGATAAAGGAGACGGAGATGGGTAAAAAAGAAAAATCGGTTTTTGTTCTGGCAGAAAATTTCAAAGCGATGATTGCGGTAGTTCCCAAACTGGAAGCGTTTCTGAAAGTCCACAATGAAATTGCAGCGGGCTACCAGAAGTACCGTAAAAATGGTGGTGCTTCGATTCCTGGCGTTGAAAAACACCTGGGTGTCAAAAGCCAGCCGGTAGCTGCAGCAGTAAAAACAAAGAAAAAGGAGAAGACGCCTGAAACCAAACCCCCGAAAGCTGACAGCGCAGCGGTAAAAGTCAAAAAGAAAACAAAAGCGTAATCCATTGGCCAGAAATGAACTGACGCTTATGGATAATGCTCGTTTTTTCCACTTCCCACGTTCTCGGCAATGAGTATCGAACCTCCAAATCCCCAGGTTCGTCACGCCAGAAGCGGCGGCCTGCGCCGCTGGCTGCCTGGGCTGGCGATGCTTTCCCATTATAATCTGTCTCTCCTGTCGCAGGATCTGGTCGCAGGGTTGGTTCTTACGGCACTTCTGGCCCCGGTCGGCATGGGTTATGCCGAAGCTGCCGGACTGCCGGCCATCTATGGTCTGTACGCAACTATCATTCCGCTCCTGGCCTACGCCATCTTCGGGCCTAGCCGCATCCTGGTACTGGGCCCTGACTCGGCCTTGACAGCTCTGATTGCCGCTTCAGTACTGCCTCTGGCGAACGGTGACGTCAACCGGGCCGTTTCGCTTGCCGCAGCACTGGCCATCCTGTCCGGCATACTGTGCATTCTGGCAGGTTTAGCCAAGTTCGGTTTCGTCACGGACCTCCTTTCCAAACCGATAAGATATGGCTATCTGAATGGAATTGCCTTTACCCTGCTGATAAGCCAGCTTCCCAAGCTACTCGGATTTTCCGTAACCTCCGGCAACCTGGCAGAATCAGCTCAAGGTCTTGTGCATGGCATCATGGCGGGGCGAACCAATACCAGTGCCGCCATCATCGGACTCTGCTCCCTGTTGGTCATCTTAACATGCCGAAGATGGTTTCCGCGCGTGCCCGGAGTCCTGGTGGCAGTCGTTGGAAGTACCCTGGCTGTTATTCTGCTGGATCTTGATATCAGGATGCAGTTATCAGTAATAGGCGCATTGCCGCAAGGTCTTCCAACGTTCACAATTCCCCAGATCAGCTATTCCGAGTGCATTTACCTGGCAAGCGGTGCCGTGGCAATCGCTCTGGTTTCCATCGCCGACATGAGCGTCCTCTCCCGCATATATGCACTGCGGGGAGGCTATTATGTAGACGAAAACCAGGAGTTGATCGGCCTGGGCATTGCCAACGTAGCCACCGGTTTTTTTCAGGGTTTCTCCGTCAGCAGCAGCGCCTCACGCACCCCGGTAGCTGAATCGGCCGGGGCCAGAACCCAGATAACCGGCGTGATCGGTGCCACCTGTATCGCCCTGCTGCTGATCTTCGCACCGGAATTGATGCTGCATGTACCTGTTGCTGCTCTCGGTGCCGTAGTCGTATCAGTCTGCTACAATCTGGTTGAGATCAAGGAGGTCAGGCGTCTCTATGATCTGAGGCGCGGCGAATTTTACCTGTCACTCGTCTGTTTCCTGGGTGTCGCTCTGCTGGGGGTCGTTCAAGGCATTTTCATCGCCGTAGGCTTTGCCCTGCTGGCCTTCATCTGGCGCGCCTGGAGACCCTACTATGCCGTGCTGGGGCGTGTCGACAACATGAAGGGCTACCACGATATCATCCGTCATCCCGAAGCACGCAGAATTCCCGGACTGGTACTTTTCCGCTGGGACGCGCCACTGTTCTTTGCCAACGCCGAGATGTTTCGTGAGCATGTTCTGCGAGCTGTATCCGAGGCACCGGATCAGGTAATGTGGGTCGTAGTGGCGGCCGAACCGGTCACAGATGTGGATATCACGGCAGCGGATGTCCTGACCGAACTGGACGAGGAACTCCAGCGCAGCGGAATTGAACTCTGCTTCGCCCAGATGAAAGGTCCTGTAAAGGATCACCTCAAACGGTACGGCCTGTTCAGCAAGCTTGGTGTAGAAAGTTTCTTTCCCACCATCGGACAAGCGGTTGATCACTATCTGCTCAAACACCCTGTCGTGTGGCGCGACTGGGATGACGATAAAAGGAGTGAAGGCATCGGGGCATAAAGCTTTCTCATGCTAATACAACAAACTCCCCACACCCAGTGTGCGGCGCATATCCCACAGATTCATGAACAGGGCATCAAAACGTTCCTGTCGCACCTGCTCCTCCTCCCGACTCCAGAAATACAGATTTGAAACCGGGTACAGATACCCGAAAGGATATGCCGTCATGCTGGTACGGCGGCGGGCAATCCTTTCTACCGGGTAACGGTAGATATCTTCCTGGGCTTGAACCAGATCCAAAGCCTGTTGTCTGACCAGGTACGCTTTGGCGAGCAATGGCCACGATTCGCTGACGTGCTTGTTATTACCGTCATGCTCCCTGTGTTTGGCC
This sequence comes from uncultured Geobacter sp., assembly GCA_964619855.1. GTDB lineage: Bacteria > Desulfobacterota > Desulfuromonadia > Geobacterales > Pseudopelobacteraceae > JACRCG01. Next base: position 1,200 of record CAZUGI010000162.1, on the reverse strand, counting down.
AATATCGCCCGCAGTGTCAATGCCCGGTGGCTGGCTCGCAGGGACGTCACGCGCAAACCACGCTCAAGCTCATACAGCAAGTGCCCCTGCACTTCTCCAATCCGCCCGGCTCTACGCAGGTATTCAAGCCTCGTCTCCAAACGGGTTACAATATTACCCATTCCTGACGCATACTTCTCCAGGTCAGCCACAGGCGTGCCCAGAGCCAGGTTTGCCTGGGAAGCTGTTGCATCTTTCAGCAACCACTCATAGTTAAATTCCGGCGCCGGCTGAAAGGGTTTATCAAATGGCGCCGGCAACTCCGAGAACGGCGTCAAAGCAGACAGGTAACGCAGTAGTTCTTTATCTTTCAAATAGATGTTCTGCAGTTGCAAAGCCTGCTCCAGCAGATTTTTGAGTTCCCTGTCATTGTAAAGGTCTGTAAGTCTAGAAAGGGGGAATGTTTCCCGCTCACGGCTGTTATCAGTCAGGCGCCAACTCCAGCGTGCGATGCTCCAGTCAACCAGCCAGTAGCCCCATTCCCAGCCGGATGTAAAGGTGAGATGACCACTGACTCCGAGTCGGGCCATTGTATTTATATCGCTCAAGCGGGCATCAAGATACGGGAGCAGCAGCAGCGGAACAGAGGAATCGAAACCGACCCAGTAGGATGATTCAGGCCAGTACCAGGTTTCTCGCCGCTTGTTTTCTTCTATGGCTGCCTCAAGCATGAAGCGCTGGTTTTGATTGCCATAGACCGGTGCTTTGGATTCCGTGGCCGAATAGCACATGACCGTATGAAGCATGATCCCGGTGTTGGGGAGTTTTGGCCGGCGCACTTTCTCGCCGCTGGTAGAACTGATGACATGGGTGGCGTACATCAGACGAGCGCCATAGCGTTTTTCCACCTGCTGTTCGATATGCATCTGAACATCCGGCAGCAGCCTGTCCAGAAAAGGAAGATGTTCCCCCATGGTAACGTCCAGACTGACATAATCCCAGGGCGCCTGAAAGAGCCAGGCCAAAGTGTCATCAACCTGGCGTTGATATGACGGATAAAGTCGCAACAGGGTGATGGCCTGAAAGGCCTGTTGCTGAATCATGGAAAGAGTTATCTCGATACCGCAGCGGATTCCGCGGCTATGGGCATACTCAACAATACGTCGGGCATGTGCAGGCCAGGCTTTCCGGTCAATATCGCGCAGCAGAAAGAACTGAAAG
>CAZUGI010000161.1:0-4709 GCA_964619855.1 uncultured Geobacter sp. | reverse complement strand
CGAGAATCAGCACCACCGCCTTGAGGCTTTCCCGTGAGGCAAGATAGGCTTCAATCATCGGACCCCACTGTTTACGAAGTTCGGGAGGCGCCTTGGCATAGCCGTAGCCCGGCAGGTCCACCAGTGTCAGAACAGCGTTAATATCGAAAAAATTGATCAGCTGCGTTCTGCCGGGGGTCGAGCTGGTGCGGACCAATCCCTTGCGCCATGCCAGCACGTTAATCAGCGATGACTTGCCGACATTGGAGCGGCCGACAAAAGCGACCTCCGGCAGACCGGGCGGAGGATAGTCCTTCTGCTTTGCCGCACTCTTTATAAACTCCGCCTGTTTTACTTCCATCTGCACCCTCCACAAGTCACATTATAGTGTCCCGTTCGTTATCGACACAAGCGTATATTTTTTCACTTCACTTTTAAATGGATTATGTCAGAATTATTCCGGGACCTTGGCAAAAAGCCCTTCGGACTTTTAGCACACTAAAAACAATGCGCCTGCATAAATTATCCGAAGTGGCCTGAGAGGAATCATGAACCGCAAGAAATTCACAGCTTCCCTCAAGAAGCGCTTTTCCCTTCGACTGCATATGACACTGATACTCCTCGCCACTACCATGGCAGGTGTGCTGGCCAGTAAATGCATGCTGACGGCAGGACTCCACAATGTGGCTATACGATACCCCCTTACCGTCCTGTGTGCCTACCTGGTTTTCCTGACGGCCATAAAAATCTGGATCTGGCTTATGACCGATGCTCCGGTCAGATCCAGCAACGATAGGGGCAATTCGGCTCTGGATTGTATTGATCTCCCTCTGCCGGTCGGCAACCCGGGTGAGCCTTCATTCTCCGGGAGTGGCGGTTCGTTTGACGGAGGCGGCGCAAGCGCTGATTTCGGAGATGCGCTGGGTGAAATGGCCAAAGGAACCGGCGATGCACTCGGTGGAGTGGGAGACGCGGTTGGGGACGTTATCGGCGGAGCGGTGGATGATGAGGGAGGGTTGGCTCTGGTGCTGGTTCTGGGGCTGCTTGCGGTACTGCTTTTTTCAGTTCTGGGAGCGGGCGTGTTTCTTGTCTGGCAGGCGCCGGCCATCCTTGCTGAAGCAGCTTTTGATGCCGTTCTGGCAGCCAGCCTGGTAAAATCTTCCAGGAACATGAGGGAGCCGGACTGGGTGGGAAGTGTTTTCAAAACCACCTGGAAACCGTTTGCTCTGGTACTGATACTGGCCATGGTAGCCGGATGGGCCATGCACCACTATCTTCCCAAAGCAACCAGAGTGATGGACGTGATCCAACTGTTCATGCAGTAAAAAGCATTTGTTGCATTCTGGGTGGCTGAACTCTGAAATCAAAGCAAATGGCAAAATTAGCCTGTGGTATTTTAGACTATTCTATGCTATATAATGACCGCTGTTATTAAGTATGTTTCTCTTACCTGTTTATGACGGGTTTTCATGACGGCATCCTCTCTGGACATAGCGCTTTTTTCGGCCAAATTGGGGATGGTTTTCTTCGTTATCCTCACTCTGGCCGCCTATCTGGTGTTTGCAGAACGGAAAATTCTGGCCTGGATTCAGGATCGCAAAGGCCCTAACCGTGTCGGCCCTTTCGGTCTGTTGCAGCCGCTTGCTGATCTGATTAAACTCCTCACCAAAGAAGACTTCGTACCGGCTTCTGCCGACAAATGGCTTTTTTACCTGGCACCGGCCATGGCTGCCATCCCCGCCATACTCATCTTCGCCGTGATCCCCTTCGGGGCGCCTCTGAATGTGTTTGATCGGCAGCTGCCGCTCCTGATTGCCGATCTGAACGTAGGATTGCTGTTTTTCCTGGCACTCTCCTCTATCGCCGTCTATGGCGTTGCTCTGGGCGGCTGGGCTTCCAATTCCAAATACGCCCTGCTGGGCGGCATCCGCGGTCTGGCACAGATGATTTCCTACGAGCTCTCCATGGGGCTGTCTCTGGTTCCGGTGGTCATGCTGGCACGCTCTTTCAGCCTGACCGACATTGTCAATGCTCAGGCCGCGGTACCTTTTATCGTCTACCAGCCACTCCCCTGTATCATCTTCCTTATCGGCGTCATTGCGGAATGCAAGGGGATACCGTTTGACCGTCCCGAAGCCGAAGGGGAACTGGTGGCCGGTTTTCACACCGAATATTCAGGAATGCGTTTCGGCCTGTTCTTTGTCGGCGAATACATCAATATTATCGTACTGGGCGGGCTGGCAGCCACATTCTTTCTGGGGGGCTGGCACGGCCCGCTGCTGCCGCCGGTAGTCTGGTTCTCGCTTAAAACGCTGGGCTTTGCCTTCTTCTTCATCTGGATGCGCGGGACTCTCCCCGCCTACGCTACGACCAGCTTATGCACCTGGGCTGGAAACTTCTGACCCCGCTGGCACTAATCAACATTCTGGTCACCGGCTGGTGGCTGACACTAACCCGATAGCCTGCAGAACGTAGATGTCAAATTAAGTAACCACACAAAAGGAGGAGTCACACATGGAAAGCGTAAATGCCAAAGACCGTCATGGCCACACCCCGCTGATCAAGGCTTCCAAAGAGGGCATTAAGGACTTTGTTCAGGATCTGCTGCATCGCGGCGCAGACATCACCGCCAGCAGCGACAAGGGTAAAACGGCACTCCACTATGCTTCAGCCAACGGGCATACCGAAATTGCAAAAATGCTGATGGAAAAAGGCGCTGACGTTGATGCCCGCGACCGGGAAGGGCATACACCGCTGATGCTGGCCGCCATCTATGGCTGCAACCAGACCGTACAGGCACTTCTTGAGGGGGGCGCGAACCCGTCACTCAAGACCCCGCTGGGCAATACCGCCAGCCGCTATGCTGAAAACAATGAGCATCCGCTGGCAACCGCCCTGCTGAAAAAGGCGGAACGGGCCAAACATGGCAACGCCTGAGCGGATCTGACAAATTGAACTTTTGAGACGCCCTGCGGGGCGTCTCGCGTTTAGTGCATCTATAAATTTAACTGTTTTTTTCAGAACTGATTTTGTAGGCGCGCTTATTAGTTCCGCCCGGCTTCAGGAGTAGCAATAGTGAGTGTAGTGTCCGACATACAGGCCATTTTAGGCGGCTTTCGCGTAACATTAGCGCATATGCTGCGCCGGCCGGTCACAATCCAGTATCCCGAGGAAAAACGGGTTCCCTATCCACGCTACCGGGCCAGAATCGTTCTGACACGTGATCCGGACGGCGGTGAACGTTGCGTGGCCTGCTACCTCTGCTCGGCGGCCTGCCCTGTTGACTGCATTTCTATGCAATCTGCCGAAAGTGAAGACGGCCGACGTTACGCAGCCTGGTTCCGGATAAACTTCTCGCGCTGCATATTCTGCGGTCTTTGTGCCGAAGCCTGCCCAACACTGGCAATCCAGATGACCCCGGATTACGAGATCTGCAAGCGGGACATCATGGATCTGATCTACGAAAAGGAAGATCTCCTGATAAACGGCTCCGGAAAAGATTCCGGCTACAATTTCTACCGCCAGTCCGGGGTTGGACTGACCCAGCCGAGAGGGTATGGCCGTGAGGAAAACAAGCCGGTCGATGTGCGGGCGCTGACGCCATGATTGAACAGGCCATTTTCTACATACTGGCCGCGGTCGTTGTCATCGGCACTATCCTGGCTGTTACCGAGAAGCATCCGGTGCATGCCATCCTGTTCCTGGTGACCTCGCTCTTCAGCATGGCGGTAATCTTTTATCTTCTGATGGCACCGCTGGTGGCGGTTTTTGAAGTTATCCTCTACGCCGGCGCCATCATGGTGCTGTTTCTGTTCGTAGTCATGATGTTAGATCTGGGGCATCCGGAAAAAGGAATGTCACCCTGCTGGCGCGAATGGCTGCCTGCATTGCTGCTGTCCGGTATCAGTATCGGCTCTCTGGTGGTAGTGATCATGCTTCGTAATACTGCAACTCCGGCACCGCTTGTCATGCCGACCATCCGCGAGATTGCGGTCAGTCTGTTTCGAGAACATGGGCTGGCGGTAGAGTTGATTTCTCTGCAGTTACTGTTTGCCCTGGTGGGTGCGTTGTATCTGGGTAAACCGCGACCGCCCTCTCCCGCTGAGAAAGGGGCTGGAGGGGAGGGGCCGTGATCGTACCTCTCGAACATATCCTGATTCTGGCCGGACTGCTGTTTTTCCTCGGCATGGGTGGACTGCTGGTCTGGAGAGCCAATCTGATCATGATGCTGGTCTGCATCGAAGTCATGCTTAACGCTGTCATGCTGGTTTTTGTGGCCGGCTCGGCCCGCTGGGGCAACGCCGACGGCCAGCTCTTTGCGGTCTTCATTATGGCACTGACCTCGGCCGAGGTTTCACTGGCGCTGGCCATGGTGGTCTACCTGCATCGACGACGAAAGAGCGTTGATACCGATGTCTTCAGCGAGATGAAAGGCTGATATGAAACTCTATTTGGCCCTGATACTCCTCCTGCCCCTCTGCGGCGGCCTCTTCAACACTCTCTTCGGGCGGAGTCTGCCGCGTCGGGTCGGTGAATTCATTGCCTGCGGCGTCATCTGGGGCGCCTTCGCCTGTTCCGTCCTGGCCCTGCTGGACTTCAGCGCACCGCTTAAAATCGAATACGCCTCCTGGCTGTCCGACTTCGACTTCAAGGCCCCCATTGCGCTTTATCTGGATCAGCTCTCTCTCTCCCTGGTGTTGATGATTACATTTGTCTGCGGCCTAATCCAC
>CAZUGI010000160.1:0-4720 GCA_964619855.1 uncultured Geobacter sp. | reverse complement strand
CCGTGACCGGTGAATTTTCGTTCAGCTCTTCGGAGGAGAAGGTCGCGCCATGGATTCCGTCCTTGCCGATGCGGCCGCCGGTCATGACGATCAGGTCGCCAGGTTTGATGGATTTTTCATGGGCCGGCATGCCGTTCAGCTTTGCCGGCATCAGGCCGGCCGTACCGCAGAACACCAGCGGTTTACCGGCAAAACGCTCGTCGAAAACCAGCGATCCGTTAATGGTAGGAATACCGCTCTTGTTACCGCCATGCTCGACTCCTTCGACCACACCTTCGTAGATACGGCGAGGATGTAGCAGGCGCGATGGAAGCGGCTTGGAGTAGAAGGGATCGGCAAAGCAGAACACATCTGTATTGAATATCAGTTTTGATCCCTGGCCGGTGCCGAAGGGATCGCGGTTGACACCTACGATACCGGTAAGTGCTCCGCCGTATGGATCCAGAGCCGAGGGGGAGTTGTGAGTCTCTACCTTGAAGACCAGAGACCAATCCTTGTTAAAGCGTATAACTCCGGCGTTGTCCTTGAAAACCGACAGACAGAAGTCTTTCTCCCCCATCTTCTCGCGCACATCCTTGGTGGTGCGCTGGATAAAGGATTTGAAGAGGGACTTGATCTCCTGTTTGTTACCATGTTCATCCTCATACTGAATGGTACCCGCAAATATCTTGTGCTTGCAGTGCTCCGACCATGTCTGGGCCAGGCACTCCAGTTCAACGTCGGTCGGCTTTGCATCCAGACCAAGCTTTTGACGTCCTGACAACACCTTTGGATTACGGTAATGGGCCTGAATTATCTTCATTTCATCGAGAGTCAGTGCCAGCACGCCTTCCCTGCTGATCCGCATCAGCTCCTCGTCAGAAACCTCTAAATCAATTTCCGTAACCTCGACCTGAACCTCAACCTGAACTTTCGGTACATAGGCTGCAAAACCTCCCCTGGCGGCAAATTCGGTTGATGAAAGGATACTGTAGCGTTGAATCAAAGTGTTGCAGAGCAACCCCGTGGCAATTTTTTCAATATCTGTCTCCGAGAGACTGCCTGAAATCAGGAACTGCACTGCATGGTAAACACCTTCTCCGCTGGCAAACGGTCGGCCGGTCAGATACTCAACAGCCTCACGGGCCGTACGCCCCACGTTGTCGGTCACGCCGGGACGGAATCCGACCTCCACGGCAAAATCGAAATCGGCAGCCAGCGGCCGATCGATGCCCCACTCCTGGATGACAGGGTCACAGAAAGGACCGCTTGCCGCCAGCTCTAGCTCTGCAGATGAGAGGTCTGCATCCAGAGTATAGACATCGATTGTTCGCACGTGATCAACAGGAAGGTGCAGGAAGTGCTCAACCTCTCGCTTGACGCCCTCTCCGCGTGCATCACGAACTCCCGGCTTCAGTGCTGCTTCGATTCTATTTGCCATGTAAATTTCCCTTTACGTAATTTTATCGCTTAACAAATGTGACTTCCACCCGGCGGTTTCCTTCCGGATTTGTCTTGGGATAGATCGGCTCAACCGAACCCGCCCCCAAGGCCTCTACAGTGGCAGGATCAAATTTACCTTTTTCCAGCAAAGCTTCACGAAGCAGACGCGCCATACGATCGGTCGCTGAAGCATCCTCATTTTTTGCAGGCTGACCGAAACCATAAACTTTCAGCTTAAGTCGGTATTCCGGATAGGCCTTCAAAAGCTCTGCGATCCGCTGCGCATATTTGCTTCCTTCTGCGGTCAGCGTATCATTTCTGGGTGCCTTTAGCATGGCGGAACGTGCAAAGATAACCGTCATATTATCGGATCCGGCTTTGATGACTCCGCCCAGCTTACCGATTTCAGCTACGAAATCTTTCTGGCGGTTGAGAGCATCGATCTGCTCCTTGCTCTGGCTTTCTACAATTCCCTTGGCAGCAGCCAGTGACGCTAACTCGGCCTTTAATCTGCTGATTTCATTACGCGACTGCACCTGATCAGCAGTAAGCTGAGCCGCTTGCTGTTCGGACGCACTCCGGGCCTTACTGCAGTTGTCCAATTCGGAGGCAAGTGATACAGCACGGAGTTCTGCAGATGTAAGCTCAGCTACTTTCTTTTCTGATACAGCTAAGGCCTTGTTGCAGCCATCAAGATCAGAAGATAGAGTTGATATCCGGCGTTCCGCAGATGCCAGAGCGGTGGATTTTACAGTAACGTCACTACCCAGTGTTGACGACTTGGCTGTCAGCTGCTCCTTTTCATCTTTGAGTGTCAGAAAAGCGTTGTTGAGCTCAGTGAGGCTTTTCTTGATGGCAGCAATCTCGGCATTTTTTTCATCAAACACTTTGATTTTTGATTTCACCTCAACCAGTTGCTGCTCAAGCCGGATACGCTCCTTATTCTGGGAAATTTTTCTGGCTCTGGCCAGAACGACAGACGCCTGGATCTCGGCCATTGAAGCAAAATACCTGACTGTCGGCTCCGCTTTTTCGTCCAGCTTGCCGGACCACCCCAGATTCTTTTTATACTCGTCCTCCGAGTTCTTTATGAAGTTGCGAGCGATAAGTACTTCATCCGTAAAACTTTTCAGCTCCATGGACTTGACTTCCGCCTGTTCAACAAGAGTTCTGGCATTGCGGAGATATGATGGATAAAGAAGTTCCTCCGCAAAGACAGTGACAGACATCAGGCATACGAGAGCAAGTGCTGCAGAACAAAATATTGACTTTCTCATTTATTTATCCCCCTTGCCTGACAAGATTTCTGCCAACCGGTTTTCATGTGATAAAAGCTGCTTGCGAGCGCTGTCGGTCTCCGTAGCAGCATCCCTCTCTTCAGCCAGAGCCCCGGCCAGGGTGACCTGCAAGGCGGCCATTTCTGTATATTCACGGGTTATTTTGTCACTTCCGCGTTTCAAACCATCCTGAGCCGTCGCGATACTCTGCCGGGCCTGCTCAACAACCTCAGGCGCGCGTTTTCCGGCAGGCGAGCTCTGAAGCTCATCCAGCTGTTTCCTGACTTTCTGATATTTTTCGGTGGTCGCCGGTTGTACGGCGCCCGATTCGTCTGCTGCAAACACAATGCTGGCACACACGCACTGAAACACCACAACAAAAAAAACATTCCGGATTTTTCTCATGGGGCTACCTCCATTCATGTGGCTGTCTTATCTGACAGCAGATTGACTGTTCTGATTGGAAATGGAATTTCGATATTGTTTTCGCGGAAGCGATTGATAATACGCGTATTAACCCTGTCGGTAACCGCAAAAAGCAGCGCATATTCGTTAACCCAGAAAAACAGGACCATATTGAGTGCCGAATCGCCGAATGTTGTAAAATAGGCCTCCGGCACAGGGTCGGCAAGCACACCTTCGGTTTCCAGAGCTGTTTCAACCAGCAGTTGTTTTACATATTCGACATCGCTGCCATACGCCACGCCGATATTTATGCGCCCTTTGACCCGGGCATCGGGGAAAGCCTGATTTATGAGCATCGTATTGCATAGATCGGAGTTGGGAATTATCAGCAGCAGATTATCCAGGGTCTTGATCTTGGTGCTGCGCAGCCCGATATCAACTACATCACCAATCTGGCCGCCTGACAACTGTATGCGGTCGCCGATACGAAAAGGCTGATCGAGCATAAGTGTAAATCCTGAAATCATGTGGGCCAGAGTATCCTTGGCCGCCAGACCGATAGCCAACGAACCGATCCCGAGAGCGGTGACCACCGAAACAATATCATAGTTGAAATGTTTCAGGATAATGATCAGAGCCGTTCCCATCAGGAACAGCATGACCAGCTTTTCAGCTATCGGGATCATGTTCCGGGAAATCAGTTCCCGGCTCCCGTCCTGCCGGCCGTTCATATACCACTGCATCAGCTCGTCAAGAACATTGTAAACCAGGTTGAACAGAATGATTATGAGGATAACGAATAAAACCCCGGAGAACAGCTGCACCAGCTTCGCATGCAGCGGCAGCGAGCGGACTGCCAGATATACACCTGACATAAGCAGAAGGCGTGAAACATGCGGGACAACCCTTTGCAGCAGACGATCGTCCAGATCAGTTTCAGTAAAAAGAGCCAGCCGCTTGCCCCACCTGGCAAGTATGGAGCTGACCAGCTTGGACAGTATCCAGAAGAACAGTACAATCAGCAGAAATGCCAGGATCTCCTTGGCCCACAGCACAACGGTTCCGTCGGTTTCCTGCGGGCGGAAAAGCCCCTGTGTGATGTACAGAAATCTACTCACCGAAAACCCGCCTGAAGATGGTATCGACATGCTTCAGATGATAGGAGAGATCAAAGGACTCCCTGATCTTGGCTTCTCCGAGAGCACCGACCACTTCCTGATCAGCCAGAAGTTCGGTCTGGAAGTCAGCGCCCTCCTCCCAGACCTTCATGGCATTCTTCTGAACAAGGCGATAAGAGTCCTCGCGGGATACGCCGGATTGGGTAAGATCCAGCAGGATCTTCTGGGAAAAGACCAGTCCCTTCATCTGGTTCAGGTTTCTGAGCATATTTTCAGGGTAAACTACTAGATTGCGGATCAGACCGTTCAGGCGCCGCAGGGAGAAGTCCAGAGCCACCGTGGCATCCGGAGCAATGTAGCGCTCGACCGAGGAGTGTGATATGTCACGCTCGTGCCATAGTGCTACGTTCTCCAGAGCAGGAATACAGAAGGAACGGATATAACGGGCCTGGCCGGTCAGGTTTTCGGAAAGGATCGGGTTGCGCTTGTGCGGCATGG
>CAZUGI010000159.1:2201-4769 GCA_964619855.1 uncultured Geobacter sp. | reverse complement strand
CCAGGAAAATGCGGATGGTTTCCGGAGCGAAACCCTGGAGTTTGCCGTTGTCAAGATTGCACGCGGCAGCGGTGATGTGACCGGTGCTATGCAGACAGGAGGATGCCTGTTGGAGGATCGTCCCGGGATCGGCATCAACAAGGACCGTTCGGGACAGGTCAGGGGTGGGGATAAAGATCTTGGTGGTGGTAGTGGTCAGCACCCGCTTCCCGGAGCGAACGAGCCGGTGGGCCAGGTGGAACAGCAAGCTGGTCTTGCCGCCTCCCCCGGTGAGGCTCAACACGCCCTGGGGTTCTTGAAACAGTATTTTTTCGATCGGCTGCATATAACCTCTTAGCGAGTCACACTTCGACAAGAATCAATACGTAATCCGACTCGTAACCGCAACTGCAAAATCGAAATAATGACTTTTTTCAGGTTGTAATACATGCCGAACAGGGTGTGCTTGGGAAACAGAACAGTACCGGCTGCGACCAATCAACATCAGCCGCAGCCGGTACTGTTAGACTCCAAGGAAGATCCCGTCCTGCAAATGGGCGGAAAATGCTCAATCGTGGTACTTTACCAACAATGCTTTGGCATCACTCAACAGCGCCTTGCCATTAGCGCCTTTGGCTTCGACGTCCTTGATCCACAAATCATCAACGGATTCAGCTGCCTTTACCCATCGTGCGTATTCCGCGTCGGTTAAAATGTTGATGGTATTATGACGATCAACAGCAATCTTGCGCGCACCGGTCGTCCAGCCATCCACGGTTGTGCCGGCCCATTTGGAGGTTTCAAGACCACTGTTGTTGTCGATAACTTTTTTTAATTCCGGCGGCAGACTGTTGTACTTGGCCGGATTCATCGCAAAAGCGAAGATTGTGTTGGAATGTTTGGCATGATGTGGCGCAGTCTCGGTGGTGGTCTTGCAAATTTCCTGCAACTTTAGCGAGGTAGTCACCTCCCATGGAATACTGGCGCCATCGACTACCGACTTGGAGATCGACTCCGGTACCGCCGGGGCCGGCATCTGTACCGGTACCGCTCCGAGCGCAGCCAGGGTCTTGGAACCGATACGGGTAGGTGCACGAACCTTCAAGCCTTTGAACTCCTCCAGGGTCTTGACCGACTTGCTGCCGAAATGCAGCTGCGAACCGTCGTGTACATGGTTAAAGATCAGCTTGACGCCTTTGAACTCGTCCATGGCATTTTTTTGAATGTAGTCCCACAGCGCCTGACTCCCCTTTTCGGAACTTTTTATCATGAACGGCAATTCGAACACCTCGGTCTTGGTAAAACGTCCGGCCTGGTAAGTCGGCACTGTCCAGATAATGTCTGCAACCCCGTCACGAGCCTGGTCCAAAAGTTGGGCAGGAGTGCCACCCAGCTGCATGGAAGGATATATCTGGCACTTGAGTTTGCCACCGGACTCCTTGTTGATTTTGTCGCACCATGGCAGTATCAGTTTCTGGTGAGGGTTTGAACTGGCCGGCAGGAAGTGGGCAACCTTAAGGATTGTTACCGCCGGTGCGGCACCGGCAACGCCGGCTGCAAACACAACGGCTACAACGACAAGCGCCATACACACCTTGAATTGTTTCATGTTTTGCCTCCTCTTCTGGGTAGTCAATATTGAAATACGTGGACAAGGTACCGCGCGACAATGATTAAACTTAAGATTGATCCTCCTTCCGGATAATTATCCTCCGGCAGAGCCGGTGGTTTACTTCTAAGAAACAAGGTTAATGCAGTGGCTAAGACAAACGTTGTCCGCGCACGCCGGCAGGAGACCGTTATCAAGCCTTGTGTGGCACAGATTACACTTTGCCGCAACGCCTGCAGCCTCGTCGAAAGCAATTGCATCGAAGGGGCAGGCCGCAATACATGCACGACATCCCGAGCAATTATCCCGCTCCAGCACCACGACGGCGTCTGCACGCCTTGATATCGCGTCAGCCGGGCAGGCCGCCGCACACGCCGGATCCTGGCAGTGGCGGCAGCGGTTAGCGCGGAAGACGAAGTGCCACCGGCCGTCGATCCGAAGTGGCCCGTCTTCGCTGATTCGAATCAGCCGAACGCCGTCGGGCGCCCGGTTTTCCTGTTTGCAAGCCACCTCGCAGGCCTTGCAGCCCCAGCACTTTTCCTCTTCCACCTTCAGGGCAAAATGTTTCATCGTTCCCTCCCGGCATCCTCGGCTGATATGCTGCAGAGCAGGCTCCGGATGTGATTCGCTCCCATGGCGGGGTCGCAACTCTCGAAAGAGTCATCAGTCAGGACGTTCACGTTCGATTCTTCCCAGCCGTGACCTGGGTCGCCTTTCTCGGGAAACCACAAGGCGTGCTGGGCCGCAACGACCGTGGGGTCGATACCGATCGTGAGTTTGGCGCGCTGACGGATCTTGCCGCGCAGCGACTGTATAACGACCCAGTCGCCTTCACGGATGCCCTCCTTCGCCGCCGTGTCCGGGTGGATCTCCACGGTCGGGTCACGATGCAGTTCCCGGGTCCAGGGGAGCTGCAGATTCTCGGCGTGGAAGAAACCGGGCTGGCGCGCACCGGTAATCAGCGTGTAGGGAAAGTCGGC
>CAZUGI010000159.1:0-2191 GCA_964619855.1 uncultured Geobacter sp. | reverse complement strand
CCCTGGGCTGGTGTGCACCGGCGTTGCGGCTTTAGGGAACGGTGGCGTGTACACCCGGTGTGCTAACAGGACTCTCTGGTGGCTCAGGAAATTGCGGGAGGGGGTCGTAGCCCCATTTTTCGAGAAGTGTGGAGTAGAGTTCCATCTTGCGCGTCGGCGTGGAGAAACCCTTTTCCCGGTATTTGTAATAACTCACGGGACCACGGACACGGTCCTGCTTTTTGAACTCCTGCCAGGTGATTCCCATGGGTTCGAGGATGTAATCGAGACCTCCTTCAAAGTCGTCCCACCAATGCTCTCCTTGCCCGATCCGGTGGGCCAGGTCGTTGAGCATATCGTGATCGGAGCGGCACTCCCCGATCTGGACCACCTTGCGGCGGGTGAGCAACCAGCCATGACGCTTCCAGAAGTCGCCAAGATAGTCCATTTCGAGCCAGGTAGCCGCCGGAAGCACGATGTCGGCCAGTTCGGCCGTGGGTGTGAGGAAGAAGTCCGCTACTGCCATGAACTCCACCTTCTCCAGGGCGCGGTGGATTTCTTTGGCGTTGGCCCGGGTCATGAGCGGGTTGGAGCTGATAAAGAAGAGCATCTTCACAGGGTATGGTTTTTCATCGATGATTGCGTCCCAGACGCATTTGGGATTGATGATCCCGAAGTTGCCAGCCAGCCGGAACCGTTCGCCTCCCAGGCGCTTGGCCGCCTGCTCGTTGGAAAGGGCCTTGTGGGCTCCGAACTCGGCAACGTTTCTGATTTTGGCGGTTTTGAAGAGAACCTGGCCGCCGGGAACATCAAGGTTTCCGGTGATCCCCATCAGCGCCATGAGTGCCCGGTTGTTGTCGGCGCAGGTAATCTGCTGCTCAATGGCAACGCCCCACTGGATCACGCCCGGCTTGATCGTGGCATAGAGACGGGCCGCCTCGGCGATCTTCTCCCTGGGAACTCCGGTGATCGACTCCACCCGATCCAGCGGATACTCGCTCACCCGCTTGACGAACGGCTCCCAGCCATGGACATAATTGTCCACAAATTCTTTATCATAGAGATTCTCTTCGACAATCATGTTCGCCATGCCAAGGGCCAGGGCGGTATCGGTGCCTGGCCGGAGCTGGAGCCACACATCAGCCCGGGCAGCGGCGCGGGTGAGTCTCGGATCCACTACGATCAGCTTGGCGCCGGCGTTCAGTGCCTGCGAGAAGGGTTCGCCTTTGTAGCAGTCAGGGTTCGAGATGACGATATTGTTACCCCATACCATGATGCATTTGGGATTGTTTTCATAGTCGGCGATGGGGTTTGAACCACAAGTGATGATGCTGGTGGAGATCCGCGGGCCATAACAGAAATGGCCGGCGGTGAGCACATTCGGAGTGCCGAAGTAATTGGAGAGACGATAAATAGCAGCCTCGTTTTCCCGGCCGGTGCCGTAACCCATGACTACCGATTCGGCCCCGAACTCGGCCTTGTAGCGGAGCATACGCCCGGCAATTGTGTCCAGTGCCTCGTCCCATGTTATTCTCTCCCACTTCCCGCTCCCTTTGGGGCCGATGCGCTTCACCGGGTCCGTAAGCCGGCCCGGATGGTAGACAAGTTGGGTCGAAGCGAGCCCTTCGCTGCCCAGAGTGCCGTGATGGATGGGGCACTCGGGCGCACCGGCCACCTTCGTGACCTTACCCTCGTTCATGTAGACAAGCACGCCGCAGCCGCCGTGGCACATGCGGCAGTGGCTTTTTACCACCTGGTCATAGCCGTATACGGCCATCTCACGGGCCGTGTTTGAGTACTGAAAATCGGACATCTTTTCTCCTTTGCCAGGTTGGCCCCTGCAGGGGCAGTATATGATTCTTCACCCGCAGAATGTTTGTGCCCCATCAACATAATTCAGGGAAAACCTCTACAGGTACTTCAAATCCTTTGCCTGTTCGGTAATTTCGTGGCGGAAATCGGGATGGGCAACATTGATCAGCGCCTGGGTGCGCTGACGGACGCTCTTGCCGTAGAGCGCCGCCACACCGTACTCGGTCAGCACGTAGTGGACATGGTTGCGGCTGGTGACCACTCCGGCACCGTGCTTGAGCATAGGAACAATCTTGCTGACCACGCTGCCGTCCCTCAGCGTGGAGGTACTCGGCAGGGTGATGATCGGCACCCCGCCCTTGGAGCGTGAGGCGCCGTAGATGAAATCCAGCTGCCCGCC
>CAZUGI010000158.1:0-4863 GCA_964619855.1 uncultured Geobacter sp. | reverse complement strand
TCTGGCTTATACCAGATTTATTCAGGAATGTCAGATTAAGTCTAGACTATTGCAGTTAAGTAGCTTCTCTTGGCCTTCTGAAGCCCTGCGGAATGTTATGTTGTTTTTCACTTCATGTTTGACACAATGCCGGTGGCGGTATCCGAAAGTTTTTTCAGCAGATTGCTTAAGATACTGTAAAACTTCGCCATACGATCCATTGCCATCTGCAGCCTCAACGTAAGGGTTTTTCCGAACTCGGCTAAAGCATCCATTTTTGATTCTAAGGCCTTAACCGAAACTTCAATCTGAGCAAGTCTGGCATCCTGGCAGTTTATCAGGGAGCGGCACCTGCCGACGCTCGTCTGGCCTGATTTGTTAATCTCATCCTGAAGCTGTTTCCGGATCTTTTCACGTTCACTTTTTGCTCTGTCCAACATACTGCGCGTTTCTTGTTTCTGTTTATTTGATCTTTGCATTTCTGCAAGTAATTCGCGAGTGTCATCAGCCGCTGCTTTGGCGCATTCAAACATAACTAATTGCATTAGTGCATCGATATCCATCCCCTCAAGGGCGGAGTTCTGGGCTGTGTTCAAGAGATCACGCAAATACGCCGGATTAAAATTTTCACCCTTCAGGGTTAAATCTTGAATAAGGATCTGAGCCTTATCTCTGATCGGCGGCTGTAGATCGGACAGGACAATAAACGTGTTCCCCGGATCTCCGAAGTAATGGGCAAGTTTATAGTTGTTCAGGAAATAGCTGCCGCGGTTGGTAAATTTCAGGCGGCTATATTCAGGTTTAGTCATAATCGGCCTCAGAATAATCGGTGCTGTTCCGGAAACGGCCGGTTGACCTATAGACTGGCTGACCTGCTGTTGTTGTCGAACATTCGCGGCCTGATCGAGTCCGGGCTTTTGCAGCGGCAGATTCTGCGCGGCAGAGAGGTGCCCGGCTGTCGTGATTACAACCGAAAACAGCAGAGTCGGCAACAGCTTGGGAAGTACATTCATGGTATCCTCTCCCGCTTGGTAATTTTGGTTTCAAGGTGCTCTGCAGCACCCGGTCGTGCATGAACTTTAATAAAGTGAATTGTCACTTCATTCGCAAGTCTACTTCATTTCAACAGTTGAGGTCTACTCACAATGCTGATTCCGGCCAGCACCATGGCGGCCCCGATAGCGAAGTAGACGTCCACAGAATCGTGCAGTATCAACACGCCAAACGTGACACCGAACAGTGGGGACATAAACGAGAAAACAGCCAACCGCGAAGCGAGATAGCGCCGAAGCAGCCAGAACCAGGTCAGATAGCTGGCAAAGGTAATTATAAATCCTTGAAAAAGAAGGCTGGCCCAGACGATTGTTGTCATGTTGACAGTATCGGCCTGACCTGAACAGATTCCATAGAGCAGCAACAGGAGGAAGGCTGCCACAAGCTGGTAGAGCAGCGTTTTAGTGGGAGGCGCCTCCGACAGGCTTGTGCAGCGGATGATAACCGTGGTTGCCCCCCAGCCCGCTCCGGCCAGCACTCCCAGAAGATCTCCCCACAGCACCCGGGAGCTGAATCCAATACCTTGTGTACCGCCCGTAAAAGTGACAGCAATTCCACCGAAGGCAAGGGCAATACCCAGCCACTGGTGAAGACGAAGTTTTTCGGCAGGCAGAAAAAAGTGCAGCCCCAAGGCTGTAAAGACCGGAGCGGTATAGAGGAACACGGCCATGTGAGAAGCGGATGTAAAGCGCAATCCTTCTGCGATGAAGAGGAACTCGGTCGCAAACAGGAATCCAACGATAATACCAGGCCGCAGTGTGCCGTCGTTCAGGCTGAAATTGCCCCAGCCGCTGGCGATAACAAAGGCGACAAGTACCGCGCTGATTCCGGAACGCAGGGCAATCTGGATGATCGGAGCCATATCCGGTGCAGCCATTTTAATGGCTACCTGGTGCAGGCCCCACACGGCACAGAGCAGAATCATCATCCCCGCACCGAAGCTGTCAATCTGTTTGCGAACTGCACCCATAAATCACCCGCAGTTTGATATGGCCGGATTCTACAAGGTCCATGCTCCCAGAATCATAAGTTGTCAAGAGCGATTTTCTTCAGATCTTACGACAGCAGGGCACTGTTATTCCTTGTAACGCTTTATTCCGGTTGTTGTCCAGACTATTGGCCTCCAAATTTGACATTCAATTTTTATATGGCACAATTTGAACGCTTTCATACCTGTTTTGGGGGCCATCTATGAAAATTGTCAGGGTATTTGCTATTCTGATTATAGGCGCTCTGTTTTTTTCAGCGGGTTGCAACCGGAGTGAACCGGTGCGTAAGGTCGATCCATCAAAGACCGAACCGGACGGCAAAAGTCAGGGTAGTGGCCAGTCAGCCGGGCTGCGAATAGCTGTCGGCGGCATGATCACTCCCAAGGAGGGCTTTGCCTATTACCGGGAATTTTTGGATTATATCGCGCGACAGATCGGGCAGCCGGTTCATTACGTTGATGCCGAGAACTATGATGATATCAATCAGAAGCTCAGGCGAAGTGAAATCGACGCCGGTTTTGTATGCAGCGGCCCCTACGTGGACGGCAAAAAGCAATTCGGTCTTGAGCTGGTTGCCGCACCGCGTGCCTATGGCAAGACGGTGTACTACGCCTACATAATCGTCCCGAAAAACAGCCCTGCCAAGAGCATGGATGACCTGAAAGGGAAGCGTTTTGCGTTTACCGATCCTCTTTCCAATACCGGGAAACTGGTGCCTGAGTTTATGCTGAAGCAGAAAGGATACACACCGGAACAGTTTTTCAGCAAGATTTCATATTCCGGTTCCCACGATAAATCCATAAGTGCAATCAATCAGGGCTTGATAGATGGTGCCTCGGTAGACAGCCTGATCTGGGAATATGCCAATCGTACAAATCCGGAACTGACATCCAAAACCATCATCATACAGAAATCGGAGCCTTATGGCATTCCGCCCTTCGTTGTGCGTCCCGGAGTTGATCCTGCAATCAAGCTGAAGCTGAAGGAAATTCTGCTTAACGCCCATGTTTCTGTCACAGGTAAAGCGATTCTGGACAAGATGATGATAGAACGATTTGAGGATATCGATGACAAGGCCTACGACAGTATTCGAGATATGAAGCAAGTAACCGGGATGAAATGAAAAGAGCCGGCCTCAGAATAAAAATACTGGCAGGTCTGGCCCTGATCAGTTTTTGCGCCATGACCAGCCTGATCATGATCCTGCGAGAGTATCTGGCTGATACTCTGGAGGCGCAACTTATCTCGCGAGGCGTCACGGTCGCTCATTTTCTGGCTGAGCAGGCTACGACTCCAATCCTGACCCGCAATCATCTGCAGCTCGACCTGATGCTTCATGAACACATCAGGCACGATCCAGATTTGGCCTATTTTTTCATTGTGGATCCTTCCCGGATTCTCATTTCACACACCTTCGCAGCCGGCTTTCCCTCGGGACTCAAGGAGTTGAATGGTAGCGGATCAACAGGTTACCGGGTCAGTCGAGTCAGGCTCGGTGATCATGACATTATCGATATTTCCATGCCTATTTTGCAGGCGAGCCTGGGACAGCTACATGTGGGCCTTTCTCAGCAGAACACCCTTAGGGCGATAGGCTCAATACTTTTTACGGTCTCGAGCATTATCGCCGCCCTGTTTCTGGTGGCGGCTGTTGCACTGTGGCTCTATATGGAGCGGGTCGCGGTCAGGCCGGTCAGGGAGTTGAGTGACCAGGTAAAGCGATTTGGAGAGGGGCATTTCGATGCTCATTCAAGTATACAGTCCAGTGATGAGATCGGAATGCTGGGATCGGCATTTAACGAAATGGGATCACGCCTTAATGACCTGTATTCTCAGATGTCGGAGCGCAGCAATGAACTGGTGCGCCTGAATGAACAGCTGGAGCAGCTGGCTACCACAGACGGCTTGACAGGACTGTTCAACCATCGGCATTTTTATGCCCGGCTTGCCGAAGAGATCAAGCGCGCCAAGCGTTACCAGCACCCGTTGACACTGATCATGGCCGATATTGATCACTTTAAGCTTTATAATGACACTCATGGACATGTGGCAGGTGACAAGGTACTGAAAATCATTGCGAGGCTGGTTGCTGAAAATGCCCGTGAAAACGATCTGGCAGCCCGTTATGGCGGTGAGGAAATTGCCGTTATACTGCCGGAGACCGAACTTGCTACTGCCCAGCTGGTAGCCGAACGGATGCGCTCAATCATCGAATCATCATCCGAATTGGACACCATAGCTGATCAGTCGGAAAGGCACATCACCGTTAGTTTCGGTGTTGCTCAACTGGATGAGGCTACCGACAGTGCAAAAGGATTTGTCAGGCTGGCGGATGCCATGTTGTACCGTGCCAAGCAGAACGGCCGCAACCGGGTGGAGATTTAACCTCCAGAATTAAACCTCAATTAATTTGGAATTGGTATCAGCAGCAGCCCCCGCCATCCATTCTCCCCAGTTTATGCTCCTGCAGCCACTCATTAATCATCCCGGAGGCACAGCCTACTCCTGCATCAACCGAGATGGCTTTGACAGGGCAGTTCAGCGCACAGGCTCCACACTCCATACAGGCATCGCGGTCCGCAAGCAGAACAATTTTCCCGTTAGCTGCGAAAACCTGATGCGGACAGACCTCCAGACACCTGCCGCAGCCGATGCAGGCCCCCTGATTCAGTTTCAGAGTCGCCACATTTTCCAGATAACGAAAGTTTTTCATACAAGGTACCTTCCCGCCAGCAGCAGGATTATGCTGACAATCAGTGCGCCGCTCATGGCCGGCAGAGCGATCCGCATCTCCTTTTGCACCGCGGAACGGGATGTAAATGTAGAGCAGCCGGTGAAGTTG
>CAZUGI010000157.1:0-4970 GCA_964619855.1 uncultured Geobacter sp. | reverse complement strand
ATGTCATATCCCAGGATATAACCCGTTACGGCAGCGATCTTGGCGACGGCACCACGCTGGAAACACTTATCGAGCGCTTGGCGGCCATAGAGGGCCTGCGCTGGATACGCCTGCTGTACGCCTACCCGGACGGAATCACGGACGCCCTGATCAGGCTGATTCGCAACGAGCCCAAGGTCTGCAAATATCTGGACATCCCGATCCAGCACATTTCAGATCCGGTCCTGAAAGCCATGAAGCGCCGCAGCTCAGAACAGCAGATCAGGGATCTAATTACCAGGCTTCGCGAGGAAATTCCCGGAATCGCTCTGAGAACCTCTCTGATTGTCGGCTTTCCAGGAGAAACCGTCGAGGATTTTACAAACCTGACGCATTTCGTCGAACAGACCCAGTTCGATCGCCTGGGAGTGTTCTGTTACTCAAAAGAAGAGGGAACCCCGGCGGCAGACATGCCGGACCAGGTTACAGAGCGTGTCAAACGGGAGCGTTACCGCAAGCTTATGCGCTCACAGGCGCGACTCTCCTTCCGTCGCAACCGGACCCTGATAGGTACGACTGAGCAGGTCATCGTGGAAGGATACAGTGAAGAGACCGAGCTGTTGCTAAAGGGACGCTCGTCCCGACAGGCCCCTGACATCGACGGGCAAGTGTATATAACCTCCGGCACCGCTGATGTCGGTGATATTGTCATGCTCAAGATTACAGACTCATCCGATTACGATCTGATAGGCGAAATGGTCGAATAATGCCGGCTGGCAGCACTATTTGATAAACGGTCCGTTTGTCTTGACAAGCGGGCCTTTTTTTGCGATAGTTTGCCGCCTTTTTTCAGGAGAAACAGACTTAAGTTACCGGGAGCAGATACCTTATGGCCACAAAACCGAAAGCGAAACCAGTGACGACTCCTAAAACTACCACAAAAGCTGCCCCGAAACCGGCACCGAAAGCTGCCGCAAAAGCGACGCCCAAGGTTGCAGCGAAGCCTTCTCCAAAAGTTACCCCGAAAGCGGCTTCCAAGGCGGCACCGAAAACTGCTCCCAAACCGGCGCTTAAAACAACTCTGAAACCTGTTCCAAAGCCTGCTCCGAAACCGGCACCAAAGGCAACTACAAAAGCCGCAGCAAAGCCGACTCCCAAACCAGTACCAAAGGCAGCCACAAAGGCCGTGGCAAAGCCGGCTCCCAAACCTGCGCCGAAGGCAGTTTCCAAGCCTGCTCCAAAAGCTGTTCAAAAACCCGCTCCAAAGGCTGTTCAAAAGTCGGCGCCAAAACCGGCTCAAAAGCCCGCACCTAAGGCAACTCCGAAAGTTGAGCCGAAAACCGCCCCAAAGACAACCATTAACTCAGCTCCAAAAGCTGTATCCAAAGCAGCTCCGGCCGCTCCCGCAAAATCTGCAGTAAAGCCAAAGTCTGCCGTTAAAGTTACAGCCGTGCCGACCCCTAAGCCGGCTCCAAAGCCTGCCGCCAAAACGGCTTCCAAGCAGCCAGCGAAACCGGCTGCACCTGTCAAGCCACAACCAAAAGCAGGGCCCAAACCGGCACAAAAACCGGTCAAGCCTACAGTTGCACCCAAACCTGCAGCTAAACCTAAAACTGAAGCAAAGCCAAAGGTGGAAGTTAAGCCGGCTGTGGCCATAAAAAAGAAGATTGAATTAAAGCCGGAACCAAAACCGACGCCGAAAACCGAGGTTAAGCCGGCTACCAAGGCTGTCCAGAAAGCTCCACCCAAAGCAGAAGCAAAGAGTCCGGTGAAAACCGCACCCCCGACACCCAAGGCTCAAAAGTGGCCGGAAATCAGAGCCATCCTCGAAAAAATCAAGGAAGACACCCTGCGCGAGATCAACAAATCCGTTAAAAACGGTACCGATGCCATCGCAACCAATGAACCGGGCGGTGACATCTATGACCAGGCTTCTTCCGAGCGCGACCGCGAATTGGGGCTTCTACTGGGAGATCGTGAAAGAGAGAAACTGCACAGCATCGATGAGGCGCTGCTCCGCATAGATGAAGATGAGTATGGAATCTGCGAGGAGTGTGACGAGGACATCCCGCTCGGCAGGCTTAAAGCCATGCCGTTCACACGTCACTGCGTAAAATGCAAATCTGATCTGGAGAAACTGCAGGCACAGACTAAGCGCTTTGAAGAGGACCGGGCTTACAGGGAAATCCCGCTCGGCTCGGAAGAGGAAGAGGTCTAGCGGCCGGCGGATAGGAGCTTCAACAACAGCCCTTTTCGTACTTCCATGGCATCATGGGGACATAGCTCCCGACAACACCAGCAGCGAATACAGCGCGCATTGTCAACCGACAGCGCGCTGTTCTTTATTGTGATGGCCACCGGTGGGCAGGCGTCGCGACAGACGCCGCAGAGTACGCAGTTTTTACCGGCCGCAGGAAATGACGTAAGCTGCTTTTTAAGCGCTTTTTTCAGAAAACCGGGCAGACCGAACTGCACATCAAGACCGGATGCCAGCCTAAAATGCGCTCCAGCGGCCTCAGCCATGGGTGTACCGCAGATCAGGATTTCCTCCAGCCTCGATCCCGCCAGATGCATGCCCAGCGCTTCACGCTCGATATAAAGAAGATCGGCCGGTATGCCGGCCACCCTGCCGGCCACCACATCCACAGCCACCGGATTTACACCCGCGATCAGAATTCCGAGATTGATCGGATCACCGCTTCCGGGACCGTTACCCTCCATGGCAACCACACCGTCGACAATATTGAGAGTCGGCTTCTTCATAAGATATATTTCAAGCATCAGCCGTGCAAAATTTTCCCGCGACGTTCCGGCTTTCAGGTGCCAGCCCGCTTTCTCACTCCCCACGACCGCACCGAACAGGTTTTTAACCGCACAGGTCATGGTCATCATTTCGTGGGTTTTAAGTTTTGGCAGATTGATGATCTTGTCGGCCTGCCAGTAGGCTTTGGCAAGCGATATCCTGCGAAACATTCCGGAGCCCTGAATTTCGACCACCTCGTCAAACTCAACCAGCTCCGATCCGCTCTCCTTTGCAACAGCAGCAATGCCCGACTTTTGGGCGACACTTCTGAAGCTGCCGATGCCGGGGCTGTCGCCGATCATCGCCCTGCCCCCCGCCTTCCGAACCATCTCCGCCACTACCCGCACGATTATCGGGTGCGTCGTAACCGCCTGCTCCGGCTTCTTGGCCGACAGCATATTGGGCTTCAGAAGTATCCGTTCACCCTGTTTGACAAAAGCCGACATGCCGCCCAGTGGCTCCAGCAAGCTTGTAATGCCAGCCAAAATCTGTGAATATTCGTAGCTATTGCATTGTGTTATGCAGACTTCTTCCATTTGCATCCTCTCCATGATAAAGGGTTTACAGTGTATCAGCTTGGATGATTGAAATAAATCTGTTTCATGCCGGCTCAATCCGGAAAGAAAGACGGTCAAAATGCACCATCGTGGAAAGCTGCACTATGCCTGGATAATAGCGGGCGTAACTTTTCTGACACTATTGATAACTGCCGGGATCAGGTCAACCCCGGCCATCCTGATCGTGCCTCTAGAGCATGAATTTGGCTGGTCACGGGCGACCATCTCGGTAGCCGTTTCTGTTAACCTGCTCCTGTACGGCTTGATGGGGCCATTTGCCGCTGCTTTTTTCAACAGATTCGGCGTCCGGCGCACCATGGCCGTCGCACTGCTGCTGCTGGCGTTCGGAGTCAGCACGACAACGCTGATGACACAACCATGGCATATGATTCTGATTTGGGGTGTGGTTGTCGGCTGCGGGGCCGGCATGACAGCCTACAGCCTCAGTGCAACGGTCGTCAACCGCTGGTTCTCAAAATCACAGGGTACCGTGATGGGTGTCATGACAGCCAGTGCGGCAACCGGACAGCTGGTGTTCCTGCCGATCCTGGCAACATTGTCACATCATCACGGCTGGCGTATTGCGGCCTTCTCTATATCTGCAGCCGCCTTTGTGGTCCTGCCGCTGATCCTGATTTTCATGCGCAATTACCCGAAAAATGTCGGATTGCTGCCCTATGGAGAGTTACACAAGGAGACTCAGGTCGATGTTGCCATCGAAAGCCTCCAACCTGTCAACCCGTTTCTGGTTGCTTTGAACGGCTTGCAGCGCGGATTGCGTTCAAAGGATTTCTGGCTGCTGGCAGGAAGTTTTTTTATCTGCGGAGCAAGCACCAACGGTCTGATAGGCACCCACCTGATACCGGCCTGTATAGATCATGGCATCCCTGAAATTCGTGCGGCCGGACTGCTGGCCCTGATGGGGGTTCTCGACCTGATAGGGACAACACTTTCAGGATGGCTTTCAGACCGTTACAACAGCCGCTATCTGCTCTGCTGGTATTACGGGCTTCGGGGCCTGTCGCTTCTGGGACTTCCGTATGCGCTGGGTGGCCCCGAATGGGGTCTTTCGGCATTTGCAATATTTTATGGCCTGGACTGGATTGCCACTGTACCACCAACGGTTCGCCTGACAGCTGACGCCTTTGGCAAGGCACATGTCGGTATCATGTTTGGCTGGATCTTTGCCAGCCATCAGGTTGGCGCCGCATTGGCGGCCACCTTTGCCGGGACAGTCCGCACCTATCTGGGTGATTACATGATTGCCTTTATTCTATCCGGAATAATCTGTCTGCTAGCAGCAGGCCTGGTGTTGAGAATAAACAAAAATCATCGCCCGGAACTGGTCACAGGTTCAGCCTCCTAACATCTGCATAATTGTCAGGTAAAGTGTCATGTAACGACATTTTTACCGACATATTTTGGCTGAACATGTCAGACAAATGCCACCATTACCTTCAAGTTACTTCGGCATATTTTGGTATCGATGCAACGGCTAATGCGCCATTTTATCAGCACAATCAACATCATGCTCAAAAAAACATTGACTCTGCTCTATCAATGTTGTAAATAGCTATTTCTCTTTGAGCCGCTAGCTCAGTCGGTAGAGCACCTGACTTTTAATCAGGTGG
>CAZUGI010000156.1:0-5024 GCA_964619855.1 uncultured Geobacter sp. | reverse complement strand
CATGGCCAGCAGCTCGCCCAGAGCGGCCCGCGCCTCGTGGAACAGCATCCGGCCGGTGGTGACGATGCCGTCCTGCGGCAGGTAAGCGGCCCGCGCGCCCCGGGCAAACTGGATTTCGCCCGAAGTCGGCTCGTTGAGTCCGGCGATGATTTTCATCAGCGTGGATTTGCCGGCGCCGTTTTCACCAACCAGCGCCACCCGCTCACCTTTTTTCAGGTGCCAGGAGATGGTTGTGAAAAGCGGAGTGCCGGCGAAGTCTTTGGATAGATTGATCAGTTGAAGCATGAGCGCAGTTGTAGCATGGACAGGCGTGGTTGTGAAGATTTTGGTATGTACTATCAAAGAAAGCAGCCCTTTATTGCCGTCCTGGCAACGAAGGGCTGCAGATGTGTTTCGAATGCGAAGTATTTCAGCCCTTGATGCTGCCCTGGATCCCGATGGTGACTTCCTTGTATGGAATCTGCTTGCCGCTGGCAGCCAAAGCCTGGCGGGCCGCCACGGCGATGCCGCCGCAGCAGGGCACCTCCATCTTCAGGACGGTGATGCTTTTGACGTCGGACTTGCTGAACAGCTCGGTCAGCTTCTGGGTATAGAAGCTGTTGTCGTCCAGTTTGGGGCAGCCCATCACGACCGCCTTCCCCTTGAGAAAATCCTCATGGTAGCCGGCGTAGGCCACCGGCACGCAATCGGCGGTGATCAGCAGGTCCGCTCCCTGAAAATAGGGTGCCGTGGTCGAAACCAGATGCAGCTGCACCGGCCATTGGGCCAGCTGGCTCTGGCGGCTTGCATCAGGTACAGATGCGGGCGCAGTTTCAGGTCGAGCAAAACTCATGGCGCGTGAGCCGGGACAGCCGCCGCCGGCGTGGTGGTGATGCGCCGGAGCGGGCTGCTGTGGGGCTTGCTGGTGTGCAGGTGCCGGTTTCCCCTGGGCTGCCAGATGTTTTGCCACGGAGGCCTCGTCGAATTCATCCGCCTCGCGCTCCTCTACGGTGATGGCGTTCAGCGGGCATTCGCCCAGACAGGCGCCCAGTCCGTCACAGAGGTTATCGGCCGCCAGCACCGCTTTGCCGTTGATGATTTTGATGGCTCCTTCGGCGCAGGACGGAACGCATTCCCCGCAGCCGTTGCATTTATCCGGGTCTATTCGTACGATTTTTCTCAGCATGGTGTTTCTCCTTTTCTGTGTTCAGCGTTGTGAATTTCAGGAGCGGTTAGCGCTCAAATAATATGGCCTCCGTTCAGAAAAAATAGTGCCAGATGTAATCCAGCCTGCCCCTCATCATAAGCTTTCTTCCGGAGTAGGACATGATCTCCCGGATCATGTCCCGTCGCGGTTTGTCATAACAGTGAATACGGCAGTGCTTGCAGGTCGGCTTCTCGGCCTCCAGCGGGCATTTCATCCGCTTGAAGATGGCATATTCAAGAAACAAGGAGCATTCCGGGCAGAGAGTGCGTTCTCCCAGACCGGCCGGCAGGGGAGCCGGAAGCTGTCCGGCGCCGCGATGTTTCGCGTTGCAATAGACCTCGACGAACTTGCCGATCAACCTGATATCCTTTTTCTGCTGCCTGTTAAGCGTTTCCATGTGTGCGATAATCCCTCATTTCTCCCCCATCATACATGACTCAGGTCAATTTTTTCAGCTTTTCCTTTGCGCAGCAAACCGGATTGAGATACATTCCGACACACAGATATAGTAGCCAACCTGAGGTCTCCATGACTGCCAAAGCAGTATCTTTTGTTGCTAAATCGGGAACCGGCAAGACCACCCTGCTTGAGAAGGTCATCGCCGAACTCAAACAGCGCGGCTATCGCGTTGGAGTTATCAAGCATGACGCCCATCGCTTTGAAATCGACCATCCCGGCAAGGACAGCTGGCGTCTGACTCAGGCCGGGGCCGATACAATGCTGGTTTCTTCCCCTGAAAAATTGGCTCTGGTAAGAAAACATCCGGAGCCCCCCTCTGTTGATGAACTGATCGCCACCTATTTTTCGGATGTCGATGTAATTCTGACTGAAGGATTCAAGAAGAGCGGTCTGCCCAAGATCGAGGTGCATCGCCGTGAGCGGAGCGCCACCCTGATCTGCCGCGGGGAGGAGCATGACCCCACACTGGTGGCGGTGGCTTCTGACTCGCTGCTGGAGCTGGATGTGCCGCTGCTGGACATCAATAATACCGGACAAGTAGCCGATTTTGTGGAGAAACATATTATTCATGCAGCTGACTGATTCGATCGGAAGAAACATAAACTACCTGCGGCTGTCTATAACAGACCGCTGCAATATGCGCTGCTTCTACTGTATGCCCAAAGAGGGTATTGCCAAGAAGCAGCACAGCATGATCCTTTCTTATGAAGAGTTGCAACTGATCGCCGAAACTGCTGTAGGGCTGGGGATTGAGAAGATTCGTATTACCGGGGGTGAACCTCTTGTACGGGTCGGTCTGATCGGTTTTCTTGAAAAATTGTCGGCAATTCCCGGCCTCAAGCATCTGGCCCTGACCACCAACGGCCTGCTGCTGACAGAAATGGCCGCTGATCTCTATCGGGCCGGCGTGCAGCGTCTGAACGTCAGCCTCGATTCGATCAACCCGGCTACATTTGCTGAAATCACTCGCGGCGGAGATCTGAAAAAGGTTCTGGAGGGACTGGATGCAGCCGAGTTGGCCGGTTTTCCACCCCCCAAGATCAACTGTGTCATCATGCGCGGCGTAAATGACTCAGAAATCCTGGCTTTTGCCGAGATGACCCGCTTGCGGGGTAGTTCGGTGCGCTTCATCGAGTATATGCCGGTGGTCAAGGAGGATGGGTGGCAGCGCTTCTGCATATCAGGCGAGGAGATCCTGCCGCGCATCGAAGCCAATTATTCCCTTGAGCAAATAGACAAAGGGCCATTCGCAGGGCCTTCACGTGATTTTCGCATACCGGAAGCCCGCGGGAGCATCGGCATCATCACTGCCGTATCGGGGCACTTCTGCAGCGAATGCAATCGCATCCGGGTCACCTCCACCGGACAGGCCAAGGGGTGCCTTTTTTCCGATGAGAAAACCGATCTGCTGCCCAGCCTGCGCCCTCCTGACAAGGAACGGCTGGCGGAGGTGCTGCGCGGGATCGTTTCCGGCAAGCCGGAGCGGCACGGCATCTCATGCGAAGGGTACGGGCATCAGAACTTTACAATGGCGCAGGTAGGAGGATAGCTAATGGCTAAGGTGGTTGCTGTCTGCATCAGCGAAAACAAGGGCGAGCGCAAGACGCCGGTCGATGCGGTGGAGCTGCGGGCGAATCACGGCATAGTCGGTGATGCCCATGCCGGCGACTGGCATCGTCAGGTGAGTCTTTTGGCCTCGGAAAGTATAGATAAGATGCGGGCGTTGGGGCTGGATGTCGATTCGGGAGATTTTGCCGAGAACGTTACCACCATCGGCATCGAGCTGGTCAGCTTGCCGGTCGGCACGCGCTTGCAGGTCGGTGAGACGCTGCTGGAGGTAACCCAGATCGGCAAGGAGTGCCACACCCGCTGTGCCATCTTCTATCAAGCCGGTGACTGCGTCATGCCGAAAGAGGGGATTTTTGCCAGGGTCGTCACCGGAGGAGTAATCAAGCCGGGGGATGAGCTGCATAAAGCCGTCTGATCCCTCCATTTTTCCTTTGCCTACCCCGCCACATTACTAGTATTATGCCACGACTTCATAACTCCGCTATCCGGATGCCGATACACATATGGAAGAACCCAAAAAAGAAAAACTGACCAAGGAATTGCAGGGGATGGCGCTGGGAACGGTCGGCGTCTTCATTCTGATTTCATTTCTGACCTACAACGCCGCCGATGTTTCCTGGAACAGCTACTCAAACGAAGGGGTCATCCACAACCTGGGGGGGCGGCTCGGCGCCCAGGTGGCCGACCTGTTCTTCAGCGGGTTTGGCCTGGCTTCCTACCTGATTCCGCTGGCCCTGCTCTACATGGCCTATACCCTGTTCCGCTTCAAGGAGATCCGGCTGCGTTCCTACAAGCTGGCGGCGGCCGGCGGGCTGCTGTTTTCTCTCTCCACGCTGTTCGCATTTTTCCGGGACACTACCTATTTTTTCGGGCAACAGGTACAAACGGGGGGCCTTCTGGGTAAAGCCGCGGCCAGTGCCCTGAGATCGACAGTCGGTCCCTATGGAGCCCTGCTGCTGCTTTTACCCCTCCTGGCGGCTTCGATCATGATCCTGTCACATTTCTCTTTCGTACTGTTTGCCGGATGGTGGCTGGAAAATTTCAAACATAAGTGGTCTGCCTGGCAGGAGCGTCGCGCCCATGCCCGCGATGAAAAAGATAAGGCCAAGGCCAAAAAAGAGGGTCTGCCTGCGCCAGCCGCAACCGCCGGACCGGTCATCAAGCCGTCAGCTCCACCACCACCCCGCCCCAGTGTCTTCAAGAAGGAGAAGGACAAGAAAAAAGAGGAGTCCAAGACCGCCGCCGTTCAGGAAACTTTTGAGTTTGCCAAGGCTGAAGGCGATTTCCGCACGCCCCCCTTCTCGCCGCTGGATAAACCGCCGGTGACAGAGAAAACACTGGACAGTGAAGCTCTGACAATGAACGCACGCCTGTTGGAGAAGAAGCTAAAGTAAAATAACGCCTTGATCCTCTGCTATCTGGATTATTATGAGCTAGTGTCCATTCGATATATTGTCCTGGTAGATAAGCTAATTTATGATCTAAGCTAAAAACAAAATCATAGATATCTGGAGCCAGCTGAATTTTTTCTTTAAGTTTTAGTATTAACTTTTCTTTGGGACTAACAAGATAAAAAAAAATATTCCCTAAAACTAGCGCCATTTCAGGAGTAGTATAGATACCACCAAAATGAAGCTGGGGTACAAAAAGAAACCCAGTGAGAGATGCATAAATCATTCTGTAAGTTTTATCTGGAGGGGTAGTTAAAGGCTCAGTTAACATCACAAAAGCAAAAAAGATAATCGGTGAATCTAAAAATATTTTGGTAATAAGAGAAAAAATCTGACTGTTATCAAAAACTGACAAAATA
>CAZUGI010000155.1:0-5097 GCA_964619855.1 uncultured Geobacter sp. | reverse complement strand
TTTAAGGCGGTTGCAGATATTGAGAAGATCTTTTGGTATCCTGTCGATGCCTGCCGGATTGAGACCAACCGGCGGCAATACCGGCCTGCCGTTGTCATCTTTAATTCCGACCACGATATAGCCGCCGCCCCAGTTGTTGATGTCGTTGGCAAAGGCACACAGGGACCGGATGACCTCTTCCGGGTTCCATCCCTCCTTGAACTCGATCCGCTCGGATTCAACGGTGCGGCAGTTGATCAGGTCGTCTATGTTGATGGGCAGGGCCATGTATGGTTCCTTGCGGAGTATTGCAATTATGGGGCTTAATGGTGCAAGAACTTAGTTTTGAACTTATTGTACGTGATTGAGACACGACCCTAATCGGCATCGTACAGCGGGGCACTCCTTTTCGGAGCACCCCGCCAATAAGAATGGCTTAACGTCAAGTTTCAATGATACTATAGAGGTTCAATCGCATATTCATACCACCCTGGCAAATATCTTTCACCCGTTTCGACTCACTCTTTTGGCATATTTGGAATGTTTTTCAACCCAAGCACGCAAGCCTTTGAAAGCGGGAGTCTGATAAAATGAAGTATTAGTCTCCGAAAAATGGCCCCTTGGGATGCCAAACTCAGCAGTCACTTTTTCAATATCCCCTTCTTTAAAACCTTTCAGATGAATGCGAACCTGCCAGTCATCTCCATATTTGGCAATATAATATCCCGCAGGATTTTTATCATTCTCTTCTTCGAGATAGATGATTGAGCAAACCCCTATTTCAACCGAACTATTTTGCCCGGCTATGTAAGGACCTGTACTTCCAAGCCCAGCATAAAGCGGGATACCGGCAATTGTTTTTGCATAAAAATTGCTGGAAACAGCCATATATGGTGGTTCATCGCTATTCATCTTCCAGAGTGCATTTTCAAAACTTTCTACAAGTCTTTTGTTGCCCCACTTACCGGACAAGGCAGCAAAAGACTTAAATACTCTGGCATACCTTGCCAAAAAGCCATCTAATTCCTTTTGGAAATAGTTGTACATGGTTTGGTCAGTGAAAATGTCCAAACCACGGCTGGCCACATCACTAAATCCACTTGTATTAACGCTAAGCATATAGTTTGTCTGTCCTTGCTGCTCACATCGAGTAAGTTGTGGCTCCATATCGCCATAAGTCTTATCGCTTGTTAGAAATTGAGACGCCACAGAAAAGGCTTTATTTGGGAAGACAAAATGAATCAGAGTGTGAAAAATATTATTTGAAAGCCTGATTGAATTCATTGAGACTTCGAGAAAAGGATCACAGAAACTATCGCTGCTTTGCTGGCCTAGTGGTTCTATATAGATGGGAATTTTTCGTAAAAGTCCGTGTCTGCCAAAAGAGTCGCCTTCACATATCTCTGAGGCATTTGCACTGATCTTCATGTCGTGTTTCGACGCGATTTTGATGATCTGGGGGAGTGCGGTGTTAATTATAAAGTCATCGATCTTGATGCGAGAGTCTTGCTCGGGAACAGCATGCTTGAGCTTGGCGCTCAGCACATTCCAGTCCCTTTCACCTTGAAGCTTGGATACGTAATTAAGACACTCACCAAGAGTAATGTCGTGTAATCTTGGCTTAAGCAACGATTGCAGGTGCTTGGCTCTTTTCTTTGTCTCGGTGATGAGGGGTAATTCTGGCTGAATGGATTTGGACATGGCTATACCTCCAAGAAGATAGTTTGCCGTCCGGTATTTCGTGTGCTCGCATTGACGAACCGAACAGCCTCCTTTGGAAGCGCGCTGTTGTTCGTTTAAAAGAAAGGAACCTACATTGCGGTTGCGTTGTGCTTAACCATGGCCATCAAGACCGCGAGCGGCTGGACTCCGCAAAGCCAGGAGCAGATTAAACTATGTGCGAAGTTAAATGTCAATACTTGTATTATTTCCCCCCTCCACCAATCCAATTTCTTCCTCCGTCAATCCATACAACTCATAAACCAGCTTATCAATCTGCCGGTCAGTAGCATCGATCTGGCGTTGGAGATGGGTCTGGTCGTGGCCGGTTCTGGCTTCCGGCAGCTGTTTTTGCAGGGATCGCATCTGCTAGACAAGCTGCACCATGCGGTCGTGAAGTGCTTTGTCGGTGGAATTGGTGAAGTCGATGGAGCGGATGGGAACCTTTTCCATGTACTGGTAAATCAGGCGATAGCGGTACTCACCGGCACGGACGCCGAAGGGAATACTGATATTGCTGATGGCAAACCAGAATAGACGGCTGTTGAGGATGCCAAGCAGGTAGCGGTCGTCCGTGCCAAGGCAATAGGCGGTATTGGCCAGGTAGTGGCCGTCGGTATCAAGGACGAAGCGCGGTCCCTTGCAGATGTCAGGGAAGATGATTTTGGGTGATTCGAAAGTGCTGAAGTAGGCAACATCGTCCTGAATTTCATACCATTGATATCGTCCGGGCTTGCGGCCCCGCTTGTCGTCCTTTGACAGCTTGGGCGTCAGATCGGCTTGCCATTGTGTCAGATGCTCGCGTATAGCCGGATAACTATCAATCGCTACTCCGCGACGAGTAAAAATGATGTACTGCCTCTTTGGGCGGGTGACAAATCGCCTGATCTCCTCTCCACCCAACAACGGCTTAATCAGCTCGACGCTCTTGGGGTCTCTGGCGATCAACATATCCCGCGTTACAGCGTCAATCACGAAAGCTTCGTTAAGGCCAGACGTAATCCCACGGAAGAATTTTTTGTCCACATACTGCCCCAGCGGCACACCGGCCGTCATGACCTTGGCGAAGAGAGCGCTTTCACCCTCCCCCTTCCACGACCAAGCCTCGGTAGTCAACTGCTCCAGCGGCACGGTGAATGAATGGGCATCGACAAACTCTTGCAGGTCAGGGAGGTTCAGTTCCGGCACACGACAGACCGCCGCCGTGCCAGATGAGACCGACTTTCGCAGAGTGGGTATGCAGACATAGACATCCTTGGCATTGGCGAATACTGGTAGCCCTCCGAAATCAACAATCCGCTCGATGGATGCGTTTCCTTTCAACCAACCTCGCAGCGATGCAGCAAAGCGGGTGCGCAGGAAACTACTGGACACAATGATGCTGTATATCCCGCCAGTACGAAGCAGGCGGATGCCCTTCTCCATAAAGTACACATAAAGGTCGGCTACTCCGTCGAAGGCGGCATAGCGAGACTTTAAATAATCCTTCTGGTTTCCCAAAGACTCCTGCCGCACATAAGGCGGATTCCCAATCACCGCATCAAATCCACCCGCCTTGAAGACCTCTGCAAACTCCCGCTCCCAGTCAAACACATTAACCCGGTACATCTCCTCGTCAGCCATCAAATTCATCTGCCTGTTATCATAGAAATCCGGTCCGATCAGCGAATTACCGCATTTGATGTTGCTCCCCAGATCAGGCAGCGCCCGCTCGTGAAAGAGCCGCATCTGCTGGTTGAGCGTCTCACCGGTCTCCCCTTCCAACACCTTGAGCAACAGCGAGAGTTTGGTTACCTCCACGGCCTGGGAGTCGATGTCCACGCCGTAGATGTTGTTAAGGAGGATACGCTTGCGCTCGGCGGTGGTCAGGCGGTAATTGGTTTGCAGGGGCGCATCCTTGTGATCGCCCTTGCTGCCGTCGCCACCCAAAGGCGGGCGAACACAGGGTATCGCCCCTACGGAACAGATTCTTGGTTCCTTCTGTTTGGCCCACTTCACCAGATCATTAGCCACGTACCACGCAAGATGCCAGTCCAGCAGGTACTGATATGCCCCCAGCAGGAACGAACCGGAACCACAAGCGGGATCAAGGATACGGATGGATTTCGCCTGTTTCGGCGTCTTCCCGTCCAGCAGTTTGCCCACTGTATTTTTAACGATGTACTCGACGATGTAGGTCGGTGTGTAGAAAACTCCGCCCGCCTTCTTGACCTCAGGCTTGTCCTCCACCACGGCGCGGTGGTCACTGGTCAGCCGGATGACCTTGCCCAGAAACTGCTCGTAGACCTGCCCCAGAATATCAGCGGGCAGAACAGCAAATTCGTAGGGTGAGTCGGGGTAGTAGAGGCGCTTGAGAATTTCCTTGAGCGGCTTGTCGTCGATAGCCAGGGATATGGTCAGGCTGTCGGGAGGCTCGGCCTCACCCTTTTCGTGACGAAAGTGGAACAAACCCGAGTTGTAACGGTCGTCGGCCTTGTAGAAAAGATCGCGCAGGCGAGCAAAAGTGTTGGGGCCGTTGCAGATACCGCGCAAGCCGCCGTATTCTTCTATGCCCCGGTCCTCGGCGATGCGCAGGAATATGATCCGGTCGATGGTTCGCTGGACCGCTTCGTTCAGCTCGCGTACATTCAGCGTGTTGCGCAAAGCGATGTTCCGTGCCAGGGTGTCGCGCCAGCTCTCGATCTCTTCCAGAAAAGCGCTGTCTACCTCGGCGGTGCCGCGCTTGGCCTTGTGGGATTCGGCGTACTTGTCGAAGGAACCTTTGAGAATGGCATTCTTGGAGAAGATCGCGGCAATCTCATCCCATTTTTCGGCATACTGGCGGAAAGTGTAATACTTGACGCGAGCCTTGTCGGCCTTATCCTTTTGGTCCGGCTTGATTCGGCAGTCGTAGACGGCCAGTTCTTCAAAATCGGTGACGATAGAGAGCGGAAGTTTGGCAGACCAGGCGTAGCGGCGCACCTGAAAAGCGGGAGCCGGATCATCCTTGACCGCAATGGAGGGTTTCTTGGCTTCGACGAAGAACTTGCGCTGTCCACCGATGCGGAAGGAGTAATCGGGCGCCTTGGTTATACCGCCCACCTTGACGGCATCCTCATGAATCACATCCTTGTATGCTTCGGCATTGCCCTCGCGATTGTTCACATCCCAGCCCAACGCTTCGAAGAAAGGGTCAATGAACTCGCGCCTGACCTGGGTTTCGTTGTACGATCCGGATTTGTATGCATTAAGGTTGCGTTCAAAACGTTCGATCAAATCCAGTAAGATATCAGGCACTGCCATATTTTCTCCATTTGCTGTGCATAGGTTATCAAGATCATCATCAATCTTCCGCTAAAATAGCCTGTCAACACACATTCTATTTAAAACTCCGCATGCCGTGGCGTGCGCGGGAACGGT
>CAZUGI010000154.1:0-5233 GCA_964619855.1 uncultured Geobacter sp. | reverse complement strand
AACAGCAGAAGTATTGTCACCTTTCGCACAATCGTCAGATTCCATAATTTTTCAGACTTCGACAGCGGGCGTGCGATCTCTGCAATGGTATGATCAGACGGCTGTACATGCGTCAGCTGCGCTGTCGCTCCTGGCACTACGGTCAATGGGCCTTCCATAGACATGATGGCGCTCCTATCAGATGACATAATCCCCCACATCCCGGAACAATACCCGGTGAATTGTATCGCGCAGTTCGTTAAAACCGCCATAGAAGCGATTGCCCGGATCGTCAAGGTCCACATCCAGTATTTCCTTTACCTGACCTGGGTGGGGTGAAAGGAGTACGATCCGGTTACCGAGGAGAATTGCCTCTTCGATTGAATGAGTCACGAATATCATCGTGAATTTTGACTTATTCCAGAGTTCCAGCAATTCTTCCTGCATCTGCTGGCGGGTCAAAGCATCGAGCGCGGCAAAAGGCTCATCCATCAGTATGATTTCCGGCTTCATTGCCAGACAGCGGGCGATTGCCACCCGCTGTTTCATACCACCCGAAAGGGTGTGGGGATAGGCGTCGGCAAACTTTTCAAGTTTGACGGTACGAATAACATTCATTGCCTGCTCATCCGCCTCGCTTTTTGTCGCTTTACCGCTGGCGGTCAGGGCAAAAGCAACATTCTCCCGTACTGTTTTCCAGGGCAATAGCTGATCGGTTTCCTGGAAAACCATCATCCGGTCCGGCCCGGGACCGGTAATTGTCCGCCCGTCCAGGGAGATATTCCCCTCTGCCGGAGTCAGATAGCCGCCAACCGCCTTCAGGAGAGTTGACTTTCCACACCCTGACGGCCCCAGCAGGATCAGCCGGTCAGAGCGATTCGCCTGAAAACCGACCTTCCAGGTGGCAGTAACCAGTCTGTCACTGGTCTTGTATTGCAGGATAACCGCCTGTACATCGAGCAGAGGGTTTTGTGTAGCCATAATTAGCTCCCCTGTTTGCCATGAACGTTGGGGAAAAAGAGATCCTTCCAGCTGTTCGGTTTTGTTTTTATCGTCCCGGTCTTGTACATGAAATCAGAAAACTTGGAGATATTGAGCGGGGTAGTTGTATAGGACAGTGATGGCTGGCTGACCTCTTTAATCAAATCATCCAGGCTTTCCTTTGTCTTGCTGGCCTTCTGATAGATTTGCGCCGCCGATCGCTTGTTCTTGTTGATGTAGGAAACCGCCTCTTCCAGCGCGGCAAAAACGGCGGCATAGGTTTTAGGGTTATTGTCGTGGAAGGCCTTGGTGGTAGTGATAACATTGAAGGTGTGCGGTCCGCCCAGGACATCATAGGAATTGAGAACCGTCCGGACACGTTTGTCATCCAACTCCTGGAACATGAAAGGCGGGCTGGTCAGGTGGCCGGTGATTTCAGACTTGCCCGACAGCAACGCCGCCATGGCATCGGGATGTTTCATGGTCACCGTCAGTTTATCCAGCTTGGCAAAATTGTCCTGTCCAAACTCCTTGGCTGCTGCCATCTGCAGTATGATGGCCTGGATCGACACCTTTGCCGTCGGCAGGCCGATGCGGTCCTTGTCAGTGAAATCCCGGATCGATTTCACCGCCGGATTATTGGTGTTCAGATAATTCGGAGTCGATATCAGGGCGGAAACACCCTTGACGGAGCCTTTTGACTTGTCCCACAGAACAATCAGTGGCGACACACCGCTGGAGATATAATCGACGCTGCCGGAGAGCAGCGCATCATTCATCGCGCCGCCACCGCCAAGGGTGGCCCAGGTAACTTTCAAGTCGCCAAGACCAGCTGCTTTGGCATGTTTTTCGATCAGCCGCTGTTCCTCCATGATGATCAGCGGCAGATAGCCCAGTCCGAACTGCTTTGCCAGACGAACATCCTTGACCTCAGCCGCAGCAATCAGCGGGACCGTCACGAGTGAAACAAGCAACAATGCGAATATCCGAAATGGATTTATAGCGGTAGGTTTCATGTATGCGTCTCCTTATAATCAACTTAAACAGCGTAAAAAAAACCTCATACTGCTTCATTTTGTTTCATCGGCATAATAAACACTCAGGTATTTTGTACCGCCAGACGATCAAGGTGTAGATGAAATGGATGCCGGGCTTCTTCGAATTCCTTGCGGGTCCGGTAGGTTTCATCGTCTGTCCGTTGAGGTTCTATCAGCCAAACTGCGACCAGATCGGCATCCCCCAGACAGGAGCGCACTTCACTGTAATAGCTGCTGAAAAGCGGTCCGGAAACGTGTGCCTTGCAAGGGGTTCCGGTTATTACCAGCACACGCCCATTCTGATGACTGATGGTTACTGAAACCGGTCGCTCGAACCAGATGCTGCGCAGCAGATTGCGGTGGGTGCGAGAGGTTTCAAGCAGCTCCAGATGCACCAAACGCCCCTGTTTGTCCAGCCTGAGAAAAGGGCTGGGCATGCTGAGGGGAACGCCGTTTTCATCCAGAGTGGCAATACTGGAGGTTGTTCCGGAATCCTCAAGCAGCGTGCCGATTAATTGCCGTAATTCGTTGGACATGATTCATTTCTCCCAGAGAGG
The DNA here is from genome assembly GCA_964619855.1 of uncultured Geobacter sp. GTDB lineage: Bacteria > Desulfobacterota > Desulfuromonadia > Geobacterales > Pseudopelobacteraceae > JACRCG01. The sequence continues at coordinate 2,679 of CAZUGI010000154.1, read as the reverse complement.
CAGAAGCCTCGAAAGATCGGTATCGGGATGATTGCCGCAGTTCCTGTAACTGTCGTGGTCGATGGGGAGGCGGTATTTGACCCGCAGTGCGTGCAGCCCGCGGGCCAGACGGATGTAATAGTCCAGAGAGGCATTCTTGTAGTTCCCCAACGGTGTACCAGGGCGTGGCGACCAGACGATGTAAACCGTGCTGACACCCTGCCGGGCCAGGTCCTCGGCCTCCACCAGGGTCCGCTCCAGCGCTTCATCCTCGCTGCCAAATCCGTGCGGGCCCGCCAGTTCGATGCCGGCCACGATGCCGGTGTTGACCCGCCCGGGACCGAAAACCTCTACGGCATCCACCAAGCGTTTCTTCCATTCCCGGTAACCGATCCACTCCGACTTGCCGGGGCAATATTGCTGGAAAATATTCTCATCCAGGACCTCAATATTTGAGGTGTAGCTCATCAGGCCGGTCTCGGCGTACAACCGTTGTAACTGGACCTTCTCGAAGGCAGTGCCGATCATCTGGCTGGGGAATTTCTTCGTACGGAAATGCTTGCCAACCTCTTTCATGATGGCAATGTAATAGTCGATTTCGTCATCAAAGGGGCGTACACCTCCAACGATCGAGCCTGACGTCAGAAGTACTGATGAAAACCGTCCCGGTTCCTTCAACGCCTCCCCGATCACTTCGCCAACCTCAAGCGGGTCGAGCCGAGCCGGGATATTCAGTTCTTTGCCCCCTTTTTTCATCTGGGCAACGATATCGCAGAAGGCACAGCCGTTGCCGTTATTCCAGAAGGTGCAGTAGCGGTAGGGAAATATGTTCAACCGCTGGGGACGCGTGCTGACAATGTTCTTCATCGGCACCCCGGAGCTGCTGGTCTTGCTGTAGAACGCCGGTGCCTGCCAGTATTCTACCTCTTCCAGCGGTCGCCCCTCATCAAACAGCCAGGGTGAGCCATCCAGAACGTCTACTACGTAGGGATTCTCTTCCGGCGGGGTCGGAGTTGTGATGATTGAAGTACCGTCCCGCAGCAGAAGCGATTCCGGACGAAGGGCTATTACGCCATCACGTGCACCGAAGATGTGGGTGCCGGTTGTCTGGTGACGAACCGGATCCAACAGGGCAATGGCCTCGTTGCTGTAATGCACCCCCCGCCGCTGCACGTCGGTTTTTAGGATCAGCAGGCGCGGCACATCCGGATAGTGACCGACTGCTTCTTCCAAGGCTGTAATCGGTGCTTTTCTGGCCAATGCAAGAGTCATTGCCAGCCCCCGGCAGCCTGACGTCCTGTCTGCGCCAACATCGTTGCTGAAACCACGAAGAGAACAACTGCCGCCACTGCCGAGTAAATTCGTTTCATCGCCATTATAAAGCTCCTTGTTCCTGAAATAAAAAAGGCCAGACGAGATAGGGCACCTTACCCAATCCTGCCTGGCCTCCAGTTCTCTGGTCAGCCACTGCTATGAAGTTTAGGCAAGCTAGCATCAAAAGAAAAACAATGTCAACAATAAAATATAATATCTATGAGTTTTATATTTATTGTTTGGTACGTGTAGCCGGACACTAAATTAGTCATCAGAAAATACTTGACACCAACCCGTCGCTTGTAATATATGTAATCTACAAATTTTATATACAATAAAGATTGGCTCACTAGAAAACTAGAGGTCAAGGGATGCTTCCCTTGACCTCTTTTTTTTTACAGGAATGTTCCGGAATGATATCGAAGAAAACAAAATATGCTCTCAGGGCACTGAGCTACCTGGCAAATCAGACTGATAACCGTCCGGTTCTGATTGCTGATTTGGCCCGTTCGGAGAAAATCCCCAAAAAGTTTCTCGAATTTATCCTGCTCTCTCTCAGAAAGGGTGGGATATTGGCCAGTCGCATCGGTAAGGGTGGTGGGTATCGTCTGGCGAACAAGCCGTCCGAAATAACAATTGCCAGTGTTGTCAGGATTCTCGAAGGGGGCTTCTCCCTGGTTCACTGCCTGAATGAGAATGGTGTCATGGAGTGTGAAGAAGGCAACGATCCGGCCTCCTGCGGAATCCACATGGTCATGAAAGATGTCAAAATTGCCATATCTTCGGTACTTGAGACGACCACGCTTGCAGATATGATCAACAGGACTGATGCGGAAAGCTTCCGCAGATCACAAATTATTGACTACAGCATTTAAAGCAGCAACAAACCATAAGGAGGTTTTTCATGAGCAAAATTTTCGCAGACAACTCGCAGTCCATCGGTAACACCCCGCTGATCAAGCTGAATCATGTCACCGCCGGGGCCAAGGCCACGGTACTGGCCAAGATCGAGGCACGCAACCCGGCCTTTTCGGTCAAGTGCCGCATCGGAGCAAACCTGATCTGGGACGCTGAAAAGCGTGGTGTTCTAAAACCAGGTGTAGAAATCATCGAGCCGACCAGCGGCAATACAGGAATTGCCCTGGCATATGTTGCCGCCGCTCGCGGCTACAAGCTGACCCTGACCATGCCCGAAACCATGAGTATCGAGCGTCGCCGTGTGCTGGCCGCACTGGGCGCCAAGCTGATCCTGACACCTGGTACCGAAGGGATGAAGGGGGCAATCAATCGCGCTGAGGCGATCGCCGCGGCTGAGCCGGATAAATATTTTTTGCCGCAGCAGTTCAAGAACCCGGCCAACCCCGAGATTCATGAAAAGACCACCGG
>CAZUGI010000153.1:0-5289 GCA_964619855.1 uncultured Geobacter sp. | reverse complement strand
TCCTTGACAACAGCAGATACCGGCTTGGAGTTGATCAGGTCGTGCGGCATGAGATTTTCAACTTCCTGAAGGCTCATGCGCTCCTTGATAGCGCGTTCCATGCGGACAAGTCCGATGCGGTACTGGTTTTCAAGCAGTTCGCCGACGGCCCTTACACGACGGTTGCCAAGATGGTCAATATCATCGATCGCCCCGCGTCCGTTTTTGAGTTCAATCAGATAACGTACAATCTCAAGGATGTCGTTCTTGGCAGCCTTATCGATTTCGCCCTTGTAAAGGTCTTCAAAAACCATCCGGTTGCGGCGCAGTGTCTCAATCATGCGACGATTTTCATCAAAACCACCCTGATCAATCAGGTCGGTCAGCTTTACGGTTGCCTTGGAGAGTCCAAGTGTTGCAAAGATCTCTTTCTGGAAGAAATCATTGTCCCGGATCAGGTTGTTTAATTCAGCAAGAATCTGATCTCTCAGTTTATCAGAAATAGACTGGCCTACCTCAAGCTTTTTAATGGTTTTGGAGAGGTCAGCCGGCAGTTTCATCATCAGATATTGTGAAAACTGGTCATCAGACTTTTTCAGTCGGGTGACGAGCGATTCAACACTGGCAACGTCGTCAACGCTCAGCATGCTGGGTGCATTCAGAACCATACAGTCCTGCCAGACCTTAAGTCCAAGCTTGTAATTCAGCTTAAGACGACCGACGGCGGACAGGTCATAGCGCTCAGGGTTGAAAAACAGGTTGTCAAACAGTGCCAGTGAACTTTTCAAAGTCGGTGGGTCGCCTGGTCGCAGACGACGGTAAATCTCTATCAGAGCCTCGTCATTCGAGCTGATTTTATCGATCAGCAGGGTGTCACGGAACGAAGAGGTAATATGCAGGTTATCGATAAACAGGACTTTAAAGCTGGTCACACCGCGAGCTTTGATCTCGTCGAACCTGTCGGCAGTGATTTCGTCATTGCATTCAACAAGAATTTCACCGGTGGTCGGGTCAACTATGTCGGACGAGGCAAAACGACCGAGCACGTCCTCAACGTTCGCAGGTACTTCCTTGATGCCATGCTCCTGCATCTTCTTGATTGAAGACTTGGTGTACTTGCGGTTTGCCTTTACCAGCACTTCTCCGCTTTTCGGGGCGGCCACATCAACGACGGCTTTCTGAAGTGTCAATAGCTCCGGTTCGATGTTCTTGGTGATTTTATCATTGTTAATGTAGATTTCTTCGCTCTTGTAATAATAATTCAGCAATTCTTCTACAGAATAGCCGAGCGCTTTCAGAAGAACGGTTGCCGGCATTTTTCTGCGTCTGTCTATTCTGACGTAGAGAATATCCTTATGGTCAAATTCAAAATCCAGCCAGGAGCCGCGGTAGGGAATTACCCGGGCGGAATAGAGCACTTTGCCGCTGGAATGTGTTTTACCTTTATCGTGATCGAAAAAGACGCCAGGGGAACGGTGCAGCTGGCTGACAATAACTCGCTCAGTACCGTTAATGATGAAGGTCCCGTTACTGGTCATCAGCGGGATCTCGCCAAAGTAAACCTCTTGTTCCTTGATGTCCTTGATCGCCTTAACGCCAGAGTCCTTGCCGGAGTCCCAGATCACAAGCCGCACTTTGACCTTCATCGGTGCCGCATAGGTCATGCCGCGCTGGTGGCATTCCTCGACATCATACTTGGGCTTGTTGAGTACATATGAAACGTACTCCAGAGACGCGCTCTCGCTAAAATCCTTGATTGGAAAAACGCTTCTGAATACGGCTTCCAGTCCGATATTTTTACGGGAATCGGAAGGTATCTCCTGCTGCAGAAAGCGGCGGTAAGAATTCTTCTGGATATCGATCAGATTGGGGATATCAATTATGTTCTTTATCTTGGCGAAGTTTTTGCGCAAGAGGTGATTATTGGCGATAGAATAAGCCATGGTTTCTCCTTTGGCGAGTATCGTAACTATGTATCCAAATTGTGTTGTTAACTATCTGAAATACAAGGATGTATGGGCAGAGAGTGCTCGCCCAAACAGCACAAGCCAAGGCCGCTCGAGGCGACCTTGGCTCTCATAATAAAAACAATTCAGGGTGTTATTTGATCTCGACTTCGGCGCCAGCTTCGACCAACTGCTTCTTGGCGTCTTCCGCTTCCTGCTTGGAAACACCATTTTTAACAACGCCAGGTGCGCCATCAACCAGATCCTTGGCTTCTTTCAGGCCCAGACTTGTCAGCACGCGAACAACTTTAATGACGTTGATCTTGTTGGGACCACAAGCTTTCAGGATTACGTCGAATTCGGTCTGCTCTTCAGCAGGCTCAGCGGCGGCGGCCGGGCCGGCAGCAGCGGCTACTGCAACTGGTGCAGCAGCAGAAACACCGAATTTGGTCTCAAGTTCCTTGACAAGTTCAGCAAGTTCAAGAACGGTCATTTTTTCAATAAAGCCGATTACATCCTCTTTTGTTATAGCCATTGTGTGTATTCCTCCGAATATGATTTGGGTTAGTGAATTGCGTTAAAGAATCAGTTGCCGGCTTTTTGGGCACGGATGGCATCCAGCACACGAACGAGCGATCCGGGCAGCGCGGCCAGTACGCCAACAAAGTTGGTGGCCGGCGCCTGCATGGATCCGAGCATCTTGGCGATGAGGACCTCACGCGAGGGGAGCTCCGCCAGTGCCTGGATCTGTGACGGATCCAGCAGTTTTCCGCTGAGAGCGGCAGCCTTGAGTACAAATTTACCTTGCGGGTCTTTGGCGAACTTGTTCAGCACCTTGGCGGCGCTGGCCGGATCGTCATAGCTGATTGCCACGGCGGTCGGACCGGTCAGAAACGGGCTGATGCACTCGATGTCGGTGTCCTTGGCAGCCAGATCAAACAGGGTGTTCTTGAAGACTTTGTACTCTACGGATGCAGCGCGAAGCTCATTGCGAAGTATGGTGGCCTTACCCACATTCATGCCTCTGAAATCGGCTAGAAAAACCGCCTTGGCACGTGTGAGCCGCTCATGCATCTCAGTGACGAGTTCTTGCTTTCTGTTTTTGTTCAAGCGACTTCCTCCTTTCTTTTGGTATCTGGGGCTATGCCCCGGCCAAAGTCAGGAAGCGCAAGTAAAACTTGCGATACCCAAGTCTCGGCAGGCCCGGCCAATTCCGGATTAAGCGCCTAATTAGAGCGCCTGCTGTCTTTGACTTTGGCAAATTCTAAATGGAATCAGTATTAGATCTGTGACGTTACGTCACTGATATCAAGATTGATGCCGGCGCCCATCGTCGATGAAAGCGAAATCTTCTTGATATATGTGCCTTTGGCTGCCGAAGGCTTGGCTTTTACCAGTGCTTCGACCAGGGCAAGCAGGTTGCCCTTGAGCATATCGGCTTCGAAAGAAACCTTGCCGACCGGAGCGTGAACAATGCCGGCTTTCTCAACGCGGAACTCGACCTTGCCGGCTTTTGATTCTTTGACAGCCCGACTAACTTCAAAGGTAACAGTTCCAACCTTGGGGTTAGGCATAAGTCCGCGAGGACCGAGCAGTTTACCAATTTTGCCGACGACACCCATCATGTCGGGAGTAGCAATGGCGGTATCAAACTCAAACCAGCCGCCCTGTATCTTGGCAACCAGATCATCCGCACCTACGAAATCAGCGCCCGCATCGAGAGCTTCCTTCTCTTTTTCGCCCTTTGCAAACACAAGAACACGGACGTCCTTGCCGAGTCCGTTAGGGAGAACGACAGCTCCACGAACCATCTGGTCAGCGTGGCGTGGGTCAACACCCAATTTAACCGCGACATCTACTGTCTCGTCAAATTTCGCATAGGCGGCCTGCTTCACAACGTCAACGGCGGTTCCAAGTGCGTATACCTTGGTCCTGTCAATTTTTGACATTGCTTCAGAATGTTTTTTCGCGCATTTCGACATGATACAACCTCTCTATGGTTCTATTTAAATGTAATTGTGTCTGATCAGACGATATCAACGCCCATGGAACGGGCTGTGCCTTCAACGGTTCTCATGGCAGCTTCCAGAGATGCTGCATTAAGGTCCGGCATCTTCTTCTTTGCAATCTCTTCCACCTGGGCTTTGGTGAGCTTGCCGACTTTGGTCTTGTTTGGAACGGCAGACCCGCCTTTCAGATCCAGAGTTTTCATTATCAAAACCGGAACGGGAGGTGTTTTTGTAATGAACGTGAAGGAACGGTCGGCATATACGGTAATGACAACCGGGGTTATGGTCCCTTCGTCAGCCTGTGTCTTGGCGTTGAATGCCTTGCAGAACTCCATGATATTAACGCCGTGCTGTCCGAGAGCAGGACCAATAGGAGGAGAAGGATTGGCTTTGCCAGCAGGAACTTGCAGTTTTATGTACCCGGTAATTTTCTTTGCCATTATGGCGCTCCTTTATTTGCCGTATGCCTGCCATCCAATCATGGGTGGCATAGATGAAATCAGTTTTTTTCTACCTGCATAAATTCAAGTTCAACCGGAGTCGCCCGGCCGAATATGGTTACAGTGACGCGCAGCTTGCCTTTGTCAGGTTTGACGTCTTCAACGGTTCCGGAAAAATTGAGGAACGGTCCGTCAACAACCCGTACGGTTTCACCGACTTCAAAGCGTACTTTTGGACGTGGCTTTTCAGCCCCTTCTTCCATCCGGCGGGTAATCTTTCCGACCTCTTCATCTGGAATAGGGAAGGGGGTATTGCCGCCGACAAAACCGGTGACTTTGGCGGTCTCTTTGACGATGTGCCAGGTTTCATCCGTCAGTTCCATCTTTACGAGTATGTAGCCGGGGAAAAACTTTCTTGAGGAGGTTTTCTTCTCACCCTTTTTGAGCTCAACCACAGTCTCGGAAGGTATAAGGATCTCTTCAAAAAAGCTTTCCATTCCTTCGTTTTTGATACGCTCGAGCAGATTGAGTCTCACTTTGTTTTCAAAGCTCGAATATGTATGTACACCGTACCACTTCATGGACATAACGGATCCTTTATCCCAGTATCAGACGCATCAGCTTGGCCAGGACGATATCACAGGTACCAAGATAGAGTGAAATCAGCAGAACAATAATTACAACAACACCGGTTGTTGCAACGGTTTCTTTGCGTGTCGGCCACGTGACCTTGTTGAGTTCCGTTTTTACAGATTCAAAAAACATCGTGACTTTTTGCACGTATAACTCCTGATAGACTGTCGTGAGTTGTCGCCAAATCCTATCTCAGCATGCAATTAATAGGCACGCGTGGCGATCAACTTGAATTGTGGCAGGCCAGGAGGGATTCGAACCCCCAACATCCGGTTTTGGAGA
>CAZUGI010000152.1:0-5334 GCA_964619855.1 uncultured Geobacter sp. | reverse complement strand
GAAGGACTTATTTTCATTGGCAAACCGGCAGAAGGACCGGCCGCAGCCACCTGCTGGACCGCGAGGAGCCAAGCTCCTTCATCGAACTGCATCCTGACGATGCCGTTCGGCTTGGTGTACGCGACCGTGACCGGCTTCTGGTTTCAAGCCGCCGCGGCGAAGTGCGGACAGAGGCGCGCGTGACCGGGATGGTTATCCCCGGCGTACTGTTCATGCCGTTTCACTTTGCCGAAGGGGCGGCCAACGCGCTCACCATTAATGCACTTGATCCGGAATCATCCATTCCGGAATTCAAGGTCTGCGCGGTGCGGATTGAGAGGGTGCCATGAAGCTTCTGACCCCCGACCGGCTGGAGCAGTTTTTCAGCTTTCTCACGCAAACATGGGAACTGCGTCTGCCGGTCCTGCTCCCGGACGGCACCCGAACCATCGGCTCTCCGGATGATGGCCCGCTCGCCCTGGATGGTGGTGCCGTTCCGGGCAAACCGACGGCGGCCTTCTTTCCGCAGCAGGGAGCGGTTTTCACTGTAGATGAAGGTGTACCTCAGTCACCCCGGGCTCCGGAGCGCCCGCTCTTTGTGCTCGGCTTTACCCCCCGTGACCTGGCCTGCCTCCGTTTTATCGACCGTTTCTTTGCCGATGGATGGCGTGACGACCTTTACTTCCGCCTCCGTCAGGGGGCGATGGTGGCGGGACTGTCTGGCTACTGCGGTCCGGGCGGGGCGCTGATTCATCCTGCCGGAGGTGACTGTGATCTGGAATTTTTCCGGGATGGTAGTGCTTGGCTGGTGATTCCATACAGCGAGGCGGGCAGGGCGATCATTGCCGATCTGCCTGACTCGGCCTCGCCGGAAGCGTTGGAGTTGTTCCGACAGCCCACGGCACAGCTTCCGGACGAAAACGAGGTATTGATCCGGCGGGCATCGGAACTATTGCGGGCCGACCGCGTACCCGATTCGTTCTGGGCCGAGGTCGGCGAGCGCTGCATCGCCTGCACCGGCTGCAATCTGGCCTGCCCGACCTGCACATGCTTTGGCGTACAGGACTGGCGCTCTGGTAGACAGGTTGAACGGAGCCGGATGTGGGACTCCTGCCAGCTGGACGGTTTCATGCATGAGGCCAGTGGACACAATCCGCTCGGGAGCGAGGCGCTCCGCACCCGCCGGCGTATCCACCACAAACTGGCCGCCGATCCGGAAAAATGGGGCGAGATCAGCTGTTTCCTCTGCGGTCGCTGCGATGCCGTATGCCCGACCGGTATCGGTATGGTCGCTGTGGCGAGTGAGATGGTGGCGCGATTCGGGTGAATCCGTCACCTAACTTGAGCAGAAAGGAATATCGGATTTGAAACCCATTCGCAGAAGTGACCGGAAAATAACCACCCAAGAGGCACAAGCAATACTTGAATGCGGGGAATACGGGATTCTCTCTACAGTCGGCGAAGATGGCCAACCATACGGCGTGCCGATGAGTTATGCGTACAGGAACGACTGCATTTATTTCCACTGCGCTCTCACCGGACAGAAACTTGATGATATCGAATACAATCCCAGGGTTTCCTTCTGTGTTGTCGGCAGAACAAAGGTTCTGCCGGATAAATTTGCCACCGAATATGAAAGTGCGGTGGCCTTTGGTGTTGCCTCGGAAGTAAATGGAGCCGAGCGTTATGAGGCTTTGCTGTGGTTGTTGGAGAAGTACTGCCCCGATTTTATTGAAGAGGGTAAGCGGTATATTGAGCAAAAAGACAAACTCACCAAAGTCTTTAAAATCGAAATCAATCATATCAGCGGCAAGGCCCGAAGATAGCTTGAATCAAGAAATGCCCAGCTGTTCTCGCCCGCTGAAGCCAAAATCAGTAATGAACGGCCGAACGAAACCCCTATGAATTTCCCCCTTGACATTTAAATTGGTATTGAGGTACTTATTTGCAAAATAATGGCTGTGTTGCTGGTTTTGCTGAAGAGTAAAATTGTATATAAAAACGTTTTATATTTGCTTGACATGAACGTAAACGGGATATTATATTGTGCACCCCGAATTGCGGAATTAGAAGCCTGTTTTTCATCTCCACCCAGAAGGAAAGAATATGTCGAGTGCCGAACGTGCCGGTGATGATGGAATCAGACTTCTGAACAGTTTAAGCAAGGAAGAGCTGATCAGGATTATCGTTGATGACGCCAAAAACTGGCTGGCTCACGATGGTGTCTGGTTTCAGGCTGTTGAGAAGCGATATGGCATGGATGCTGCGGTTGATGTCGATACGGAGGCCTGGCGTTATTTCACGGTAATCGAAGCCAAACGGATCATGGAGCGGCTGGGGATGAAGCCGGGTGGGGGGATACCCGCACTGGTCGAGTGTTTGAAACACCGTTTTTATGCCAGACTCAATCTGCAGGATGTTATTGAGCAGAGTGAGTCGAGGGCTGTGTTCCGGATGCTGGATTGCCGGGTGCAGTCGGCCCGCAAGAGAAAGGGCCTGGCCGACCACCCCTGTAAATCGGTCGGAATTGTTGAGTACAGTGAGTTTGCCAAGGCAATCGATCCTCGTATAAGTACCCGTTGCATCGCCTGCCCTCCTGATGAGCACCCCGAAGAGTTCTGGTGCGCCTGGGAGTTCTCTCTCCAGCAGTGATAAACTCATAGCAAAGAACTACACGTGTAATGCAACTCAATACAATGACTTCAGTTGACGGAGGAACCCATGACCGCAGTCGCCCCTGAACCCTACAAAACTCAGCACAAGGTCCGTTTTGTTACCGCCACCAGTCTTTTTGATGGTCACGATGCCTCCACCAACATGATCCGCCGTCTGCTACAGGCCTCCGGTGCCGAGGTTATCCACCTCGGGCACAACCGTTCAGTTGAAGAGATCGTTACGGCTGCCATTCAGGAAGATGCTCAGGGTATAGCTGTTAGCTGCTACCAGGGCGGTCATATCGAGTTTTTTAAATACATCATTGATCTCCTGAAGGAGCGCGGTGAAGCTCATATCAAGGTCTTCGGCGGCGGTGGCGGAGTCATCGTGCCGGATGAGATTACCGAGATCGAAGGCTATGGTGTCCGCAAGATTTTCTCGCCCGATGATGGCCGCCGTATGGGGCTTCAGGGGATGATCAACCTGATGCTGGAAGAGTGCGACTTCACCGTTGAGCGAGATATCGTCGAAGAGACAGCCAGGCTGGCCCAGCAGGATGTGCGGGCTGTCAACACTCTGATTACGCTGGCTGAACAGGCGGTGCATGATCACACCTCGGGTTATGGTGCGCTCCGGGAAAAGATCCAGTCCATGGTACAGGATGTGCCGGTAGTTGGTGTTACCGGAACCGGCGGAGCTGGAAAGAGCTCTATTACAGATGAACTGGTGCTGCGCTTCCACCGCGATTTTCCGGATAAAAGCGTTGCCATTCTGGCTGTTGATCCTTCCCGCCAGCGGACCGGTGGTGCTCTTCTTGGTGATCGGATCAGGATGAACTCGATTAATGCCAACCGAATCTATATGCGTTCACTGGCCACGCGCGATTCACAGACGGAACTCTCTGCTGCCATTCAGGACGCCATTGATGTTGTCAGGGCGGCCGGGTTTGATCTTGTTTTTGTTGAAACAAGCGGTATTGGCCAGGGTAACGCCGGGGTCGTGGGTGTCTGCGATGTTTCTTTGTATGTCATGACCTGCGAGTTTGGTGCCCCAACTCAGCTGGAAAAGATTGATATGCTTGATTTCGCGGATGTGGTTGCCATTAACAAGTTTGAGCGCAAAGGGGCTGAAGATGCTCTTCGAAACGTTCGCAAGCAGTACCGTCGCAACCGCAATCTTTTCGATGTTGCCGATGAAGAGCTGCCGGTCTTTGGTACAATCGCATCGCAGTTCAATGATCCCGGCACCAACGTTCTCTATCTGGCACTGCTGAATGCCATCAACAATAAAAAGGGAACCGACTGGCATTCCTCTCTGCAGGTTTCTGAAAAGGAGAGTCTCAAAAAGTACATAATTCCTCCCGACCGCGTGCACTACCTTGGCGAGATTGTTCATGCCGTGAGAGGTTACCGCAAGCAGGTCAGGGAACAGGCCGCAATCGCCCGACGGCTCTTCCAATTACACGGTGCTAAAGAGGTACTCTGTGAGACCGGCTCTCTTCAGGAATTGGACAAACAGATTGCACTTTTCGATGGGAAACTGCACGAAGAGCCGAAAAAAATCCTTAAGGAGTGGCCGGAACTGAAGGCTTCCTACCGCCGTGACCAACTGATTACCAAAGTCAGGGATAAGGAAATCAGGAGTGACCTCTATACCACGACCCTCTCAGGGACGAAAATTCCAAAAGTCTGTATTCCGGATTTTGCCGATTGGGGCGAGATACTGCGTTGGAGTATGTTCGAGAATGCCCCCGGCTATTTCCCCTTTACTGCCGGAGTGTTCCCCTTCAAGCGGGCCGAGGAGGATCCCAAGCGCCAGTTTGCAGGGGAGGGGACTCCGGAGCGGACCAACCGCCGTTTTCACTATCTCTGCAAGGATGATGACGCCAAACGGCTCTCAACAGCCTTTGACAGTGTGACACTGTATGGCGAAGACCCGGATTATCCGCCTGATGTCTATGGCAAAGTCGGCGAAAGTGGTGTTTCGATCTGCACCGTCAACGACATGAAGAAGCTCTTTGCCGGATTTGACCTCTGCGCCCCTAATACCAGTGTTTCGATCACCATCAACGGCCCGGCTCCGATGATGCTGGCCTTTTTCTTCAATGCCGCCATCGACCAGCAGGTCGACGTGTTCAAGGAGAAAAACGGCCGGGTCCCCTCCGAAGCCGAGTACGAGGAAATCCGCGCCTGTACCGTACAGACCGTACGCGGAACGGTTCAGGCTGATATTCTAAAGGAGGATCAAGGGCAGAACACCTGTATCTTCTCGACCGAGTTTGCCCTGAAGATGATGGGAGACATCCAGCAGTACTTCATCGAGAAAAAGGTGCGCAACTACTACTCGGTCTCGATCAGCGGCTATCACATCGCCGAGGCGGGCGCCAATCCGATCTCGCAGCTGGCCTTCACCCTCTCCAACGGCTTCACTTTTGTGGAGTATTACCTGTCACGCGGTATGGACATCGATGATTTTGCCGCCAATCTTTCCTACTTCTTCTCCAACGGTCTTGATCCGGAATACACTGTTATCGGCCGTGTGGCCCGCCGCATCTGGGCGGTTGCAATGCGCGAGAAATACGGTGCCAACGACCGCAGTCAGAAACTCAAGTACCATATCCAGACCTCCGGTCGTTCGCTGCACGCCCAGGAAATGGATTTCAACGAAACCCGCCCCCCCCAGCAGGCCCGGGTGGCCATC
>CAZUGI010000151.1:0-5348 GCA_964619855.1 uncultured Geobacter sp. | reverse complement strand
CTGGTCTGAAACCCGAGAAGTAACGAGACCACGTCAGGTTGAAGCATGTGGCCCAAGTGGACGCCGGTGGTGAATAGCCGGGCCCTGTCGCCGAATACATCCTGCAGGTAGCCTATATCACCCGGCATCAATATAATGTCGTCCTCGTTGTGGATCAGTCCGACCTTGCCAGAGCTCTTGAGATATGCCTCAATGTAGCGCAGGCTCATGCGATCCAAGATGGCTTGCCTGGTCAGATTTGGATCACGCTTCTGGCAGTAGGGGATTAAATACTCGTTGAAGTAATCAATTAGACTGGTGCTGTAAGAGACCAAGGCGTAGCGGGTAAGAGAAGTCGTGGCAGAGAGCTGTGCATTCTTCGGTACAATGTAGCTGCCACCGTTCATTACATCTGCGGTAAAGATCATGTTTGCCGAACTCATGCGGAATGAAAGTCCAATGAGGGCTGCCAGGTTCTCCTCGCTCGGGGGAAGGCGCTTATATGCATTGTAGAGAAAGTCTCCGCTCATCTCCATGTTTCCCGTCTCCCTCATGACGGAAGAATATTGAGTCAGAACGTTCCGGAACCATAGATCAATCTTTTCCATGCCGCCTGGGACGTTCTCCACAAGCAACCGGTCCAGGTTTGAAACCGAATCATAGAGACTGACCGGCGGATTGATGAGCAGGACTTTGCGGAAGTTGAAGGACTTCCTTTCCTCGTCAAGCTTGGCGACAAATGCCGCATTGAAGGAGCCGAGACTGTACCCGGCAAGGGCGAAGTCCGACACGTCGATCTTGCCGCGCACCTTCTCATAGGCCAACTCCATGACCCGATAGAGATCACGGGCATCATCGAGGGAATCCCCCGACAGTCCCGCCGAGGCATTCACCACGAAATCCATGTGGGTCGGCGAGGTGAGGTTGATGACGTGAAATCCCCCCTGGTAGAGCGTCTTCTGGAGCTTCTTCATTCGTGGCGAATTGTGGCTCGAACCGGTGCCAGCAATCACGAAGATGAGCGGTGCCTTGTGGTCCTGGTAGGCCATGGAGCAGACCAGACCATCCTCGTACCAGAAGACCTCGGGAATCTCGCGCTTGGGAAATATTCGAAGAGTGAACTCCCTGGTAGGCACCTCTTTCGGCAACTTTACCTCGAAGTTTTTAGGCAACTCCATGACGGTTGCCTCATATGGATTGACGAAAGGATAGAAATAGGACTGGGGCGCAGCCATCGCGTTTCGCGGCCACAACAGACAACCTATCAGGAATATCAGGCCAAGGTGTCGCTTCATCGTTTCCTCCAGAGGAAATAGTTTGTGAAGTGTCTGTCGGAACGGCCCTCAGGGGGCAAGGCCGGCCTCCCGGAAATAGCGCGCTGCTCCAGGATGAAGGGGAATGACCGTGACACTGGCTGCCCCACGGGGTGTCAGGCCCTCCAGGACCGGGTGCTGACGCCTGAAAAGATCGAAGTTGGTCATGACTTCCCGCACCAGGCGGTAGACGGTTTCTTCCGGCATATCAGCGCGTGTGAACAGAATGGCCCTGACGCCGATGGTCGGCACCACTCCCTGGCGCTCAAGGTCCGGATAGAAGCGCGTGTGTACCTCAGCGGGAAACAGGAAAGGATTACTGGCGGTTATCAGCTCAATGAGCGACTTGTCGAGAGGGACCAACTGTACCTTCCGCTTGCCGGTGCTTGCCTCCAGCACGGAGAGGTTCGGATGCCCCACCGTATAGATGTATGCGTCGACATCACCTTTTTGCAGCAATTCAGAGGCAAGGACAGCAGGCTGTTCAGAGAGGGACACATCTGCCGGATTTACTCCGGATAGTTGGAGGAGAGTTGCGCCATATTCGTAATCGGTCGAACCGGGCGCACCGATGTTTACCCGCCTCCCCTTGAGGTCGCTGATCTGCTTTATGTTGCGGTCAGCGGCTGCGACGATCGTAACTGTTTCAACATGAAGGCCGAGGACTGCTCGCAACCCCTTCCGGGGCTTTCCCTCCCAGAGACCGAGGCCTTTCGACGCACGCTGGAGCATGACGGACGGGACTATGCCGAATCCGTTTTTTCCCTCCACTACACTGTCAACATCCGCCACTGACCCTTCGGACGAAACGCTTGCGATTCGCATTCCGTTTTCGACAGCTTTGCGGTTGAAAATCTTGGCAATTGCACTTGACACAGCATAGTTGGCTCCGGTTGTGTTTCCGGAACTTATGGAAAGCGATGGCTGCGGGAACGCGGGAAGAGTGGCCGGTGCCAGCAGGACAATCACCGAAAACATGAGAGCCAGGGTTGTGTGCTTGAACCGGGAGAAACAGCTCATCAGTAAGTACTCCTCTTGTGAAGAAAGGTCAGATGTTTAAAATGTGCGCTTACATATCCCACGATTCGTTATTAAGAGGGTTACTGTTCTTTTCGCCAGCCTCATACCGATTGAATAATTTGCAAGCTATTGAAAAGAGGTGCTGGGTTAAAAGTTCCAGCTTACCCCGATCATATGCATATCGACTCCCGGATTGGGGGTTCTACTGGTATATAAAATGCGATTGTTAGACATATGCTGTATGCGATATCCTATGACAATGCCGCTGGCAAAACGGTAGGAAAGGCCCATATTGGCGCCCCACAGAAGAATACTGCCAAAGTCCTGCCGGCCGAACTGGCGTCTGTCCAGAAGACTGAGGTTTACGCCTGCCTCCAGGGCGATGCCGTTTCCCGGCTTGTTGAAGGCGAGGCCTGTTCCCACTGAACCGATGAAACCGGTTTCATCGCCGCCGACCAGGGCGCCGACGGATGTTTCAAGCCGGGGCGCCAGTCCCCACCCGGAAGATGTTCGCCAGTCCCAAGGCAAGCCATACACCCCGAAGGCTTGGTATAGATGGAAGTATTCACGTTTCGGTCCGGCCTGGATACCCATGCGCATACCAGACTCCTGCCAGTCCGCCTCCGCTGTAGTAATTGCCACTGCAAAAACTAACTGAAGTATCAGGATGGTTGCTAGTCGTATCGATAGTTTTTTACGCATAAACGGTGGAAAGGCCGCGGTGTGATTCATGGCCGATTCACTCCTTTATAAGATCGATGGATGTATATTAATTCTTCAGTCGTTTTAAGGCCATTTTCAGCCTTGCCCGCTATTTCAGTTATGTAGGTAGAGTCTGCAGATACTTTCTACAGTTTATTATCTGGTTGAGAGGCAAAAACAGTTATAAATGAACGTTCACTCCTATTTAGTTAAAACATGCGCGTCAGCTTTACCGAAAAACTCATTGATACGGTCATTCTGTTCTCAAAGTAGCAGTAGATAATTTCTGGCCTCCTCGAACATTTTGACGATAATCATCATGAGGTTGCCGTAGCAACCCTGATTTTTGTGTCGCTCGATAGATTCCTTTTTGTTTGGTGGAGTTATCCATGGCTTCCATCATATTACGATAATCAGCGGCACATCTTTTTATAAGAATAGCTGAAATGCTTGACGGACGCACATCCTCCTAAGGCTTCGTATCACCATCTCCGCCCCCACCAAGCACTTTGTAAAGTGTTACCTGATTGGCCAGCCGAGTCAGGCGCACACTAATCAGCCCCTGCTGAGACGCATAGAACGAGCGCTGTGAGTCAAGAACATTCAGATGATTGTCAACCCCTTTCTCGAAACGGGCTTGGGAGAGACGATATCTCTCGGCGGTAGCATCAGTGAGAGCCTGCTGCGCCGCCAACTGGTCGCCGATGGTTCCGAGTTGGGCCAATGCGTCAGCCACTTCCCGGAACGCGGTCTGGATCGCCCTTTCGTATTGGGCCACAGCGATATCCCGGTCCACCTCGGACACCTTCAGATTAGCCTTGTTGCTGCCACCGTCGAAAATCGGCAGAGTT
Source organism: uncultured Geobacter sp. (assembly GCA_964619855.1). Taxonomy (GTDB): domain Bacteria; phylum Desulfobacterota; class Desulfuromonadia; order Geobacterales; family Pseudopelobacteraceae; genus JACRCG01. The sequence goes on along the minus strand of CAZUGI010000151.1, from coordinate 1,483 downwards.
ATCTGTGGCGCGAATTTCCAAGCAAAGGAACCGGGCTTGAAGAGCCCGGCCAAGTCGTCGCTTCCGAAGCCAATGTTTGAAACCAGAGTAATGCGAGGGAAAAATGCAGCCCGCGCTGCGCCGATATTGGCGTTGGCTCCCTTGAGGAGATTCTCGGCCTGGAGGATGTCAGGCCGACGCAGCAGGACTTCGGACGGCAGGCCGGGAGAGATATTCTTCAGGCCGGTGAGCGTTTCCGATAGGGTATTGGGGAGCAGGTCAGCCGGTACGGCCGAACCGATCACCAAGGTCAGGGCATTTTCATCCTGAGCAACCAATGTGGTAAAACGGGCAATATCCACACGCGCTGCTTCAACGCTGGTTCGGGCCTGTTGGAGATCAAGCGCGGAGGAGACGCCGGCCTCAAAACGACTGTTTATGAGTTTGTAAGAATCCAGTTGGCTCGCCAGGGTATCTTTGGCCAGTATCAGACTCTCATGGTCGGCTGCCAGGGTAAGGTAACCGGCGGCAACCTGAGAAACCAGGCTGATCTGAACGCTGCGTCGCGCCTGTTCGGTGGCAAGAAACTGCTCCAGTGCCTGATCCTTGAGGCTGCGAATCCGTCCGAAGAAGTCGACTTCATACGAACTGATTCCAAGGCCGACGCTGTATTGTTCTGTTGTCAGGGAACGGCCTGCACCGGAGAGGGTTTCAGGTATTCTTTGGAAGCCGGCAGCGGCCGTTGCGTCAACCTTCGGCAGCAGATCGGCCCGTCTGACCTGGTACAGCGCCTGGAATCGCTCAATATTCAGAGCTGCGACGCGCAGGTCACGATTATTGTCCAGGGCTAGCTCGATCAGCTTCCGCAATTGCGGGTCAACAAAGAATTCCTGCCACGCAATGTCAGCAACAGCTTTTTCTCCAGCTCCTGCTTGTACTTCTTTGTAAGCGGGACCATTTGGCCATGTAGATGATACAGGTGCTGCCGGTTGTTTATATGTAGGGGCCATGGTCGAACAGCCTGCCAGACAGAGAAATGCTACAACAGTGACAGGGAGACACAGGGATGCCGCAATACGTTTAATATTTACCATTATCGTTTACCTCCTGAACGTGCTCGGCAGTTATGGATTGCGCAACCTGTGCAGTCGACTTCTTCGCAAACAACCGTGAAACCAGAACAAAGAAAAACGGGATGAAGATCAGGTCAATAAAGGTGGCCGAGAGCAGGCCGCCGGTGACGGCGGTGCCGATGGCGTTCTGGGCGGCCGCCCCGGCCCCTTTGGTCAGCGCCAGCGGCAGGGTTCCGAAAAAGAAAGCCAGCGAGGTCATGATGACCGGACGTAGCCTGATCTTGATCGCTGCCAAGGTGGCATCCACCAGTTCGTGCCCCTGATGCATCTGGTCCTTGATGAACTGAATGATCAGGATAGCGTTTTTAGTTGAAAGCCCCACGGTGGTGAGCAGGCCGCGTAACTCTGGGATCGGGCTCAACGCGCCCTCC
>CAZUGI010000150.1:0-5364 GCA_964619855.1 uncultured Geobacter sp. | reverse complement strand
CCTGGGTGGGCTTTCAGAAGAGCATCTGTTGGCGCTCCACCATACACTTGCCGGAAGATTGACCCTCAACCTGTCCTTGTGCGGTGACTGCCCCAACAAGAGCAGTATTTCTGAGCTTAGACTGCGATTGGAGGCCATATCCATGGCAGGGTTAGCTTGTGGCACTTGTAGAATCGATCTTGCAGAATCGGTACAGGATATCCATTTCCGCGATGAGACAGTAGATCGCCGAAGCTTTTTCAAGTCCTTCGGCAATGCGCTGCTAAAGAGTGCGGCGGTCATCCTTTCCGACACCAATCAGCAGACTGAACAGCGTGGCGAATATGCCGGAAAACGAGTACCGCTCAGAAGAGAGTTAATAAACAGCACCGGAATCAAGCTCTCCCGAGAGTTGGAAGTTCGCGCGAGGAAGCATTTCGACACTTGTGTGTCATTTGATGAAAACTGTAGTGCCTGCCAAGGTTGCGTCGCAATTTGCCCGACCGGAGCACTGAAAACAGAAGAATCCGACAGGCCGCCGACTTTTGAGCAACGGCTTTGTACCGGATGCGGACTCTGCTGTGAATTTTGCCTGGATGGAGCTGTGCGGATTATTGAATAGGGCGCGAGGATAGTTTATTCATGGCACCTGTTAAAGAAATATACCTCCCTGGCAGTCAATCTTGACAATACTGTAAAATTTGGTAGAGTTTGCACGCTGCTTTAATTAATCGCCCTCAAAGACCGATTTTCACACCCAACACCCTAGGAGGAAGTACAATGAAACGAATTTTCTGCACACTGCTGGCCGCAAGCATGCTGTTCCCCGTCGTTGCCGGAGCCGAAACCGTTCGTCTGCACGGCTCGACCACCTGTCAGAAGAGGATTTTTGAACCGGGTAAAGATGCCCTCAAAAAAGCTACCGGTATTGATATTGTTCTGGTTGGAAACGGCACCGGCAATGGCCTGGAGGATCTGATCGGCGGCAAGGCAGACGCAAGTATGGCATCGGAAGAATTGGTTGATGCCATCGCCAGCATGAAGTTGGCAACCGGTAAGGATACTGTTGCGGATCTGAGACCGAACGTCATTACCGATGATGTCATCAAGGTTATTGTCAACCCGTCGAATTCGGTCTCCAAACTGGACAAAGAGCAGCTCAAGGGATTACACAACGGCACCATCGATAACTGGAAAAAAGTTGGCGGACCAGACCTGCCGGTTATTGTCATTACCTCACACCTTGGTTCTGCCACCCGCAAGGTTTTTCAGAAAACCATCATGGATGGCACCAAATACGTTGATGGCGCGCTTGAAGCCGAAACCACCCGCAAGGAAATTGATAACGTAGCATCTTTCCCTGAAGGAATAGGTGCAGTCAGCATGGGCTTCATCAACCTGCCGGGTAATAAAGAAAAAGTGAAGATCGTTGAAACCCAGCAGATAAGCCGTCCGCTGATGCTGATCACCAAAGGTGAGGCATCCCCGGCCGTCAAGAAAATCGTCGATTTCTTCAAGGGTGAGGGTAAAAAGTACATCAAGGACTAACAGACTGATTCAATTCAGGGACATCGCCTGGTGCGGTGTCCCTTTTTTCACGCCTGAATCATTATATCCGCACACAGAGATAAAACACGTCATGGAGCATACATGTCTATCAAGGGAAAACTTTACCTCATCATGGCGGTCACCGTAGTCGGAATCCTGGCAATTGGCGGTTCCAGCCTGATTGGAATGAATTTTGTCAAAGGAAAGCTGAACGTTCTTACTGAACGCTCAACCCCCTACCAGTTGAAGACTATCGAGCTGCAGCGTGCGGTGCAGGAACATACTTCCGGGCTGATGAAGCTGGCTGCTGCTCAAACCACGGCGGATTTTGCCACAATCAAGACGGAAGTGGAAAAATCGCAGGAGGGGGTGACAACAATCTCCAGGGATCTGGCTTCGTTTACTGGCGCAAACAGTGCCAGCGGTGTGGAGCAACTGGCAGCCATAACCAGGGACATGGTTACTGTTACCGAATCCCGCCTGAAAGCTGAAGATGCCGGCCGCAAGGCTGACCAGCTGATGAAACAAAAGTTACAGCAAATCTCCCAAAAGCTCCGCTCGCTGGACAGTTCCATGCGCAAATCCCAAGGTGCCTCTATGACCCAACTTTCTGTATCAAACAGCGGAGTCAAACAGATCACCAACAGGGTAAAACTGGCTCAGGAAGCCAATGCCATTTTGAATGAGCTTCGTTCTTCCATACTTGAGGTGGCGGCGGCTACAAACAAAACCGCCCTTACCATCGCCACCAGCAAATTTACTGCGGCTTCCCGCAAACTTACCGCCTGCGGATTCTGCAAAACCGAAGTAATGCTGGCCAAGCCACTTATCGAAGGCAACGCTGACATAGGCACCAGAGTACGTGGCCCCGGGGGGCTGCTTGAATCAAAAAAAACCATGATTGCTACTCCGAACGATGAACTCGGGATGGTTTTTGAAAGCGGGCTTGCTCAGGTGATGCAAAAGCTTTCCCAGATGACGGTGATTATGAGTGATACTGTGGAAAATGCTAATGATGCTTATGCCCAGGAAAACAGCCGTTTTGACTCGTCATTACAGGGAGCAGGCAGCGCAAGCAGCATTCTGGGCGTTTCCAGCGAACTGATTGCCGAGGGTTCCGAAATAAGCCGCCTGATTCGCGATATTTTTACTGCGTCAAATACTAAGGAACTTACTGATACCAAGGCCGCCATGAATGCTGCTTTTGGACGGGCAATGTCACTGCAGGCGCAAATCGGCGGTAAAAAGAACGGTAAGAGTGACGGTGCGGCTGCGATTGGCAGTGTTGTTGCGTCACTGAATGAAGTTCGCGGTCTGTTGCTTGCGAAGGACGGAGTCGCTGACACTATCGATCATTTGCTGTCAGTAAAAAAACAGGCCGCCGACCTCAGTGCAAAACTGCGTGAACATGTCATGGCCCAGCGTGAAGAGGGTAAGAAAGGGATGACAACCGCCCAGGCAGAGCAGGAAAAAGCGGTCAAGTCAGTAAATTCGGTATTTAGAACCAATATTGCCACTGTGTCCATTCTTGGTTTGGCGGTGCTGATCATCGGTGTGCTGCTCAGTAGTCTAGTGCTGCGCTCCATCAGCAAGCCGATTAATGAACTTTCTCAGATGGCTGAACGCTTTGGTGGCGGCGATTTTTCCGGGCGTCTTGACGATAATCGCAAGGATGAATTTGGTGCCCTTGCCGTACATTTCAACGCAGCAACAGCAAAATTGGCAGAAATAACCCAGGGCTTACGCCGCGCCATAACTGATCTTAACAGTGGCGCGCAGGGGCTTGCCAAGGCTTCCGGCGACCTCTCCATTGGCGCGGCACGGCAGGCTAACGAGTCCAATCAAGCGGCCTCCGCGATGACGGAAATGACGCAAACTATTGATGATGTCGCTCGTAATGCCCACACGGCGGCTTCCGAGTCAGGCAATGCCTTGGCACAAGCAACGACAGGCCGTGCAGTAGTTGAGCGTACGGTCGTCGGCATGGAACAGATCGCTGCTTCAGTTCGTGATGCTGCCGGTGTCATTGAAGCATTGGGCGAGAGCTCCACAAAGATCGGTGACATCATCAGCACCATCAATGACATTGCCGATCAAACCAATCTGCTGGCGCTGAATGCCGCCATCGAGGCGGCCAGAGCAGGTGAAGCCGGGATGGGCTTTGCAGTTGTGGCGGATGAGGTGCGCAGGCTGGCACAACAGACTGCCGACGCTACCAAAGAAATTGCCTCTACCATCGGAAAGATACAAAAAGACACCGAACGCTCGGTAGGTGCAATGCGCAAAGGAACCGAACGTGTATCTGAAGGGATTATCCTGGCTCATGAAGCCAATGATTCTCTGGCAGCCATTGTGGCGGCATCCAGCCAGAGCGTAAACGTGGTCAACCAGATTGCGGTGGCGGCGGAAGAACAGTCTGCAGTGGCAGGCCAGGTTTCAAATGGCGTCGAGCAGATCGCCGCTATTACCCGGGATGCCGAAACTGCGGCAGACAACATTAGTAAAGCGGCTGCCCACCTGAATGAACTGGCTGGGGAACTTGACAGGATGGCCGCCTGGTTCAAAGTATAAGACAGGCATAAGGCATCGCGAACCGAAACAAAGAAACGGCCTGCAATAACAGGCCGTTTCTTTGTTTTGTAATGATTGAATCATCTTTCCCTGGCTCAACTATGCGTTGTCACTACTATTACAAATCGCCTGTAAGCTTTCCAGTCAGGTAAAGTTACTTGTAATAGCCGACCGCGCAAACCTGGTCGCCTACTTTGGTGACAAAAGAGATCTTTTGCACCGGCTCGGCGCTTCCGGGACGCGGCCACAAATAGGATACCTCACGGATCTCTCCCTCTTTTGCAGTTGCATAGATATCCTCGCCAAGCGTTTTGCCAGACTTATCCATGAGCCCTTTCAGGCTCTTGCCATTAAGGACGGGATGGGCTGTAAAATTACCTTCCGAATCGCCGCAGAACGGGTAAAGATCTCGATCCTTGAATCCTGCCTCACCCTTGGTCATTTGCACCAAAGCTTCAGACTTATTGGCTTTGATGGCGGCAACTGCTTTCTCAAGCATGCCCTTCGCTTCCTCGGCGGTACCAAAATTAGCGGCAAAAACAGGTGCCGCGAGTGACAGAAACAACGTGGTGCGGAAAACCAGCATAAGCAAACGTTTCATACATTCTCCTTTTTCTATTGGGAAGGAATCTTTACATCCGTTTGTGTTGAGCAGATTTTCAAGTATTACAAATTTCCGACCATTATTTAACATAATGACAGCTTACATTCAACGCTGTAATCAAGAAATAAATTACATTCTAATTCTGCTTGTTATATCCGTTAACGCAGATATACGTTGTCAGCAGAATGAATTACCTACGTTGCAACTTCAAAATATTGGAAATCTCCCGCTGCATATTTTGGGTGTCTATGCTTGCCTTCTGGAGAAGAGAACCCCAGGTTTTTGATCCGTTTTTCACCTCAAGATAAATCTGCTTGGCAGGTTGTCTCGTCCTGGCGGCGATAACGGTGGCAATAATCAACTCCTGGCTGGAGGCCCCAGCTTGTCGCATGGCAGCCAAATCTCCTTCCTCCAGCAATTGATAACGACTGAACAGGTCGTCGACCACCGTTTCAGCCAGAAGGGCGGGTGACGACTTTGCATTCAAGGCGCTTGAGAAGCGATTACCCATTACTTTCGCGGTAAGCCGCAGTGGCGCAATTACATCCTTCCAGGCCTCGTTTTTCGATTTGGCTTGCAGCAGGATTTCCGGTGATGCACCCGATTTGGAAGCGACCCAATAGGCGACTCAAAGGTCGTCAGGAGAGGTTCCCTGCTGTTTT
>CAZUGI010000149.1:0-5369 GCA_964619855.1 uncultured Geobacter sp. | reverse complement strand
TGTCGATTTCGTAGACAGCTGCAAATTTGTCGTGGTTGGCATCTTCACCCGCCTCGACCGTGATGCATTTGGCGGGGCAGACTGTGGGGCAGAGATAGCAGGCCACACATTTGGCCTTGTTATGTGACACGTTCAGGGCGTGCAGTCCGCGGAAGCGGGCCGCCACCTTTGGCCGCTCGGTCGGGTACTGCAGCGTGACCGGCTTCATGAACATGTGTTTCAATGTAATTTTCATGCCGTTTAATATCGGGGTAATCGGATTCATGTGTCCATCCTCGTCTCTGAAATAACGTTACTCATGCTGCCCTGTATCAAATAAAATAGCCTATGATTCCTGTTACTACGATGTTGCCGAGCGCCAAAGGAATGAATACTTTCCAGCCCAGGTGCATTAACTGGTCGTAGCGATAACGCGGCAGGGTGGCGCGAATCCACATGCAGACGAACATCAGGAAGTAGACCTTGGCCACAAAGTAGACCGGTCCGAGCAGCGGCACCGCAACAGCCATCGGTCCGTTCCAGCCGCCCAGAAAAAGGGTGGTGGTCAGGGCGCAGACAGTAACCATGTTGGCATACTCTGCCATGAAAAACATGGCGTATTTCATGGATGAGTATTCGGTGCAGAAACCGGATACAAGTTCAGTTTCGGCCTCGGGCAGGTCAAAGGGGGTACGGTTGATTTCAGCTAGTGAGCAGACGAAGAACATGAAGGCTGCCAGAGGCTGCTTGAATACGTACCACTCAAAGCCGCCCAAACCGGACTGAAGCTCGACGATTTTATTCAGTGAAAGTGTGCCGGAAAGCATGAATACCGCAATAATCGACAGACCTGCTGCAAGCTCGTAGGATATCATCTGGGCCGATGCACGCAGACCGCCCATCAGTGAGTACTTGCTGTTGGAGGCCCATCCGGCCAGTACTATGCCGTAGACGCCCAAAGATGACATTGCCAGTATATAGAGAACACCGACATTAACATCAAAAACCTGGCGGGCTGTTGTGTCATAATAAGCCGCAATCTGCAGTGGGACCTTGTAGCCGAACACCTCTATCGTGCCGCCGAAAGGTATAACGGCAAAGGTGATGAAGGCAGGAATCAGTGCGATCAGCGGGGCGATCAGAAAAGCGAACGTACTGGCCTGCGAGGGAATGATTTCCTCTTTGAAGAACAGCTTGACCCCGTCGGCTATCGGCTGTAAAAGCCCGTGCCAGCCGGTTCGCATCGGTCCCAGCCGTACCTGCATATGGCCGATAATCTTGCGCTCAGCGTAGGTGGCATAGGCCACGGTCAGCAGTACGAAGACAAATGCCGTCAGGACTTTGGCAACCATTGCGGCGTAATACATAAGCGGCAGTCCTAATATCAAGAATTCCATCGCTACCTCTTTTCTAACAAGTGTAAATTAATGCGTTTACTGGTATCAAATCAAATTACTTGGCCAGCGTTACCGGGGTCACGGCAGCTCCGCTCCAGATCGTGTTGACCGGTGCGGCAGCAAAGTGATAGGGGGCGAACACAACCCCTTCCGGCATGCGCGGCGTGAGTTTGGCTTTGAGGCTGATGCTGCCTGCGGATGAGCTGACCGTCACCAGATCGTTGTCCGCAATCTGCTGCTTCGCTGCATCCTTCCTTGAAATTTCCAGGTAGCCTTCCGGGCAGACGTGCATCGGGCCCTCACCGTATTGCGACAGAGTGCCGCTGTGATACAGGGCGCTACCGGTAACCAGCGACAGCTCGCCTGCCTCAGTGGCAACTTCAGCAGCCTGCGGCACAACCAGCGCAGGTGTGACTGTCACCGGAGCAAAAGCGCCTTCACTTCCGAGGCTGAAATAGCTCATGCCCTCATACCCTGGAGTTCCGGAGGCTATCTCTGCAAACATGGCTGAGGGAGAAGCCGGAGTCTGGCCGCCTAGCTTGGTTATCAGGGTCGAGAGGATTTCAAAGTCGGTCTTGCATTGAGCATTCTTGCGGATTGCCGGTTTAATGTACTGCACCCGGCGATCCGTACTGGTAAAGGTGCCTTCCTTCTCTGCAAAGGAGCAGGCCGGCAGAACAACATCCGCCATGGCTGCTGTCTCGGTCAGGAACAGGTCGGAGACTATCAGACATTCAACTGCTCCGAGGGCTGCCTTGACTTTGTTGTGGTTCGGATAGGAAATCAGAGGGTTCTCGCCAGCAATAAACAGAGTTTTTACTGTTCCACCAGCGCAGGCATCAATGATCTGCAGGCCGTTCAGACCGCCCTTCTGGGGATAGAAGCCCATATCTACAGCGCCCTGACTGTTGTTTTTCTCGGACATACAGAGTACGCCACAGCCTTCCCTGCCCACTTTGCCTGTCAGGATAGCAAGATTGGCAGCCGCACAGGCCAGTTCGGCATCGTGGCCGGCATAGGCCTGACCGGTCGGGAACAGAATCAGCGCTTTTTCTGCGGCAACGTAGTCAGCTGCAAGTTTTTTGATATCAGCGGCGTTCAGTCCGCTCTGGGCGGCAACGGTGTCAGCTGTGAAGCCGGCCAGTCCCTTTTCAAGTTCAGCAAATCCGGGTATCGAGGCGGCAGAACCGTCCGCCAGCTTACCATCCAGAATGGTTTTGGCGATGGCATTAAGAACGGCAACCTCACTGCCTGGTTTGTGTATCAGTGTGTTTGCGCCCGGCAGTTTGGAAAGCTTGCCGCGCTTGTCAGACAGGATCTCAAGCCTGATGCCGCTGTTCTTGACTGCCATATTGATCTCAAAACCGATAACCGGATGGGTTTCATAGGCGTCAGTCTTGATGACCAGCAGCAGGTTACTCTTCTGGATATCCAGAACAGTGGCCGGGGATGCAGTTGCCCCAAAACTGCGGGCAAAACCGCCAGTCAGTGCGGAATGGGCATAACCGGCAGCATGGTCAAAGTTTTTGGAACCGACCTGCTCCAGCATCAGTTTTTTGAAAAGTGTCAGCTCTTCGTTGGTGAGGCGCGGCGTGGCCAGAGCTGCAACTGCGCTGCCGTCCTTCAAACGTCCGGCGACCAGATCAAGGGCCTCTTCCCAGGACGATTCCATCAATCGGCCGTTTTTACGTATCAGCGGAGTTGTCAGGCGCTTCTCGCTATTGATGAACTGGTACCCAAACCGGCCGCGTACACAGAGCTGTCCTCTGTGAAAGCCCTGGTTCTCATCGTAGAGCGTGGTAAGAACCTTGTTGTCCTTGACGCCCAGAGTAAGGTTGCAGCCGGTACCGCAGTAACCGCAGACCGATTTCTGCTTGGTAAGCGACCAGAAGCGGGCTTTGAATTTAAAGGGGCGGGCCAGAAGAGAGCCGACCGGACAGACCGATATGCATGAGCCGCAGAATTCGCAATTAAGAGCGCCTTCAAATTCGCAGCCGATTTTTGTCTCAATCCCCCGGTCGATGAACGTCAGGGCACCGAAGGATACGATCTCGTCGCAGATACGGGCACACTTGCCGCACAGCACGCAACGGTTCATGTCGCGCTCGATCAGAGGATTGTTGTAATCGATCTCGTGTTGGAATTTCTCATCTGTAAAGCGGTTGGCGTTGACCTTGTATTCGTACGTCAGATTCTGCAGATCGCAGTCACCGGCTTTATCACAGACCGGGCAATCAATCGGATGGTTGAGCAGCAGCAGTTCGAGCACCATCTTGCGGGCCTTGACAATATCCGGAGTGGCGGTACGAATGATCATTCCTTCCGTCACCGGAGTTGTGCAGGCAGGAATCTGACGCCCCTTCATCTGCTCAACTTCCACCAGACACATGCGGCAGGCACCAAACGGCTTGAGTTTATTATCGTGGCACAGAATCGGAATGTTAATTCCGTTCAGCTTGGCTGCCTCATAAATGGTCGCACTTTTTGGTGCAGTAACCTGCTTGTCGTCAATCGTAAGATTTACCATCTCAACCTCTGTTCAGTGAGTTTGACCGTGTACGTATTGCAATTCTATTCAAGCGCCATGAAGCGGCAGGCATCGTAACAGGACTTACACTTGGTGCATTTTTCCTTATCCAGCACGGCCAGCTGTCCCTTTTCCCAGATAATCGCCTCAACCGGACAGGCTTTTTTGCAGGCTCCGCATTTGACGCATTTTTCTTCGACAACCTGCCAGAGCAGCAGCTCCTTGCAGCAGTTCGAAGGACAGCGTTTATCATTAATGTGTGCTTCGTACTCGTCGCGGAAGTAATTGATGGTGGAGAGAATTGGATTGGGGGCGGTCTGTCCGAGTCCGCAAAGCGAAGCCTTTTTGATGGCAATACCCAGATCCTGAAGAGTTTCAATGTCGGATGCTTCACCACGCCCCTCGGTGATGCGCTCGAGGATGTCAAGCATGACCTTGAGACCGATCCGGCAGGGTACGCACTTGCCGCAGGACTCCATCCTGGTGAAGTTCAGGAAGAAGCGGGAGACGTCGACCATGCAGGTGGTCTCATCCATAACAACCAGGCCGCCTGATCCCATCATGGCACCGGCCTTGATCAGTGAGTCATAGTCAACCGGGGTATCAAGAATCTCGGCCGGGATACAGCCGCCGGAGGGTCCGCCGGCCTGTACAGCCTTAAATTTACGATTGTTGGCAATGCCTCCGCAGACGTCATAGATAACCTCGCGGATCTTCATGCCGGCCGGAACTTCAACCAGGCCGGTATGCTTGACCTTGCCGGTAACAGCGAAAATCTTGGTGCCTTTGGTGGTCTCTGTGCCGAGCGAGGCGTACCATTCGCCGCCTTTATTGATGATGTGGCGAACGTTTCCGAAAGTTTCAACGTTGTTTATATTGGTAGGTTTGCCCCACAGGCCGCGTACAGCCGGGAAAGGCGGACGCGGACGGCTCATGCCCCGGAATCCTTCGATCGAAGCCATCAGGGCGGTTTCCTCGCCGCAGACAAAAGCCCCGGCACCCATCTTGATGCGCATGTCGAAGTCCAGACCCCAGCCCTGAATATTCTTGCCAAGCCAGCCCTTCTCGTAGCAGATGTCTATGGCATGCTGCAGACGCTGAACAGCCAGCGGATACTCGGCGCGGACATAAACATAACCAAAGTCGCAGCCGATGGCGTAGGCGGCGATCATCATCCCCTCGATGATGCAGTAGGGGTCGCCTTCCAGGAGGGAGCGGTCCATGAATGCGCCCGGATCGCCTTCGTCAGCATTGCAGATCAGATATTTGTGGTCACCGGGGGAGGCCTTGCAGAAGGACCATTTCATGCCGGTGGGGAATCCGCCGCCGCCTCGTCCGCGCAGGCCGGATTTCTTGACCTCTTCGATAACCTCTTCCGGTTTCATGCTCTTAACGCACTTCTCGATCGCCTTGAATCCGTCTTCTTCCATGTAGGCATCAATACTGTCCGGATCGATCTGTCCGCA
>CAZUGI010000148.1:0-5522 GCA_964619855.1 uncultured Geobacter sp. | reverse complement strand
GGCCTGGGACATCAGCCGGGCCTGCAGACCCATGTGTGAATCTCCCATATCACCTTCAATTTCAGCCTTGGGAACAAGAGCGGCAACAGAATCTACCACAAGCACGTCGATGGCGCCGCTGCGTACCAGAGTCTCTGCGATCTCCAGAGCCTGCTCCCCGGTATCAGGCTGAGACACCAGTAGGTCGTCGGTTTTTACACCCAATTTCCGGGCATAACCGATATCAAGAGCATGCTCAGCATCCACAAATGCGGCAATACCTCCGGTTTTCATCGCTTCTGCCACAATGTGCAGTGCCAGTGTGGTCTTTCCTGACGATTCCGGCCCATAAATCTCTACTATCCTGCCTCGCGGTACGCCGCCGACTCCCAGAGCCACGTCAAGAGAGATGGAGCCAGTAGAGATGGCGTCCACTCCTGGAAGAGCCTCGTCATTGCCCAGCCGCATGATGGCGCCTTTGCCGAACTGTTTCTCGATCTGGCTTAGCGCCAGTTCAATAGCCTTGTTTTTTTCCGGTGCGCTGTTTTTATCCGACATGATTGCTTCTCCCGAACAGTGGTTAAGATGAGTAAAAGGTGTAAAGAAATAACATATACGGCGGTTTTATCGCAAGGATTTATGCGGACGGATGTTGCTTCAGCTGGTTGTGCGCTGTAGAAGGTAACGTCTCAACCAGTCAAGCGCCGTCCAGGTTGTCATCGTTCGGACATCATCACGGCTACCGTTAAAATGGAAGCGCTTTGTCCAGCAGCCATCAGGCGCTGCCAGCGAGATAAAAACCGTGCCGGCCGGCTTCTCTTTGTTTCCGCCGTCCGGTCCGGCGATGCCGGTTACGGCCAATCCCAGATCGCTGCCGGAAGCAAGCCTGACACCTTTGGCCATTGCCGAAGCACATTCAGAACTGACCGCCCCGCAGGTTTTCAGCTGTTCGGGTGTGATACCCAACAGCCGCATCTTTGCTTCATTGCTGTAGGTTACCACTCCTTCAAGGAAATATCCGGAGCTGCCAGGGATATCAGTGATAGTTTTGGCAATCTGGCCTCCGCTGCATGATTCAGCTACTGCGAGGGTAAGGCATTGATCACGAAACAGTTCCGCGACAGTTTCGATCATGCTTGAGTCACCGGCCGAGAAAATGAAATCCTTCAGCCGTTCGCGCACCATGCGGGCAGCCGGTACGAGAAGATCTGTTGCAGAATCGTCGTTATCAGCCTCGGCCCTCAATGTTATCTGCATCCAGGGGAAACTGACGCATATGCCGAGGCTCAATTTCTGGTCCGGCCGTGCAATTCCAATCAGAATTTCATCGACTTCTGCTTCGCAGGGACCAAAAACGTTGATTTTTGCTGTCCGGATTACACGTTTCTGAGTCACTCGCTCTAGGATGAAAGGAATGACCGATTCCTGCAGCATGACTTTCATCTCCGACGGGACCCCTGGCATGAAAAACATGAAGCAGCTGTTATGCATCATATGAAAACCGCAGGCGGTTCCACAAGGATTCGGAATCAAGGTCGATTTTGTAGGAATCATGGCCTGTTTGTCGCTCAACGGGCAGACGATCAGAGTCTCAAGCCTACTGGAAATCTCGCGAACATGCCGGCGGGCTTCCTCGTTTATTACCAGGCGTCTGCCGGTAGTTCGGGCCGCAGCACGGGAAGTCAGATCATCAGCGGTTGGGCCGAGCCCGCCGGTCACAATAATGGCATCGCTGACACGGCTTAGATCATCCAAAGCCCCCATGATATCCGGTTCATTATCTCCGACAGTCTGGTGACGATAGACTCTCAACCCGTCTTTCAGAAGGGCGGCGGCGATCGTACCGGCATTTGTATCAGTCAGTTGACCACAAATCAGTTCATCGCCGATGCTTAGGGTTGCTATTCTCATTTCTCGGGCACTCCAGCGATGTGCAGGCTCTCCATTACTTCACGGCAGGGGATTTTTTTTTCGCGGGCAATCCGACGACAATCCTCGTATTCGGGTGTTGATCGCAGAAAAGCGCCTTGCTGATCAAGGACCTGTTTGAATCTTACCGGACCGAATACGGTATGCTGCTCAACAGATCTACGCTCCAGTATGGTCCGGTCTGCACGGTAGTGGCGTAAACCGATTGCGCTGGTTTCGGTCAACACGATCCCTGCCAGCTCATCAAGTTGTTCCTGGTGACAGAGAAATGACAGCAACACTCCGGGTCGGTTTTTCTTCATCTGGATCGGAGTGAAAAAAACGTCGAGCGCCCCCGCCTCCAAAAGTCGTTCCATGGTGTAGCCCAAAATTTCCGGTGTGGAGTCATCAATATTGGTCTCGGCTACGATCACTTCATCAGTGTGATCGGATTTCTCAACGTTCTTACCCAGAAAAGCGCGCAGAATGTTGGGGCAATCAGCAAAATCTTTTCCACCGGCCCCGCAGCCGGTTTTCTCAAGATACATTTTGGCTTGCAGTCCTGATCCTGCCGCAAGAGCAGCAACAATGGCCGCGCCAGTCGGTGTTACTCGTTCGCCGGGCCCGCACTCTCCGTGCAGCGCCAGACCCTGCATAAGTTCCGCTGTAGCCGGAGCCGGCACCGGCAGGCGGCCGTGGGAGGTTTCCACAAACCCGCTGCCGAGCGGCAGGGCGGAGACAAAGATCCGATCAACTTCAAGATATTCCAGGCAAATGGCTGTTCCAACGATGTCAACGATTGAATCAATCGCACCGACTTCATGGAAATGAACCTCTTCAATCGGGACGCAATGCACCTTTGCCTCTGCCTCGGCCAGACGCCGAAAAATCTTTTGTGCACGCTCTTTAACAGATTTTGCCAGAGCGCCCCCGTCAATCATGGTACTGATGTCGGCATAGTGCCGGTGGGTATGGTGGTCATGTACGATCACATCAAACTTCAGTGCGGCCATGTGTCGGCGTTCAGTTTTTCGTGTGGAAACTTCATAGGAACCAGCGGGGAGTTCCAGCTTTGCCAGTTCGGCACGAAGATGCTCCAAAGGCACCCCAAGATCAAGCAGTGCCGCAACAGTCATGTCGCCGGAGATCCCGGCGTAGCAGTCAAGGTAGAGAATGTTCATGTCACACCCGGTTCATCAGGCTGGCGGCGCAGGCGGCGCCAAAGCCGTTGTCAATGTTGACGACCGTCACGCCGGCGGCGCAGGAGTTGAGCATCCCAAGCAGGGCTGCGATTCCGCCGAATGATGCGCCATAGCCGATCGAAGTCGGCACGGCTATGACCGGCTTGTCCACTAGTCCGCCGACCACCGAAGGGAGTGCTCCTTCCATGCCGGCCACCACTATTATTACTGCTGCCGCCGCCAACTGCTCACCTCTGGCCAGCAGGCGGTGAATTCCTGCCACGCCGACGTCGTATACCTGCTCGACCTGATTGCCCATAAAACGGGCTGTCAGGGCTGCTTCGGCGGCTACCGGAATGTCGGAAGTGCCAGCCGAGATGACCAGAATAGTTCCCTTTCCGCGCTGTTCTGCCGGTCGCTGTTCCAGAGTCAGGCAACGAGCCTCTAAATGATATGAGGAGGCTGGGAAAGTTGCCATAATTTGCTGAGCTTTTTCTTTGTCCAGCCGCGTAACCAGTACATTGCTACCTTTGCCGGACATGGCTGCAATAATTGCAGTGATCTGTTCGGGCGTTTTGCCTTCTCCAAAAATTACCTCCGGCATACCCTGACGCAGTTCGCGATGGTGATCGACCTGGGCACAGCCCAGATCCTGAAAAGGGAGCTGTTTAAGGTGCTGTACGGCATCATCAATGGATATGCCGCCATCTTTTACCGTCTCTAGCAGTTTCTTAAGGTTTTCCGCGTTCATTGCACTTCCCCGGTATTTTGATGTCAGCAGGGTACTTATACCACGCCCGAGTCGCTTTTCCATCCAAAATCCTTGTGAATATCGGATAATCAAAAAAATGTTCACCAGTTTACTTTTCTCAGTTAACTGTGTTACAAGCGTAACAATTACGGAACTATGCGAGGTAAAGAGATATGGGCAAAACAACCGCAGAAAAAATTTTTGACACTCATCTGGTCGATGAGCCGTTCCCGGGTACAAAGGTACTCCGGCTGGATGCCGTGCTATGCCACGAAATTACAACCCCGATCGCCATAGATGACCTGATCCGGCGTGATAAAGACCGTGTCTTTGATTCAGCCAGGATCAAGGCGGTTATTGACCATGTCACACCCAGCAAGGACACAAAAACAGCAACTCAGGCCAAAATCCTTCGTGACTGGGCCCGGCGACATGCCATACGTGATTTTTTTGATATCGGTGCCAACGGCGTCTGCCACGCACTGTTTCCAGAGCAGGGATTCATAAGACCCGGATATACTGTCATAATGGGAGATTCCCACACCTGTACTCACGGCGCCTTCGGAGCATTTGCCGCCGGCATTGGCACGACCGATCTTGAGGTTGGTATTCTGAAAGGGGTCTGCGCTTTTCGACAGCCCATGACTATAAAATTCAACGTGAACGGCGTGCTGCCCAAGGGGGTCTATGCCAAGGACGTCATTCTGCACATCATCGGAAAAATCGGAGTTAACGGTGCCACCGACCGGGTGATGGAGTTTCACGGATCCACGATCGATGCAATGTCGATGGAATCACGCATGACGCTCTGCAACATGGCCATCGAAGCGGGTGGCACCTCCGGCATCTGCATGCCGGATATGACCACTGTCGAGTACCTGTGGGAATTCATCAGCGACGACTTTGCCAGCAGGGAAGATGCATTGGCGGAATATTCGAAATGGCGGGCCGATGCTGATGCCGAGTACGATCAGGTCATAGACATCGATGTTTCTTCGTTGCAGCCGGTTGTTACCTTCGGGTATAAACCGGATCAGACCAAATTTGTAGCTGATATGCCGGATTCTCCGGTTGATCAGGTCTATCTGGGTTCCTGCACCAACGGGCGTCTGGAAGATCTGCGAATTGCCGCTCAGATATTGAAAGGGCGTAAACTTGCTCCAAATGTACGAGGCATACTTTCGCCGGCAACACCAAAAATCCAGCAGCAGGCCATGAAAGAAGGGTTGATAGATATTTTCATGGAGGCCGGTTTCTGCGTTACCAACCCGACCTGCGGTGCCTGCCTGGGGATGAGTAATGGCGTCCTGGCCGAAGGCGAGGTCTGTGCCTCGACCACTAACCGCAACTTTATGGGACGGATGGGCAAGGGGGGCATGGTGCACCTGATGTCACCGGCCACAGCAGCAGCCAGTGCAATTGAAGGCAAGATTGCCGATCCACGTAAATATCTCTGACAAGGAGTCATCATAATGAAAACATTCGGAGGCCCGGTTCTCTTTCTTGACCGGAGCGACATAAACACAGATGAGATTATCCCGGCCAAATATCTGACCGAGATCACCAAGGAAGATCTGAAACCCTACATTCTTGAGGATTTGAAGCTGCCCGGTTTCGATCCGAACGGCCCTAAGACAAAAAATGCCCGCGTGATAGTCTCCCGTGCCAATTTCGGCTGCGGTTCCTCACGCGAGCACGCCCCC
>CAZUGI010000147.1:0-5535 GCA_964619855.1 uncultured Geobacter sp. | reverse complement strand
TGGAGGTGCGGGCACTGATGACTCTGCTGAAAAAGTACATACGCCAGGAAACTGCGCGCATGATGCGCAAAAATATCCGCTACAATGTCATCGGTAACCGCGGAGACCTGCCTGATGATGTGAACCTGACCTTGGACGAAGCGATACAAAAAACCTCAGTCAATACCGGTATGGTGCTGACACTGGCTCTATCCTACGGAGGTCGCCAGGAATTGAGTATGGCTGCCACGCGTCTGGCTCGTGACGTGATGGCAGGTAAGTTGACCCCTGAGGCAATCAATGTCGACCTGTTTGGAACCTATCTGGATACCGGCGGTTTGCCGGATCCCGACTTCCTGATACGTACCAGCGGCGAGATGCGCATCAGTAACTTTCTGCTCTGGCAGCTAGCCTATACCGAGCTGTATTTTACCGATATCAACTGGCCGGACTTCACCATCAATGAACTTCACAAGGCGCTGGCAGATTACCAGTCCCGCGAGCGCCGGTTCGGCAAGACCAGCGACCAGATTTCCCGAAGGGGCGAACCATCAAACGCCTGATCACCGCGTGTATCCTGTTGCCGATTGTTATACTGGCCATCCTGAAGGGTGGTTCACTCCTTTTTGCCTGCCTGCTGGCGCTGCTCTCCTGTATCGGCATCGTTGAATTCTACCGGATGGCCCTTCCGGACAGGAACATTGAAGCCTGGCTGGCGGCCCTGTCAGGTTCTGCGCTGGTTTTTTTACCTCTTTCAGGCGGAGACCGCTTGGTGCTGACCGCTATCGGACTGATATTTCTGATTTTTGCCCTGCTGTTTCTGTTCCGGATCCGGAAAATCGAAGATGCCGCCCACGAGGTGGCGTATGCACTGCTGGCCCTCATCTACATTCCCTTTCTGCTGATGCATCTGGTCATGCTGCGCCAGACCCAATATGGTGTGCAGTGGCTGCTGGTGCTGATGCTGATTGTCATGACCAACGATTCGGCCGCATATTATACCGGCAGTACGTTTGGCAGGAACAAGTTGTACCCGTTGGTCAGCCCCAAGAAGAGTGTCGAGGGCGCTCTGGGGGGATTGGCCGGCAGCATGTGCGGCACTTTGCTGGCAATGTTCACTTTTTTTCCGCAGCTCACACTGCCTGATGCGCTGGTGACTGCCGTGGTAATCGGTGTGATCGGCCAAGCCGGCGACCTGTTTGAATCACTCCTCAAACGCAGCTTCGGTGTAAAAGATTCCGGCACTATTTTCCCCGGACACGGCGGTGTGCTGGATCGTCTGGACAGCGTCCTGTTTGCTGCTCCCGCCACCTATTATTATGTACTTTACTTTTTTAAGGGTTAGGTTATGAAAAATCTCTCCATTCTTGGATCCACCGGATCCATCGGCGTCAGCACTCTTGAGATTGTCGCGTCACATCCGGACCGATTTCGCGTTATCGCACTGACAGCCGGGAGAAACCTGGAGCTGTTCGCTCGTCAGATCAGACAGTTTGCCCCCAGAATTGCCGTTGTAGCCTCAGCTGATGATACTCGGCATCTAAAGGAGTTGTGTACCGGACTGGATGTTAAGATCCTGGGCGGTGTGGAAGGTCTGATAACAGCGGCTACGGCCGATGAAGCCGAGATGGTTGTAGCCGCCATAGTCGGTGCCGCCGGGCTAGTTCCCACCGCTGCCGCCATCCGTGCCGGAAAGGATGTGGCGCTGGCCAACAAGGAAACCCTTGTTACGGCCGGCCATCTGTTCATGGACCTGGTCAAGAAGCACGGAGTCAAACTTTATCCGGTCGACAGCGAGCATAGCGCCGTGTTCCAGTCAATTGAAGGGCACCGCAGTGGTGATATTGAGAAGATAATTCTGACCGCTTCCGGCGGCCCATTCCTCAATACTCCGGCGGAACAGCTGGCCCGGGTCACGGTCCGGGATGCCTTGAACCATCCCAACTGGAGCATGGGCAGAAAGATAACCATCGATTCGGCCACCATGATGAACAAGGGGCTGGAGGTGATAGAAGCCCGCTGGCTGTTTGACGTTCCGGTGGAAAAAATAGATGTTAACATTCATCCCCAGAGCATTATCCACTCCATGGTGGAATATATCGACGGCTGCGTCATTGCCCAGCTTGGTACGCCGGACATGAAGGCTCCCATTGCGTACGCCCTGTCTTATCCGGAGCGGGTGTCTACCGGAGTAAAGCCGCTTGATCTGACCAGCATGTCAGCCCTGACATTTTTCAGGCCGGATATGGATAAATTCCGTTGTCTGGGATTGGCCTACCGCGCCATAAACGACGGTGAGAGCATGCCGGCCGTCATGAATGCGGCCAACGAGATCGCAGTCGAAGCTTTTCTGGAGGGGCGCATCGGCTTTGTCCAGATTGCCGAAACCATCGAGCGCACAATGAATGCTCACTCGGCGCGTGACCTCTGTTCGATAGAAGAAGTGCTGGAGGCTGATCAGTGGGGCAGGGAAACGTCACGTGAAATCTGCCGGGAGATGGTGCGTTGATATGATGGTTATTTATGCGATAATTGTGCTCGGCATCCTTATTTTCGTTCATGAACTCGGACATTTCCTGCTGGCCAAACTGCTGGGGGTCAGCGTAGAAAAGTTTTCACTCGGATTCGGTCCCAAGCTGATAAGCAAGAAAATCGGCGAGACGGAATACCTCCTCTCGGCTTTTCCGCTTGGCGGCTATGTCAAGATGTTCGGCGAGGGCGGCTTTATTGAAGGAGGGGAGCAGGATCCCCGCCCGGTGGATGAAAGTGCCCCGATTGATGCAACAGCTGAGCCAGTTCTTCGTGAGTTGACTGATGATGAAAAGGCCCGCTCGTTTGCCCACAAACCGGTACTTGGCCGAATTGCAATCGTTTTGGCCGGACCGGTTTTCAACCTGCTCTTTGCCTGGCTGATCTTTATTATTCTCTGCATGATGGGAGTCCCTACCGTAACCACCAGGATTGGAGAGGCCCTTCAGGACAAGCCGGCCGCCAAAGCCGGTATGCAGAAGGGTGATGTCATAACATCAATCAACAACAAGGCGATTAATCGTTGGGATCAGGTTGCCGAAGGGGTGGCCGCCAGCAAGGGCGAACCGCTGACGTTATCTGTAAAACGCGGCGAACAGACGGTCACCTTTACAATCACACCTGAGCCCAGAGTTTCAAAAAACCTGTTCGGAGAAAAAGTCAACGGCTATGCTATCGGTGTCGCCTCGGCTGGAGAAGTCATAACAGAGCATTTTAATCCATTTCAGGCGGTTATCAAGGGAACCGAGCAGACCTGGAAAGTCATTGATCTGACAGTAGTTTCACTGGTTAAAATGGTACAGCGGGTGGTTCCGATCGACAGTGTCGGCGGACCGATCATGATCGCAAAGATGGCTGGAGAACAGGCTTCCGCAGGTATAGCCCCCTTTCTGGCCTTTATGGCTCTGCTCTCTGTTAATCTGGGAGTGCTTAACCTTCTGCCTGTGCCGGTTCTGGACGGTGGTCATCTACTGTTTTTCTTTTGTGAACTGATATTCCGGCGACCTGTCCCGCAAAAAGTCCGCGAATATGCTCAGCAGATCGGGATGGTTCTCCTTCTGGGCTTGATGGTCCTGGCTTTCTATAACGATATCATCAGATATTTTGTAAGCCGTCAGGGGTAAGGTTGAAGATTCTCGCACTGGACACATCCACTTCAATGGCAACAGTCGCCCTGATTGTCGATGATAAGATGGCGGCAGAATCTGTTTTCAATACAGATAGAACACTCTCGGCCCGGCTGATTCCTGAAATCGAGCGCATTCTGGAAATCAGTGGACTGACAGTCAGAGATATTGACCTCTTCGCAGCTTCCACCGGGCCCGGTTCATTTACCGGTGTGCGCGGAGGAGTGGCGACGGTTCAAGGCTTGGCACTGGCTGCCGGCAGACCATGTGTCGGCTACTCATCTCTGGCCCTCCTGGCCATGAACTTTCCTCTGTCATCCCATCCTGTCTGCCCATTGCTTGATGCCCGCAAGGGCGAGGTCTATGCTGCACTTTACGACTGCTCTGCTCCTCTTCCATTACCTCTGTTACACGACTGTGTTATGTCACCGGCCGGTTTTCTTGATCTACTCTGCTCTGCGACTGAGGCATCGGTGGTTTTTGCCGGTGAAGGTGTTCTCCGCTACAAAGAACTGATTACTGAACGGATGACGGAACGTGCGTTTTTTGCACCATTTCCTCAGCATGCCACTCGCGCCGCAAATGCTGCTGTTCTGGCATCAATGAAGTTTCAAAATGGAGAATCCGTCGAACCTTCCCGATTACTGCCGGTCTACCTCAGGGCGTCGGATGCCGAGATCAACAGGAACATCAAGCAGATGACCAATTCAATGCATAATTAGTCCAAGCTACATTCCCTCAGATAATTGTCGCTGTACGATACTATGGGCACTGCTGCTTTTCCTCACTGGGGTTTTCTTCTTGACAATAAAACGGTATATTGGTACTCAATTGCATACTTGTGATTAATCAAGCATTGCTGATGTTTATCATCGTTGAAATTCATTTATTATAGATAAAATTTTCTTGAATAAACTGTTTATTCTGCTATATTCACACAAATTTCATCAGATGGAGCGTATGCATGAACATTCACGAGTATCAAGCCAAGGGGATTCTGAGAAGATTCGGCGTTGCCGTTCCGGACGGCCATGTAAGTTACAACAGCGCAGGTGCCCGTGAATGGGCCAAGCGTCTGGGTGATGGCCCCTGGGTTGTCAAAGCCCAGATCCATGCCGGTGGTCGCGGTAAGGGGGGTGGCGTAAAGCTGGCTAGAACGCCTGATGAAGTGCGCGACATTGCCCGTGAGATGATCGGCATGACCCTGGTTACCCATCAGACCGGCCCGGAAGGCAAGCTTGTTCGACGGGTTCTGGTTGAAAAAGGGTGCAATATATCCCGTGAACTCTACGTCAGTCTGCTGGTTGACCGGAGTACCTCCAAAGTCACGCTGATGGCTTCCACCGAAGGGGGGATGGATATCGAAGAAGTTGCTGAAAAGACCCCCGAGAAAATCTTCATGGAAGCCATTGATCCACTGGTTGGCCTGACATCCTTCCAATGCCGCAAGATAGCCTTCAGCCTCGGCCTGGACGGCAAACTGACCAACAAAGCCGTCAAGCTGCTGGAAGGGCTCTACACCACCTTCATAGCCTGTGACTGCTCCATGCTGGAAATCAACCCACTGGTCGTAACCGCGGAAGGTGACCTGATGGCGCTGGATGCAAAATTCGGCTTTGATGACAACGCACTCTTCCGTCATCCCAAAATCAGCGACCTGCGTGACTACGACGAAGAAGACGCCAACGAAACTGAAGCCTCACAGTATGACCTCTCCTATATCTCCCTGCATGGCAACATCGGCTGTCTGGTAAACGGAGCCGGTCTGGCCATGGCCACCATGGATATCATCAAGCATTACGGCGGCGATCCGGCCAACTTCCTTGACGTCGGCGGCGGCGCCACCATCGAACGTGTTACCGAAGCCTTCAAGATCATCCTCTCCGACAAGAACGTCAAA
>CAZUGI010000146.1:0-5590 GCA_964619855.1 uncultured Geobacter sp. | reverse complement strand
TCAGAACTGTTGCTGCATCGCTGCTGCCGCCCCCCAGTCCTGCCGCTACCGGAATATTCTTGATTATATCGATAATGGCACCCTGTTTACCGCCTGCCAGATCAAGCATAATTCGGGCTGCTTTCCAGGCAATGTTGCCCGGACCATCAGGCACCCCTTTTTTCCCGCAGGTTACGACGATGTCGGCTGAAGAATTAATGGTAATTGAAATTTCATCACTCAGTGAAACGCGCTGCATTACCATCCGCAGCTCGTGGTAACCATCCGGACGGCGTTTAATGACATCCAGAAGATAGTTTATCTTGGCAGGGGCTTTGAGTGTCAGGCTGTTCACAGGGTCTCCAACTGGAAAAATGATAAATTGCCGCCATGTTTATAGGAAAAATCGAGAGTTTTGTCGAGGAAGAAGTTGTTAACGGCCGGCGGAATGAATTTGACAGATTTTCCACTAATATGCTAGGAATATAAACCTTATTGGCCATTGACTGTTTTGAGGAAAAGGTATGCTGAAGAATCTGAGAGAAGATATTAATTCGGTTTTTGAACGTGATCCTGCTGCTCGTAATGTTCTTGAGATAATCTTTTGTTATCCGGGTCTTCATGCACTCTGGATTTACCGTGTTGCCCACTGGTTTTGGGTAGGCGAATTCTTTTTCCTAGGGCGCTTCATATCACATCTCGGCCGTTTTCTGACGGGCGTGGAAATTCATCCGGGAGCAAAGATCGGCAGAAAATTTTTCATTGATCACGGCATGGGTGTAGTTATTGGCGAAACGGCTGAAATAGGTGACAACGTGACTCTCTATCACGGCGTGACACTAGGAGGTGTAACCTGGGACAAGGTCAAGCGCCATCCCACTCTGGAAGATAATGTGGTGATCGGATCGGGGGCCAAGATCCTGGGGCCGTTCACGGTGGGGAAGGGCGCCAAGATCGGTTCCAACTCGGTGGTTGTCAAGGCGGTGCCGGAGAATGCCACCGTGGTTGGTATTCCGGGCAGGATGGTTATGGAACAGGAGAAAAAGGATGTCGGCCGTGCTGACCTTGAGCATGGCAGGTTGCCGGATCCTGAAGCAAAAGCAATATCCGGCCTGTTTGACCAGATTCGAGAGCTTGAGAAAAAATATGCGGGGCTCGCTGAAGAGCATGAAAAGTTGAAAAAACAGCTGAATATTTCACCTCTCTGACGGAGTATCATACAATTGACGCCTAAACACGAATCTGCCATAGTCACGACACCATGATCAAACGTCAGACCACTATCAACCGCATATTTAAAGTCTCTGGAATCGGTCTGCATACCGGCAGTACGGTAAACCTTGAATTTCTCCCCCGCCGCGAGTTCGGTATTGCCTTTGTTCACAAAGGCGTCACAATTCCTGCCAGATACGATATGGTTGCTGACACGCGTCTCTCCACTCTGATCGCAAAAGAGGGTGCCACGGTTTCTACTGTCGAGCATCTGATGGCCGCCTTTTACTTCTCCGGCATCACGAACTGTCTGGTCTATATTGATGGTCCCGAGGTTCCGATTCTGGACGGTTCGGCCTGGGAATTTTATCAGGGGATGTGGAAGGCCGGGGTATATGAATTCCCGGAGAACGGTGTCTATCTAAAGGTGCTGCGCCCGGTGGAAGTGAACCATAATGATGCCTGGGTACGGATCAAGCCGCTCAATACGCTTGATATCACCATGTCGATAGAGTTTCGTCAGCCTGTAGGAAAACAGAAGAAGCGCGTGAGTGATGTCGAAAACGCCTTTTCTATTATTAATTCGCGGACCTTTACGTTGCTGGAGGAGATAGAGGCGATCAAAAAAGCCGGATTGGCAAAGGGTGGATCGCTGGATAATGCAGTGGTAATAGGTGATGACGATGTCGTAAACCCTCAGGGTTTACGCTACAAGAAAGAACTGGTAAACCATAAAATTCTGGATCTGATTGGCGATTTATATACCAGTGGCTACCGGATCCTCGGCAAGGTGGAGGCCAATAAGACCGGCCACCAGCTCAACAACCTTTTTCTTAAGGAACTCTTTTCCGATCCTGCCAACTACTCAATCTACTGACCTAGAATCACTTCGCCGGTGTCAGTGAAAAGCCTCACCGGCAATTCAAATACCCTTCTGAAAATATTAAGCACCCCTTTTCCGAGAGATTTGACCGGAATGGCACTGACTTGAGGATCGGACCACTTGCCTTTCGCTTCGAAATAGGCGGTCAGAAAGTCCTTGTCATTGCCTTTTAATAACCAGCCTACCACCGGAATTCGATTTACAATTTTATCCACAGTCTGGAGCGGTTGCACGCCGAGCGTTATATTCAGCTCCTCTTTGACAATATCCGCGCTGCCGATAACAGAGATGTTTATAGCATCGCTGCTGATGAACATATCCTGGCTGGAGATGCTGCCGTCTTTGACTGCAATACTGCCGGTGATTTGAGTGTACGGCATACCGCCGGAAACCATGTCAGGAAGCTGGAATTTGAGCAGCTGTGATATATTGAGGATAGAAAAGACTTTGGACAATGTGCTGAACTTGCGCAGCTTACCGTCATTCATCTGCAATTTAATATTTCCGAGGGCGCTTTTCTTGATATCTATCAGATTGTCTCCACGTGCGGTCAGGTTCCCGTGAAGCGTCAGACTGCCGGTAACTTCTCTGGATATATCGAGCACAGTGAAAAGTTTTTCTGCATCGGCTTTGACCAGATCCAGTGTCAGGTCATAGCGGTCGCCCTGTCCACCACCTGAAGCAATTCTCCCCTTTGCACTCAGTTTGCCTCCAAAAAAGCCGGTGGTGAGATTATTCAGATATATAGTTCCACTCTCCTGCTGGGCCGTGGCGTTAAGGCCGGAAAACTGAAGCTTTCCATAATTTCCGGATTCCACGGAAAGTTTTAGCTTTATGTCGGGGCGGGTACTGCTCTTATTTTCAGCCGGTTTATCCGGTGAAGAAAAAACGCGCAGATCGTCAAAGTCCAGCTTGGTTGATGTTATGGAAAGATTGGCTTCCGGGGTGCGGCCCGAAATATATACCCCGCTGATATTGAAGTTGGATGTGTTTAAAAGGCCGGAAACGCTTTTCAGGGTATAGGTTCCGTTACGAATGGTGAACGCCGCATTAAATCGGTTGATATTTGCATTCGGTTTAGTCTGGGCAAGGTTCACGTCCCGAAGAAAAAACTGCGGCGATGAAAGCGAAATATCAGCTTCGGGGTCCTGCAGGCTCTTGATACGTCCCTTCATTGTCATGACTGTACTGCCGTAGCGGGCGGTAATACTGGAAGTTTCGAGGCTGTTGCCCCGAAAGATAACCGAACCGTTTATGCCGCTTACGGTCTTTAATTTATCACCCGGCTCAAAATTAAAATCGCTCAGCAGTATGCTGCCGTTATAGTCCATGGCACTGAAATCCTCAGGGTTGCCGCTGCCCTTGATGTGCGCCTGCGCTTTGCCGCGTGGCCGGTACTGCTGCCACATGGAAAGGATCGGAAGTGCTTCGCTCATTTGAAACTGGTTTGTCTGCAGATCAAATCCCAGATATGGCTGGCCCCCATATTTAAGCAGGGCACTGCCGGTGAGTGTCAGTGGCTGCAGATTGAACGTGAGGCCTGTAAGTTTTGTCTCGCCTTTGCCGATAACAGAGCTGAAATCCAGATGATTTGCCATTCCTGACGGTTTGCGGATTGCCCCGGGGAAATTATATGAGGCCTTTTTCAGATCCCAGTCACCGCTGAGGCGATAGGCTGAATGGTGGCCGCTGCCGGTCAGGATAAGTGCGGAGCTGCTGCTGTATTCCAGTTTGCCGGCACCGGCAATTTTTGCCAGCCAGGCAATTTCCGGAGCATGCGGCGTTACCTCCATTCTGACCGGATAGTCTGACGGTTTATCGGTATTATACTCGGTAATGGATCCGTTCAGTTTGAACGGCGAAGTTCCGAAGCTGCCGGACATACCGACCAGGTTAAAGTTTTTGCCTTTCAGCTCAATAACTCCTTTGATGTTGTTAAAAGTCGGTGCCTTGGGGCCATAACTCAGCACAGCTTTTTCCACCGGCCCGCGAATCATGAGCGTATTTCCGTTATCACCTATCTCCATATGGGATATCTGGCTGATACGGCCATCCAGGATTCCGGTATCGAGCTTGAACACACCGGTCTTAATCTTGTGCTCGATATAGTCCGAGGTGTCCTTTTCAATGATGCCATAGGGGACAAAGTATTTGACATCCTCATAGCGGAACGTGCCTGGGGTAGATGCTTTAGCGACAATGCGCGGATCCTTTGTTTTGTAATCCTGCATCTGGAAACTGCCTTTGATTCTGAATCCGTCGAAGCCGGCGTCAATTGAGGAGATATCGATAAGCTGTCCGTTCAGTTTAAGTGTATAATCCAGTTGAAGCGAACGGGGAGCGAGTGCCGCATGGAAGACTGTCGGCCAGCTTACTACCGCACCGTTTACACGGATTTTCCCCTTAGCGGCAAAATCCTGAGGTTTTCCCTTAAAACTGGAGGAGAAATCAAGCCGCCCTCCCGTATTGGCAAATGGTATAAAACGTCCAAAATAGGGCCAGAATTTACCAATATCGACCTGTTTCAATTCAGCGTCGCAATTCAGTTCCGTATCCATCAGGGATCTGTCTGCTGCCGGCAGTTTTGCCGAGCCGGAAAGAGAAATGCTTGCCGGTGCTCCGGAGCCGGCCGGAATGTCACAGGCCAACTTGAAAGAGCCTTTCCGGCCTCGGGCGAAATTGTCCAAAGAGAGTGACAGGTTATGTAGGGTTGCTGATATCGGGTTTTTCTGCTGGGCCAGGTCACGCCACTCGATGGTTCCTTTTTTAATCCGAATCCGCTTGAATTGTACCTGCAGGTTTTCTTTGCCCGGTTTCAGCAGATCGTCGACATTGAAAGTGCCATCAACATTGCGAATCAGGGATATCTGTGCTCCATTAAATTGCAGATCCTTCAGTTCAATCTTTTTTTCCAGTAGCGGAAGAAACGAAAGGCGAACTGTTATCTGCTGGGCGGACAGAAAACGGGTAGAGCCGTCCCGCTCTTTGATTTCAACGTTATTGAACTCGAAAGAGGGGCCGAAATGCCAGGCAAATGAGCCCGATACGAAGCTGACCGGACGATTGAAGCTCTTCCGAAGTGCTGCCAGAATTTCATCGCGATAGGCGTTTACGTCCAACAGACGCGGCAGAAAAAAAGCAAGCGCAATTAGAATCGTAGCCAGCGACATAAGCAGGATGCCGGAGAGTTTTATAAAGCGGGTCTGTATTTTCATTCCGGGAGACTCTCTTCGGTAAGCCTGACCCGCCGAATGCGTCGTCGTTCGACACTCTCGACTGTGAATTCCGTATGATTGTAGCTGATGCTTTCGCCCTGAGTCATCAGATGTCCGGCCTGAGCGAGCAGGAATCCGGCTATCGTTGTATATGGCGCATCTTCAGGCAGATTCAGGCCGAGCTTGATGTTGACATCCCTGACGCTCAGCATTCCATCCAGGAGATAGCTGCCATTCTCCTCGACATCCTGCGGAGGCGAGACGTCGTCAAATTCATCGTCAATTTCACCCACGATCTCTT
>CAZUGI010000145.1:0-5864 GCA_964619855.1 uncultured Geobacter sp. | reverse complement strand
CTGGCCGGCTTCATCCAGAAACCGTACAAGCTCAGTGTGCTCAAAGAGGCGATCAAGCTGATCATGTAACAATCCACACCAAAAGGAGGCGAGCCATGCCAAATATCATGCTTGAACTGCGGAAGTTCGTGGCACCGGAACTGGTTTTCGGATTGGATGCCCGGCTGATGGCCGGCAGGTATGCCACCAATCTGGGGGTGAAGCACTCGCTGCTGGTAACTGATGCCAATGTAATTGCTGCCGGATGGGCGTTGGACGTGGAGCGGTCGCTGGCCGAGGCCGGCATACAGGTCCATCGCTACACAGGAGTTTCTCCAAACCCGCGAGACAGTGAGGTCATGAGCGGAGCCGCATTTTATCTGGAACATGGCTGTGATGCTCTGGTGGCGGTGGGTGGCGGCAGTGTCATCGACTGCGCCAAGGGTATCGGCATAGTCATCAGCAACGGAAACGGAATTCTGGATTACGAGGGGATTGACCGTGTCGCTGTGCCCATGCCGCCTCTGATCTGTATTCCTACCACCGGCGGCACTTCGGCCGATCTTTCCCAGTTTGCCATCATCACAAACACGGCCGAGCAGGTCAAGATAGCGGTCATCAGTAAGGCGGTCGTTCCTGATGTGGCGCTGGTCGACCCGACCACGCTTACCAGCATGGACCCATATCTGACGGCCTGCACCGGGATGGACGCCCTTTCGCATGCCATAGAGGCGTACGTCTCCAATGCGGCTTCTCCCATTACCGACCTGCATGCTCTGGAAGCCATGCGACTGGTTGCAGCCTCGCTGCGCCGGACGGTCGAGGCGCCCCACAACATGGAAGAGCGGGGGCAGATGATGCTGGCCAGCCTGCAGGCCGGCCTGGCCTTCTCAAATGCCAGTCTGGGGGCGGTTCACGCCATGGCCCACAGCCTTGGCGGCTACAAGGATCTGCCCCATGGGGAATGTAACGCCCTGTTGCTGCCTCATGTTATCGACTACAATTTTTCCAGAGTGCCGGAGAGGTTCCGCAGAATCGCCGCCGCACTCGGTATTCCGGTAGATGGTCTGGGCGATGCCGATGTCCGAAGCACCCTGATTCAAGGGGTTATCGACCTCAGACGGCAGTGCGGCATTGATGGCACGCTGGCCGGTCGCGGGGTCAATACAGGTGACGTGAATATGCTGGCCGGCAAGGCGATCAAGGACCCCTGCAATGCGACAAATCCGAGGACACCCACCAGATTCGATCTTGATGCGGTGTACCGGGAGGCGCTCTGATGACGGAGGAAAACTGGGATGTACTGCGGCAGCGCCTGATCGGTTTTGGGGAGCAGTCGTCGCGGAAAAGCTATTTCCCGGAACTGCAGCGCAAGCTGGAGGAGCTGAAGGAGAGCGAACAGCGCTTCAGGATGCTGGTCGAGAATTCCATCGATGTTATTTTCGTTCTGGACGAGCAGGGCGTTTTCCAATTTGTTTCTCCTGCCTGGGAAAAACATTTCGGCTATTCCGTCAGTGATGTCCTGAATCAGAGTTTTGCCCCGTTTGTTCATCCCGAAGATGCCCAACCCTGTTTTGCATATCTGGTCAATATCATGAAAAGCGGCGAGGCCGCGACCAGCCCGATTTACCGGGTACGGCACAGTGATGGCAGCTGGCGTCACTTCATTGCCAATGGCAGCATCTATCACGACCCATCCGGCTCACTGCGCTACCTTGGCATTGGCCGCGACATTACGGATCAGATCAAGGCCGAGGAAGAGCGTCAGGCACTTGAACGTCAGCTGCTCCATTCCCAGAAGCTGGAGAGTCTGGGAGTGCTAGCCGGTGGTATCGCCCACGACTTTAACAATATCCTGGTTGCCATTTTGGGTAATGCCGACCTGGCACTGATGAGGATATCAACTGAATCTCCTGCTGTAGAGAATCTGCGCCGCATCGAACAGGCCGCGGACCGGGCTGCCGATCTTGCCAAGCAGAAGCTGGCCTATTCCGGCAAAGGCAAATTCCTGGTTGAGGTTCTGGACCTCAATCGCCTGCTGGAAGAGATGCTGCACATGCTGGAAGTCTCCATCTCCAAAAAAGCTGTTCTCAGGTTCAATCTGCATCAGTCGCTCCCGTCGATAGAGGCCGATGCCACCCAGATGCGCCAGATTATCATGAACCTTGTGATAAACGCCTCTGAAGCGATCGGTGACAGGAGTGGCGTGATTGCCATTACCACTGGCAGCATGGAGTGTGACCGCAATTATCTGAAAGATGTCTGGCTGGATGAGAACATAAGTGAAGGACTGTACGTGTACCTTGAAATAGCCGATACCGGCTGCGGCATGGACAAAGAAACGCTCTCCAAGTTGTTTGACCCTTTTTTCACAACCAAATTTACCGGTCGGGGGCTCGGCATGGCTGCCGTTCTCGGCATAGTGCGGGGCCACAAAGGTGCCATCAAGGTTTACAGTGAGCCCGGCAAGGGAGCTACATTCAAAATCCTGCTGCCTGCCTCAGGCCATTCATCTGAACAGCGTGCCGGCGAGACAGGCAAAGATGTCTGGCAGGGAAGCGGCACGGTCCTGCTGGTGGACGATGAGGAATCGGTGCGTGAGATCGGATCCGAAATGCTCAAAGAGCTGGGCTTTACAACGATAACCGCCAACGACGGCCGTGAAGCTGTAGAAGCCTTCAGACAAAACCCCGACATATCTTTTGTTATACTCGATCTGACCATGCCTCACATGGACGGAGTCCAGTGTTTCCGTGAACTGCAACAGCTGAAATCTGACGTCAAGGTAATCATGAGCAGCGGCTACAACGAACAGGAAGTCACGCAGAAATTCGTCGGCAAGGGGCTGGCCGGCTTCATCCAGAAACCATACAAGTTTTCGGCGCTCAAAGAGGCGATAAAGCTTATAACATTCTGATGCCCTTTTCAGTCACGGTATCAACCCGGACTGTTTCAGCGAGAAAAAATGGACTGCTTGAAAGGATAAATCATGCGCTATCTTTCATCGAAAAGCACTCTAACCGACCCGTACCGGGCCGGAATTGAAATCGGCACATCTCTGGCCACGATTTCGCCCGAAGTTGTGCTCCTGTTTGCCTCCATGTCCTACGACCCCGATTTCTCTGATTTTTTCGAAGCCCTGTATGAGGCACTCGGAAATGAATCGATCATCGTCTTCGGCGGGACCGGGGATGGGATCTATGAGACTTCCGGTGCAGAAAATTATGGTGTCAGTGCCCTCGGCATTTCAAGCGGAGGCCGGGTGGTATGGTTGACCGCTCTCGAGACCGGAGTTAAGGCTGATTCGTTTGCTGCTGCCAGAGCCTGTGCCGCGGCAGCTCAAGCGGCATGTCCGACAACGCCGGAATTTCGCATGGTGCTTGCTGATGGGGCCAAGGCTGATGGACATGCCATCGTAAACGGCGTTGCTGCCGAGATCCCGGGCCACTTCTTTGGCGGGTTGACCGGTGACGATCGAAAGTTCACCAGCAGCAGGGTTTTTCTGAACGGCCGGGAATATGAGGACGCAGTTGCCATTCTGGCCGGTTGTGGCGATCTTGAGTTCGCAATAAATGCCGCCAGCGGCTGGACACCGATGGGGGATGTAGGAGTTGTTGAAGACAATCAGGGCTGTGAGATCAGAACAATCAGTGGCCAGAACGCCCAGGACTTCATGGCCGCCCAGCTTGGTAAACCGCTGGGCGAGTCCGACCTCGGTATCGTGCCGCTGGCGGCCTACCAGGCCGGGTCCAGGGAACATTTCTGTCTACGGACCCCCTCACAACTGCATCCTGAAAGCGGGGCTGTCTCCACTTTCGGCAGCGTTGAGAACGGAAGTGTCGTGCGAGTCTGCTCCGCGACCAGAGAGGATGTGTTTAAAGGAGTCGAGGATGCCATGCATGGACTGGACCCCGCTTCCCTCGGTTTTGTTCCTGCCGCTGCGATTATTATCAGTTGCGCCGGTCGTAAGTGGCTCATGTCTGACAAGGGGGAGAAGGAGCTTGCCGCTTTCCTGCAACGCCTCGGCAAAACGGTTCCGCTGGTCGGTTTCCCCTCTTTCGGCGAGATCAGCCCTTTTCGTCTTGCCGGCGGCAGTTACACGACCGTCAGTTTTCATAACGTGACTTTAGTTATCTGTCTTCTGGGGTGAAAATATGAACAGTCGATTGTTTTCTCTCTGCACACCCTGCCCGGACGGTTTCACGTTCTGCCGTGAATTTCAGGCACGGGATTTCCGCAAGGCCCCCTTTGCACTCTATGCCCCAACTGCCGAGGCTGCCCGCGAGTTTCTGGGCCAGCACCTGCACCGGTTGGCCGGCGTGATATTGATCCCGGGCGAACGCCTCTCTTCAGAAGAGATTACGCCGCTTGTTTTACAAATCATCCTTTCTCCATCAATGCTTCCCTATCTGGCTGATTTTGCCACCCATCAGCTGCTACATCTTGATCGGCGTGTCAGCAGCGAAGATCGCAGTACCTTTCTGACCCTGGAGAACGAACGTCTGGAGCTCAACAATCAGCGGGCTTCGGAGGAATTCAGCCGGTTCCGGGCCAGCCTGCTGCACGAAATTGAAGAGCGACGTGCGGCCGAGCGGCAGCTGGTGGAAAGCGAAGAGCTGCTGCGCCTGATCATGTCTTCGACAGTGGAAGCGATCTACGGCATCGACACCCAAGGCTTATGCACCTTTGCCAACGAGTCCTGCCTGAAATTGCTGGGTTATGAGCATATCGGCGAGGTGCTTGGCAAAAACATGCATGACCTGATCCATTACCGGACTACGGATGGACTGCCGATGCCGATGGAGGAATGCCAGATCTTCAAAGCATTTAGAGGCGGAGGCGGCGTGACCGTAACGGATGAATATTTCTGGCGGCGGGACGGCAGCTCACTGCCAGTGGAATATTCATCCTACCCGATCCGCAAGGATGGGGCGATCGTCGGGGCTGTTGTGACCTGGCGGGATATTACCGATCGCAAAAATGCCGAGGAGGGACTGCTGCTTTTCAAGGAATCGGTTGAAAACTCAACTGATGCGATTGGAATGTCTGATGCGGAAGGGAGGCACGTATATCAGAACCAGGCATTCACCGATCTGTTTGGCAAAATCGGTGAAAATCCATCTGATGCATATGTAGATCCTGATGTTGCAAAGGACGTATTTGAAACGATTACGGATGGAAGACAGTGGTTCGGCGAAGCCGAGATGTATTCAAAAGACAGGAGCATATTGAACATACTTCTGAGGGCTTATCCCAACAGAGATGCCAGAGGCCGCATCGTCGGACTGGTCGGCATTCATACAGATATTACCGAACGAAAGCGGGCCGAGGAGGAGCTCATAAATAATGAACGTCGAATGGCCAGCCTCTTCAATATTTCCCAGTATCATTTCACGACCGAGCAGGATTTTCTTGACCATGCCCTGCAGCAGCTGATCAGCCTCACTGAAAGCAGTATCGGCTATATCTACTTCTACAACGAACAGAAGCGACAGTTCGTACTTAACAGCTGGTCACAGGATGTGATGAAGGAGTGTACTGTTCTGGAACAGCAGACCACTTACGATCTGGACAGCACCGGCATCTGGGGTGAGGTGGTCCGTCAGCGCCGGGTTATTATGCTGAATGACTTCCAGGCACATCATCCGCTCAAAAAGGGGTTGCCGGACGGGCATGTCGCCCTCAAAAGATTTCTTACTATTCCTGTTATCGCGGAAGGGTCTATTGTTGCGGTAGTTGGGGTTGCCAACAAGAAGACGGACTATCTCGAAGCCGATGCGATGCAGCTTACTCTGTTCATGGATGCTGTCTGGAAAATCGTCACCAGGAAGCGTGCCGAAGATGAACGGACCAAACTCGAGCAGCAGCTTCTGCACGCCCAGAAA
>CAZUGI010000144.1:0-5900 GCA_964619855.1 uncultured Geobacter sp. | reverse complement strand
ATGAACTCAGGTTTTCCGGTGCGGGTGGACAGGGTCTGATCACCGCCGGGATCATCATGGCCAAGGCTGCTTCAATCTATGAAGGCAAGCAGGCTGTGCAGTCGCAGAGTTACGGTCCCGAGGCCCGTGGTGGTGCCTCTAAGTCGGAGGTTATTATTTCCGACGGTCCGATCGACTATCCGAAAGTCACCCAGTGCGATGCATTACTGGCCATGACCCAGGAAGCTGCCAACAAATATTCGCATGATCTTAAAGAGGGTGGAGTTCTGCTGATTGATTCAGATTTGGTCAAGAACATCCCGGCCGGCAATTTCAAGACAGTTGCCTTCCCGATCATCAATACCGCCAAAAATGATGTTGGTCGCGAGATCGTTGCCAACATAGTTGCTCTGGGTGCCATGGTTGCCCTGACCGGCCAGGTGACCAGAGAAAATGCAGAAAAGGCTGTTCTTTCGAGCGTTCCGGAGGCCTTCATTGAACTCAACAGGAAAGCCTTCAGCATGGGATACGATCGGGCATTGGAAGCAAGCGCCTAGTTTTAAATCCTCTTGAAACAGCAAAAGGGCCCGTTGCTTGCGCAGTGGGCCCTTTTTATTTCACAACTGAAACAGATTCAGATTGAAATCAGATTAATCAGGTAGTGCCGGACATGATCCCGGCTCCGTTCGGAAGTTCCAGCGCCAGCCTCTTGATATCCTTCAAGCCGGCTTCCGCCATCATTTCGGTAAGCTCATGCTGAGAGTAGGACTGTCCGGATGGCGTTCCTATCAGCATGTTGAGAGAAAAGAGGGCAGGGAAGAGCGGTGAAGCCTTGTCGTTTTCCAGAACGAATTCCTGAATTAGAACAAGTCCGCCCGGAACAAGTGCCTGAACAGCTTTTCTAATCATCAGGGCAGCACCGCCGGGACCCTCACTATGCAGAAGCTGGGATATCCAGACTACGTCATAACCGCTGCCGATATTATCAGTAATGATATCACCTGACGCAAAAGCAATCCTGTTAGAGAGGCCGAAGCGGTCGACAGTATCTTCAGCAAAACGTTTAGTAGTGGGAAGATCATAGATAACCGCATTAAGGCCAGGATTATGCCGGCAGAAATGAATGGCATAGGTACCCGGACCACCACCTAGGTCCAACATTCTGATGCGCCCGGAGAGGTCGATATTCGGAACAATCATCGGAGCTGAAAGTGAGGCTATGTTGAACATCCCCATCAAAAAACTTTCACGGTCGGCTTCGATTTCAGTTTTGGATGAATTTGTCCTTACCGCCCCACCGCTTATGACTGCTTCATCCAGACGGCTCCAACCGGCCATCAGGTGGTGATGGTGCAGAATAATATGACCTAAATAGTTGGCCGAATTTTTTGAAAGATATTCCGAGGCGAATGGTGAGGCACTGAAAGTGTTGCCGTTCTTCTGCAGCAGTTCCATCGCGGACAGGGCATTAAAAAGCATTTCCATGCCACGTCTGTCGCTGCCGGTCAGGCTGGAAATCTCGGTTACGCTCAGATTACCAGCGGCAAGATGGGTAAACACATCCAGTTTGACAGCGGCATGCAGTGCGCAGGCGCCCCAGTAACCGCCGGAAAGTTGTAAAAGCTCAGATGGAGTCATTGTGCTCTTCTCATACAAGTTGATATACAAAGCATGGTCGGGCTAAGCGCATACCTTGAAACGTTCCATTTCATTTTGAAGAACAGTGATCTGACGAGCAAGTTTCAAAAGTACTTCATCCATCACCATGGTAGAGGCAACGTGCACTTCTGTGGATTCTTCAAAGTCGTTAAGAGATTCCCCGATCTGCTGGGAACTGCCCGCTTGAATAATAGACGCTTCGCAAATCTGCACGACCATGTCACTGATTTCATCATTGGCCTTAATGACCTGCGCAGCAGAATTCTGGTGATTTGTAATGGAAAGCATAACCTCTCGAGTGATGTTCCTCATACGCTCAACCGAAGAGGTGATCAGCTCGCTGCCATGACTCTGGTCGTGGGTTGCAAGGGCTATCTGTTCAACCATTTCGGCAACCCGGTCCATCGCCTTCTGCATGACCACGCTGGATTGGGTCTGGCCTAAGGCGGTCTTGCCGATATCAACCATGTGGCTGCTGGCAATCTCAATGCCTTCGACAATCTTGCGCAGCGCCGTGCCTGATTGCTGTGAAAGCTCACTCCCCTCTGCAATTCTTTTTTCCGAGAGTGTGATCGCCTTTACGGCACGTTCAGTCTCTTCCCTTACCCCCATAATAATCTCAGATATTTCTCTGGTGTGATTTCCTGTCCTCTTTGCAAGGTCTTTGATTTCACTTGCTACCACCGAAAAACTTTTGCCGCGCTCCCCGGCTTGAGCAGCGATGATGGATGCATTCAGGGCCAGAAGGTTGGTCTGTTCTGCCACGCCGTCAATAACGGAAAGTATCTTGCCGATGTTGGCAACCCTTTTGGAGAGGTTTTCAATAGCATCGAAAGTGACAGCGGAAGATTTCTTTATCTCATTTATGCCGGCAATGGTTGCATCAACAGCTTTGCATCCGTCCTCAGCGTCTGTTTTGACGGTCTCGGCGATTCGTGAAGTATCTATCGATTGAGCCCCGATCTGCTTTATGGCTATATCCATTTCATTTACGAGCGTTGCGGTTCTGGAGGTATCGGCCGCCAGTATCCCGGCATTTTCTTTTATCTGACGAGCTGCTGCGGCCATTTCTATGATTGAAGAGCTTACGTCCTCCACCGCATTGACCAGAGATTCCAGATGCATCGTAGTTGACTCAAGGCTGCTGGACATAACCGCCATGGATGATGAGTTGCTCGATGAAAGACTGGACAGGGTCACGATCGGCGTGGATACATCGCTGATTGATCCATTAATTTCCCTGATGGCGGCAGAAGTTCGTTTAAGGCATTCAGATTGAACCGCAGCCGAAGAAACACCCTTTTCAGAGAGTTGGGCAATGGTGGCCGAGATGGCCCTGAGTTCGGATAGAGAGATGTGAACCTTTGAGATGGCGCCACCGAGCTGCTCCATCATGGCATTGAAGTTATCGGCCAGCAGAGAAATTTCTGTTTCCCCGGCTAAAGTGACGCGCTCGGATAATTCTCCTTCGGCGGCCCTGTTCATAGCTTTGGCAATCTGGTTAATGCGAACCGGAAGATTTCTGGCGGCGAGAATCCTGATTACAGCAACCAGGGCAATAATATTAACAATGAAAAGGGCAGCCAGAAAAAAACCGTTGGGTGATACCGGAAAGAGAGAAAAAACGAGGCCAGCCAGAGAAAGAAAAATCCCGAGCATAAGAAATGTGCGGATCAGATTGGTTCCGGTTCTAAGTTTTTTCACGAGGCATTTCTCCCATGAAACCATTCAGAAATATTGTGCTGCCTGAAGGTCGCGGATTGATGTCTTGGATTGAATACAGCCGCGTTGATTCTACAGATTCTTATAAGGTAAACAAGTAAAAAGTTACTTCGCCAGACTCTCGACTTTTTGCAGACGTTAGCGGTACGCGAAAGCTAATCAATACCTCTTGAAAACGACGGTAAATTCAATATGATCAGCACCTGCAAGCAAGGCAGTTGACATTTCTTGACAGATTACATAGATTAACCAATATGTATAAAACGGTCAGGCCATGATTTTTCCATTCTCGTATAAATATCTCTTTGCCGCCTTGCTGCTCGTTGTTTTTCTGGTGCTGCCCGCAATAAATCTTGCCTATGCTGAAGTTCGGGGCGATGTATTGTACTCCACGCAGTCGACAGACAGCGCCAAGAGCAGCTTGCCTTGTGGAGACTGCCCCTGTTCTGACGAGCAAAGTTCCGGCTGTTGCGACTTAACCTTTTGCGGCTGCGAGTTTCATGTGCCGCTCAGCAAAGATCTGCAGCTCAACTATGCGCCTCTTATCGTCCCTCAATTCATTTTAGAGCGGGCCTGGTCTTTGCCGCTGGTGTACCGCGCCATTGTTGTTCCCCCACAGAACCGCGCCTGAAGCAGATTTTAAACTGAAGATTCCTGAAAGTCAGTCTGGAGTTTGTGTTTGACTGATTCAGCTGGCCCATATGGAGTTCATTCCGGATAGTTCCTGACGTCCAGGAATTGCATGTACATTTCAAGGAGAACATATTCGTGACAACACAACAACGTGATTTTCTGCATTCCCTCTGGGATTTTTTCTGTTCACTCAAATTAACCATGTTCCTGCTGATTTCAGTCGCAGTGATCTCTATCATCGGTACGGTTATTCCTCAAGGTACACCGCCGCAGGAATATCTTGCCCAGATCAGCATGGCCAAGCTCAATCTGTACAAGGCTCTCGGCTTTTTCGATATGTACCACTCCTGGTGGTTTATACTGCTGCTCTACCTGTTGACAATCAATCTGGTCGCCTGCTCCTTCAAGAGACTGCCTCATATCTGGAAAATCATCACTCAGCCGGTTACAATTTTCGGAAGTGGCCTGGAACAGTCATTGTCAAATCTGGCCATAATCAAGACCGCGGAGAACCCTGAAACCCTCAGAGATCAGGTGGCAGTTTTTTTGAAAAACGAGTTTGCCGAACCGGTTGTGACCGAGGCGGATGGTGATTGGCACCTCTTCGCCCAGAAGGCCCCCTGGTGTCGCCTGTCTGTATATTTTGTACATTTGAGTGTCATTATCATTTTTATCGGGGCCCTTATCGGCTCACTTTTTGGCTACAAAGGTTTTGTGAATATTCTGGAAGGGGAGAGTGTATCCAAAGTCATGTCCAGGTCGGAACGTGAACTGGACCTCGGTTTTTCATTGCGTCTGGAGCAGTTCAGTGTTGCCCACTATCCCAGCGGCGCACCGAAAGAGTTCAAGAGTATTCTGACGGTGCTGGAGAATGGAAAACCGGTGCCGGACTACACCAACGCCCGTGTTATCGTAAACGATCCGCTGACGTACAAGGGGATCACTTTCTACCAGTCAAGTTATGGAAATGCCGGCAACTACTTCTTCACCGTCAGTGAACTGGACGGTAAAAAACCATTTTCACTGACTGTTGCCGGCCAGGCAGCTGTCAATCTTCCTGACGGCAGCAGCATGCGTGTAATCGAAGCAACCAAGGATGTATCGGCTTTCGTAAAGGACCTGAACGGACCAGCCGCACAGGTAGAGTTACATGCACCCAACGGCAAAACGGAAAGCTTTGTCGTGTATGCCAACCATCCCGAGCTGAACATCCAGCATGCGCAGCAGCATGGCAAAGGACCTGTAATCCATTACAAGGGTGCTGAGGAGAAAATGTACACCGGTCTGCAGGTAGCTAAAGACCCCGGTGTGGAGATCGTCTGGCTGGGCTGCATCCTGATGATGATCGGAGTTTATGCCGCCTTCTTCATGTCTCACCGCCGTATCTGGGTCCGGATTCAGGCCGGATCGCTCACTATTGGAGGCAATGCCAGTAAAAATCAGGGTGCCTTCCATAATACTTTTGAAGGGATCGTTGAAAGACTAAAATCAGATCTCAGCAAGGAGAAACAGTCATGACCAGCTCTATGCTTTTCAATATCACCACCTTTGCATATCTTATCTCCATGCTGCTGTTCTTTGCATTTCTTGCCAGCCGCACCAAACTGCTCGGCACGGTCGCCACGATAGTAGCTTATTCAGGTCTTCTGGCCCAAACGGTAGCGATAGCCCTGCGCTGGAAGGAGTCCTACGATATTGGAGTGGGACACGCTCCGCTCTCCAACCTGTATGAGTCGGTTGTTTTCTTTGCCTGGACGATTGTACTGATCTATGCCCTGCTTGACATCAAGTACAGGTACCGGGTGATCGGAGCCTTTGTTATGCCATTTGCCCTGCTGGGCATGGCCTGGGCACAGATCGGAAGAGCACACGTCTGAACTCCAGTCACGTGGCCTTATCTCGTATGC
>CAZUGI010000143.1:0-5902 GCA_964619855.1 uncultured Geobacter sp. | reverse complement strand
CGGCCTTTAAACCTTTCCAACCTTATGTTTGTGGCTACCGCCAACCGGATCCATCCGATCCCTTCGGCTCTGCGTGACCGGATGGAGATCATTAACCTGGCCGGCTACACTGAAGTAGAAAAGCTGGAGATCGCCAAGCGATATCTTGTGCCTCGCCAGACGAAAGAAAACTGACTGAAGACCAAGAATATCGTCTTTGATGATGAATCTATCAGCGAAATCATAAGCAAGTATACCCGTGAGGCGGGTTTACGTAACCTTGAGCGCGAGATCGGTAAAATTTGCCGTAAAGTGGCCCGCAAGGTGGCCGAAGGAAACGGAAGGCTTGTCAAGGTGACTGCCAGGTCACTGCACACCTATCTGGGCGCACCTAAATTCGTTCGTGAGGAAGATCTGGACAAGAACGAAGTTGGAGTCGTTAACGGCCTGGCCTGGACTCCGGTCGGCGGTGAAATCCTGCATATCGAGGCCAGTCTGATGAGCGGCAAAGCCGGGCTGACCCTGACCGGTCAGCTGGGTGACGTGATGAAGGAGTCGGTCCAGGCGGCCCTGTCATTTATCAGAGCTCATGCCGATATACTTAATCTCAAGCCGGAAATTTTTCAGGATAATGAAATCCATGTCCATGTACCGGCCGGTGCCATACCTAAAGACGGCCCTTCAGCCGGTATTGCCATGACCACGGCACTGGTTTCAATTCTGTGCCGAATTCCGGTCAAGAAAGATGTTGCCATGACCGGCGAGGTTACACTGCGGGGCAAAGTACTCCCGATTGGAGGCCTTAAGGAAAAAATTCTGGCAGCCGTCCGTTCCCGGATCCGACTGGTAATAATCCCTGAACAGAATAAGAAGGATCTGGAGGATATTCCGCCTGAAATCCTGAAGAAAGTTAAGATAGTGGCTGTTTCAGAGGTTGGAGAAGCCCTCAGGCTGGCCCTTGAAAAGTTTCCGCCTCCGGCACCTCCGGCACCCAAGGAGACGCCTAAAAAATCCCGCACAACGATGTCCACTCCAAAAATACTTGTGCGGCCCGGCAAGGAAATCTCGGCTGGGGCACGGGGGTGAAACTTGGAGAGCTGGGCGAATTCGGCCTTATCTCCCGGATAGCTGCCTCAGCAAGGCCCGGTGCCGGAGTCATAACCGGTATCGGTGACGATGCGGCCGTGACCGTCCTTACTCCCGGTATGCAGCTGATGACGTCCACTGACATGCTGCTGGAGGATGTTCACTTCCGCCGCGCCTGGCACAACCCGTACCGTTTGGGTCGCAAGTCTCTGGCGGTCAATATTTCCGACATTGCCGCCATGGGGGGCGTTCCTCGCTGGGTGCTACTATCTCTTGCAGTTCCCGCTGACCTCCCGCTTGACTTTCTGGATCAATTCACTCACGGTTTTCTTGACATTGCGGCCGAACATGGTGTCAGCCTGATCGGGGGCGATACCTGTTCATCCAAATCAGGCCTGGCGATCTCGGTCACAATCATGGGGGAACAGTTCCCTGACCGGATTGTCCATCGCGCGGGAGCTGTAGCTGGAGATGGTATCTGGGTTACCGGTACGCTTGGCGATGCAGCTCTGGGGTTACGGCTGCTGGAAGAAAAAAACGGCCCTTCCATTTTGACGAAAGATGAACAGTATTTTATCTCACGCCTGCTCGACCCATCACCGCGAGTGTCTGCCGCCCTCGCTCTGGCTGAATCCGGTCTTGTATCTGCCATGATTGATATCAGTGACGGGCTTCTGGCTGATTTTGGTCATATCGCCAAACAGTCCGGCGTCGGCGGTTGCATACGGCTTGAAGATATACCGCTTTCGGCTGAATTGCGCTCCAAAGCCGCAACGTTATGTTTTGATCCTTATGAGCCGGCTCTTTCAGGGGGTGAAGACTATGAACTCTGCTTTACCGCCCGTCCGG
This sequence comes from uncultured Geobacter sp., assembly GCA_964619855.1. Classification (GTDB taxonomy): domain Bacteria; phylum Desulfobacterota; class Desulfuromonadia; order Geobacterales; family Pseudopelobacteraceae; genus JACRCG01. The sequence continues at coordinate 3,988 of CAZUGI010000143.1, read as the reverse complement.
AGAATTGTGAAAAAATTGTCGATTGCATGAAAAAATGTGGCATTACAGTGGCTCCTGTTGGTATAGTGACAACCCCGCCGGACGTGAGAGGCATCCAAAAAGATGGCAGTTTTTTCAATTCAAAAACTGAAGGTTTCAAGCACTTTACATAAATCAGATATCATTGAAAGGAACTTCCATGCACCACAGAACGATTCCAGCTGAAAAGGCCCGGCGTTGCGCCGATGCTATCCGTATCCTCTCTGCCGAGGCGGTGGACAGAGCCAATTCCGGTCATCCCGGTCTGCCGATGGGAGCAGCTGACTGTGCTGTAGCGCTGTGGGGTAATTTTCTCGAATTTAATCCGGATGACCCGCGCTGGCCCAACCGTGACCGCTTTATCCTTTCTGCCGGCCATGGCTCCATGCTCCTGTATTCGCTTCTGCACCTGTTCGGCTTTGATTTACCGATGGAGGAGATCAAAAACTTCCGCCAATGGAATAGCAAGACTCCCGGACACCCGGAATTCGGGCATACTGTCGGTGTAGAAGTTACTACCGGACCGCTGGGGCAGGGTTTCGCCAACGGTGTCGGCATGGGCATTGCCTCCCGGATGGCGGCCGAGAGGTTTAATACACCTGACTTCAAGCCGGTTAATCACTATATTTATGCACTGGTTGGTGACGGGTGCCTGCAGGAAGGAATCAGCTACGAGGCCGCCGCTCTGGCAGGCCATCTAGGACTCGGCAATCTGGTCTACATTTACGATAGCAACAGCATCACTATCGAGGGGAAGACCGATCTGGCCTGGTCCGAAGATGTGGAAGGGCGCTTCAATGCCTGCGGCTGGCATGTGCAGAAAGTAGACGGCCACGATAACGACCTGATTGTAGCTGCCATTGCCGCGGCCAAGGCCGAAACCGGTAAGCCATCGCTTATTATCGCCACTACCAAAATTGCCTATGGCAGCCCAAAGTATCAGGGCTCATCCAGTGCTCACGGCTCTCCGCTCGGCAAAGAAGAAATTGCTGCCACTCGCGCCAATCTGGGATGGGATGCCGAGTCGTTCCAGATCCCTCAAGACGTGCGTGATACCTGCCAGCAGCGCGTGGAAGAGCTTAAGCAGCGCCATGCTGCCTGGCAGCGCGGCTTTGAAGGATGGCATGCCGCCAATCCTGAGAAATCAAAGCTCTGGGATGAAATGTGGAACAAACATCTGCCGGCGGACCTTGCCGATGAACTGCTGGCCATCGTGGCAGGCAAGGACGGCGCGACCCGGGCCCTCTCCGGTGCGGTACTGCAGAAGGTGGCTGCGCTGATACCTTCTCTGGCTGGCGGTTCTGCCGACCTGGCACCATCCAATAACAGCGATATTAAAGGTTCTCCTGCTATTCAGACCGACAGTTTTGCCGGACGAAATATTCACTTCGGTATCCGTGAGCATGCCATGGGTGCAATTATTAACGGCATGGCTCTTTATGGCTGCTTCATCCCTTACGGTGCCACTTTCCTGGTGTTTTCCGACTACTGTCGTCCTTCAGTGCGACTCTCGGCCCTGATGAATCTTCAGTCGATCTATATTTTTACTCACGATTCCTTCTTTGTCGGTGAAGATGGCCCGACGCATCAGCCGATTGAGCATGTTGCTTCTCTGCGTCTGATTCCGGGCCTGCAGGTGATCCGTCCCGCTGACGGCGTAGAAACCGCCATGGCCTGGCTGGCGGCTCTGCAGTACAGCGGGCCGACAGCCTTGATCCTGACCCGCCAGAAACTGCCGGTGATCGCAAGAACTGCATCCTTCAGCCCGCCGGAGGTCCTCAAAGGTGGATACATTGTTTCTACTCCGGAAGGCAACCCTGACGTCGTTATCATGGCCAGCGGGTCCGAAGTTCATGTGGCGGTTGAAGCGGCTGCTATCATGACAGCGGGAGGCATAAAGTCCAGAATTGTGTCGGTCCTCTGCCTGGAGACATTTCTGTCTCAATCAACGGAATATCGCCAGACGATCCTCCCGACAGGAGTGCCGCGGGTGGCCTTTGAGGCCGGTCGAGGAGAGTCTTGGGGCCGTCTGATAGGTTGTGACGGCCTGTTTATTGGTGTGGAACATTTTGGCGCATCGGCACCGGATAAGGTGCTGGCGGAGCAGTTCGGTTTCACCGCGCCGCAGGTAGCGGAAAAAATAAAGTTGTTTTTGAAGAAATAATTTTCTCAACACAGAGGCACTGAGACACTGAAGAAGCACTGAATCAAATTTTAGTCGGTAAGTCTTCAATCAAAAACCTTATCTTTTTCTTTTGAAGTCCTCTGTGTCTCTGTGTTAATGAGGATGTTGCCCATATGGAACTGATCGAACAACTGAAAAAACCGCTGCTCTTTTCCGGACTGAATGACGCGGACCTTTCTGAGCTGGCCTCGATTACCGTGCGCCGCAAATTTACAAAGGGAGAATCCCTGTTCAGTGAAGGTGATGAAGCTACCGGTTTCTATCTGCTGCTGTCCGGAAGTATCAAGCTTTGCCGGATGTCATCCGATGGTCGCGAGAAGGTGCTGCACTTTGTCAAGCCGCGCGAGACTTTTGCCGAAGCGGCATTTTTCGGGGATGGCAAATATCCGGCTGAAGCGCGAGCCATGGAATCGGGCGAGGTGCTTTATCTGCCCCGGCAGGGCTTTATGGATTTGATGAGCCGCAACCCCAATTTCGCCCTCAATCTGGTTGTGTCACTTTCGCTTATGCTGCGCCAGTTTGCCCGCCAGATTGAAGAACTCTCTTTTGCAGATGTCACCTCCCGCCTGGCCTCCTTTCTGGTTCGCCGCGCCGCTGAAAGTTCTACCAGCTATGGAGGCATCACCTACATTGATCTGGGGATAAGGAAGGGTGAACTGGCCTCCCGCCTTGGCACCGCCAGCGAAACCATCTCCCGTACTTTCAAAAAACTGAAGGAAGAGGGGGTCATTGAAGTTCAGGGAAACCGGGTGGTGGTACACCAGATGGAAAAGCTACAGAAAATGTCGGAACGTCACGAATAGAGTGGAGATACTTTAATGCTGATTGTAATGAACCATAACGCCACCCAGGCTGATGTCGACAAAATTGTCAAAACTGTTCAGGATATGGGCTTCAGGGCAGAACCGATTCCTGGCAGTGAACGGACCGCTATCGGTGTGCTCGGCAATCACGGTTACGTGGATGACACCAATATCCTTGATCTGCCTGGTGTTCAGCGCGTAATCCACGTGTCAAAACCGTATAAGATGGTTTCGCGCGACTTTCACCCGGAAGATACCATTGTCGATGTGGCTGGCGTAAAGGTAGGGCAGGGATGCCGCCCGGTGGTTGTCGGCGGGCCCTGTGCGGTGGAGAGCGAGGAGCAGATCGTTAAAACCGCACTGTTCGTTAAAAAATGTGGCGCCGATATGCTGAGGGGCGGGGCCTTCAAACCGCGTACCGGTCCACATACCTTTCAAGGACTGCGCGAGGAAGGTTTGCGTCTGTTGGCGATTGCCGGCAAAGAGAGCGGTTTGCCGATTGTTACCGAAGTCATGAGTCCTGACAACGTCGGGCTGGTGGCCGAATATGCCGATCTGCTGCAGGTCGGGGCCCGCAATATGCAGAATTTTGATCTTCTGCGCGAGTTGGGAAAAATTCGTAAGCCGGTGCTGCTTAAGCGCGGTATGAGCGCTACAGTGGAAGAATTTCTGGCTGCTGCCGAGTATATCCTGGCCGAAGGGAATGACCAGGTCATTCTCTGTGAGCGCGGCATCCGCACCTATGAAACCGCTACCAGAAATACTCTGGATCTTTCAGTTGTGCCGCTGATCAAGGAAATGTCCCACCTGCCGATCATGGTTGATCCGTCACATGCCACCGGCAAGCGCTCGCTGGTTTCACCGATGGCCAAGGCGGCACTGGTGGCCGGTGCGGACGGCGTTCTGGTGGAGGTGCATCCCGAACCGGAGAAGGCGCTGTCAGACGGACCTCAGTCCCTGACGTTTCAGGGGTTCGAGCAGT
>CAZUGI010000142.1:0-6019 GCA_964619855.1 uncultured Geobacter sp. | reverse complement strand
CGCTTCATCACCGATAACGGTGCCGGCGGACTGTCATCCTCGATCGGTGAGATGGCCGGAGAGTGCGGCGGCTGCCGGATGGATCTCTCCCGTGCACCGCTCAAGTACCCGGGGCTGAATCCTTGGGAGATCCTGATCTCAGAGGCTCAGGAACGTATGAGTCTGGCGGTTCCGCCTGAAAAGATCGATGAGTTCCTGGATATGGCCGCCCGTTTTAATGTTGAAGCAACCGTCCTTGGTGAATTTACTGACAATGGTGTCTTCCATATCCTCTACGGCGAACGCACAGTAGCCTGGTTGCCGATGGAGTTTATGCATGAAGGGCTGCCCCCCATGCAGTTGCCGGCCAAATGGACTCCGCCTCGGCATAAAGAACCTGTTTTTGCGGAAAAAGAGGATTATACTGATGATCTGAAGCAGCTGCTCTCTTCACTGAATATCTGTTCCAAGGAATCGGTTGTCCGTCGCTATGACCATGAAGTGCAGGGTGGATCAGTGATTAAACCTTTCAGTGGTGCTTGCAATGACGGCCCTTCCGATGCGGCAGTGGTGAGGCCGATATTGGAATCTTTTGAAGGGGTGGTGACGGCGCACGGGATCTGTCCGCGCTATTCGGATATCGATACCTATCACATGACCGCCAATGCGGTTGACGAGGCGCTGAGAAACTATGTTGCCGTGGGGGGCTCGCTTGATCTTGTGGCCGGGTTGGACAATTTCTGCTGGTGTGACCCGGTTCTGTCGGACAAGACACCTGACGGACCCTATAAAATGGCTCAGCTGGTTCGTTCCAACCAGGCGCTTTACGATGTCTGCATGGCGTACAACCTGCCGCTGATTTCCGGCAAGGACTCCATGAAGAATGACTTTTATGACGGCACCACCAAGATATCCATTCCGCCGACTCTTCTTTTTTCAGTGATCGGCAAGATAGAGGATGCCAGGAAGGCGGTTACCATGGACGTCAAGCGTCCGGGCGACCTGGTCTATCTGTTGGGCTGTACGGCCTGTGAGATGGGGGCTTCGGAATATTTCAACATGAAAGGCTACATCGGCAACAACGTGCCTAAAGTGGATGTCGCCGCAGCTTACGGGCGCTATCAGTCGTATCACCGGGCACTAACTCTCGGCCTGATTGCATCCTGCCACGACCTTTCTGACGGCGGTCTCGCCGTTGCCGCTGCCGAATCAGCTTTTGCAGGTGGATTCGGGATCTCTATCGACCTGTCCCGCGTTCCCTGGAAAGGGGAGGGAGAAGGGTGGACGGACGAGACGCTGCTGTTTTCGGAAACCGCTTCCAGGCTGCTTGTAACTATAAACAAGGAGCATCTTGAAGCTTTTGAAGAGATCATGGGTGATGATGGCTGTTCCCGGATTGGTGTTGTGACAGCTGAGCCGGTTTTATCCGTTGAGGCGATCGAAGGTCACATGGTTATTAAAGCAGGGCTTGCCGAATTGAAGGAAGCCTGGCAGAACACGCTGCGGGATTTGTAGACCGGCCGGTGACAGACTCCATTAAGCGGACTCTAAGAACCGTCTTTGGCTTCCACGAATTCAGGCCTCCGCAGCAGGATGTAATCGAAAAGGTCGTAGCGGGCACGGACGTTTTTCTGGTCATGCCTACCGGTGGCGGCAAGTCGCTCTGTTATCAGATTCCGGCGCTGCATCGTCCGGGAGTGGCAATTGTAGTTTCTCCGTTGATTTCGCTGATGAAGGATCAGGTTGATGTGATGCTAGCAAACGGTGTGCGTGCGGCTTGCTTCAATTCATCCCTGTCACCGGGCGAAGCTCAGGCTGTTTCAAGGCAGATCGAGAACGGTGAGTTGGACCTACTATATCTGGCTCCGGAACGTCTGATGCAGCCGGAGTTCCTTGAGCGTCTGGTCACTTTGAAATTGTGTCTCTTTGCCATTGACGAAGCCCACTGTATTTCCCAGTGGGGACATGATTTCCGACCCGAATATATCCAGCTCGGCCGATTGCGTACTCTCTTCCCGGCCGTGCCGATTGTGGCGATGACCGCAACGGCCGACCCTGAGACCCGCAAAGACATAATCCGCCAATTGGGTATTGGACAGGCTGAGGTTTTTGTCGCCGGTTTTGATCGTCCCAACATTAGCTATACGGTTATTCCGAAGAACAAACCTTTCGCCCAGCTGACTGCGTTCCTGAACGGTCGTCGTAATGAAACCGGCATAGTCTACGCCCTCAGCCGCAAGCGGGTGGAACAGGTGGCTGAACGTCTTAAGGCAGCGGGTTATTCGGCGGCGGCCTATCATGCCGGCCTGTCTGATGCAGAGCGCAAGCGGGTGCAGGATTCTTTCCGGTGTGATGACCTGCGTATTGTCGTGGCGACGGTGGCTTTCGGGATGGGCATTGACAAGCCTAACGTACGTTTTGTCATTCATTTTGACATGCCGAAGAGCATTGAAAGTTACTATCAGGAGACCGGCCGGGCCGGCCGGGATGGTCTGCCGTCGGAAGCGTTTATGCTGTTTGGTATGGGTGATGTCATGACGGCCCGCTCTCTGATTGAAACCAGCGACAATTCCGAGCGGATTCGGGTTGAACTGCAGAAGCTGAACGCCATGGTGTCGTACTCCGAAGCTCTCACCTGTCGTCGCCGGGCGCTATTGGCCTATTTCGGTGACCAGAGCGACCATGACTGCGGCAACTGTGATATCTGCAGTGATCCGCCCCGGCGCTTTGAAGCGTCGGAACTGGCAAAGAAAGCTCTTTCATGCGTCTACCGGGTCGGTGAGCGCTTTGGCGCCCGGCACGTCATAGACGTGTTGCGCGGAGCCAAAGGACAGAGGATTTTTGATCTGCGCCACAATGAGCTGTCCACTTACGGCATCGGTGCTGACTTGTCGTCAGTTGAGTGGGATAATATTTTTCGCCAGTTGATTCATCTCGGTTATCTGGTGCAGGATTTCAGCCGCTTTGGCGCACTGGGGCTTTCGCCGGCAGCGCGGCCGGTCCTCAGTGGTGAAACACAAGTTACGCTGGGGTTTCCCCGGGATACTGCAAAAACGGTGGAAAAATCACGCCGGAAGGGCAATGCCGGCGACGGTTCACATAGTGCTCTTTTTGAAGATTTACGGCTGCTGCGCAAGCAGACAGCCGATGCGGCCGGGGTTCCGCCCTTTGTTGTCTTTTCGGATGCCACTCTGCTCGAGATGGCCAAAAACAGGCCCGCTAATGAGCGTGAACTTCTGTCGGTCAGCGGAGTAGGTGAGCACAAGCTGCGCAAATACGGCAGTCTGTTTCTGGATTTGATTTCGCGGCATGGCGGCTTGACGGCTTGAGATTCTATGAACAGCTGGCCGCTCATGATGTAATATTGGCAGTTTTCTAAAACCAAGGAGAACAGCAAGAAATGGCATTTACGAGAGCAATTGTAATCACCGGCAACGGCACCAACTGTGAAATGGAGGCTGCTCATGCCTGCCGTCTGGGAGGTTTTGACGATGTTGTCATCGCCCACATCTCTGAGATCCTTTCCGGTGACATCCGCCTGGATGACTTTCACTTTCTGAACCTGACCGGCGGTTTTCTCGACGGCGATGATCTTGGAAGCGCCAAGGCACAGGCCAACCGCCTCAAACACGCCGCAGTATGCGGTACCGGTGAAAAGCTGGTCACCCAGTTCACCCGCTTTATCTCCGCCGGTAAACTGATACTGGGAGTTTGCAACGGCTTTCAGCTGATGGTCAAGATGGGCATGCTACCCGGTTTTGAAGGTGATTACCTGACTCAGACGGTAACTCTTACCCATAACGACAGCGGACGTTTTCAGGACCGCTGGTGTTACCTCCAGTGCGATCCTCTTTCCCCGTCAGTTTTTACAAAGGGTATTGAGCAAGGCCTCTATCTTCCGGTAAGACATGGCGAAGGCAAATTTCTCTGTGATACAGATGCAACTCTGAAGCGGATAGAGTCGGCTCATCTAGCCGTATTCAAATATTCCAGCCCGGACTACTCCGAGCCGACCATGGAATTCCCAGCCAACCCGAACGGGGCGCAGAATGCCATCGCTGGCATCTGCGATCAGACCGGTCGGCTGCTTGGTTTGATGCCGCATCCGGAGGCTTTCGTCCACTATACCCAGCATCCCCGCTGGACCAGAGAGGATCTGCCGGAAGAGGGAGATGGGTTGATTCTGTATAAAAACGCGGCCGAGTACGTGAAAAGCAATATTATCTAAACACAGAGGCTTAGAGTACACAGAGAAAGTCAAAAGCACGGTAGGGGTAAAACAATATTTTCACACCACCCCGAATGTTTTCAGGTTTTAAAGCTCTCTGTGTACTCCGTGTCCCTGTGTTTCAACAAGAAGTGGAGTCTTTATTTATGAATTTATCCCGTCCACAAGAAGAATGCGGTGTTTTTGGAGTCTATAATCACCCTGAGGCATCCAACCTGACCTACCTGGGCCTGTACGCGCTTCAGCACCGGGGCCAGGAAAGTTGCGGTATCGTCTCTTCCGACGGTGTCAGCCTTCATGCCCATAAGCGGATGGGACTGGTGGCCGATGTATTCGGCAATCAGGATGTTTTTAAAAAACTGCCCGGTAGTTCTGCCATCGGCCATGTGCGTTACTCCACGGCCGGCGCGTCAGTAGAAAAAAACGTTCAGCCGATCATGGTGGACTACTCGCGCGGATCCATAGCTGTGGCCCATAACGGCAATCTGGTTAATGCCCAGCTGCTTAAAGCCGAACTGGAGGCGTACGGTTCAATTTTTCAGACCACCATGGATACGGAGATAGTTATTCATCTCCTGGCGGCATCCAAGACGAATTCATTGGTGGATCGGATCGTGGATGCGTTGAACCGAATCAAGGGCGCCTATTGTCTGCTTTTTCTGACCGAGAGCCGCATGATTGCTGTTCGCGACCCCAACGGATTTCGTCCGCTCTGTCTGGGCAAGCTTGGCAACGGCTGGGTTGTTGCGTCGGAAAGTTGCGCCCTTGACCTGATAGAGGCCGATTTTGTGAGAGAGATTGAACCGGGTGAGATGATTGTCTGTAACAGCAATGGCGGCATAGATTCGCTGTTTCCCTTTAAAAGAGTCGAACCGACCCCCTGTATTTTCGAGTTTGTCTATTTTGCGCGTCCCGACTCCTACATATTCGGCAAGAATGTCTATATGACCCGCAAGGAGCTTGGGCGCCAATTGGCCCGGGAGTACAAGATAGATGCCGATGTGGTCATTGCTGTGCCTGACTCGGGAGTCCCGGCTGCCATGGGGTATGCCGAGGAATCAGGCATCCCGTTCGAACTCGGATTAATCCGCAATCACTACGTCGGTCGTACTTTTATAGAACCGGCCCAGTCAATCAGGCACTTCGGAGTCAAGATCAAACTCAACCCGGTGCGGGAAATTCTTGAAGGTAAACGGGTGGTGGTGATTGATGACTCCATTGTCCGCGGCACAACTTCGCGCAAGATTGTCAAGATGGTACGGCATACCGGCGCCAAAGAAGTGCACATGCTGGTATCCTCCCCACCCACCAGTTATCCCTGTTACTACGGTATTGACACACCTAACCGGAAAGAGCTTATTTCATCGTCTCATACCCTTGAAGAGATCTGCCGCTATGTTACCGCCGATTCACTGGGATATCTGTCTGAGGAGGGCCTGATCAAGTCGGTCGGTATCAGCAACACCAAATTCTGCAAAGCCTGTTTTGCCGGTGATTATCCGGTTGCATTCCCCAAACCTGTGGAAGTTCCGCAGATGGGACTATTTGAGGAGGAGTACGGAAAATATGAGTGATCGGGAACAACTGAAAAAAATCATTCTGGAGCTGTCTTACGAAAAAAGACTGGTAACGCTTGCGTCCGGACGTCAGAGCGATTTCTATTTCGACGGCAAGCAGACCACCCTTCACGCCGAGGGAGGCTTCCTGGTCGGTAAGCTCTTCTATGAGGCCATCAAGGACGTGGAGGGAGTTCAGGCCGTTGGCGGAATTACTCTCGGGGCCGATCCGATTGCTACGGCAACCTCGATTGCA